>CALKJQ010000114.1 GCA_937995785.1 Candidatus Kapaibacterium sp.
ATTGTTAATTGTTCTGTTGAATTATTTCGGAATAAGTCCTTATCGATAACTGTTACAAAGTCTTCGTATGGTTTACCATAATCAATACAACGTACTGGTGGGATACCGGCAACATTTGGTATATGATTAATTTCTTTGACTTCCATTGGAATTTGATGTAAGTGACGTAAGCCATTTTCATCAGTAACTACCACTGTAACAGTGATATTTGCTGGTGCATCTTTTACGCCAGGTGTACCATAGAGCAAACCATTTTCTTTGTTGATTTTCAACCATTTTGGTGTAGTCTTAAATTTATTAAGATCATAAACACCGGCATCTTCGTAGCAATCGTCGATTTTTATCGATGTTCTTGCATCGTCAACATAGATCAATTCGAATCTGTGTCTTTGACCAAAGTTAGGATCAACAATCTTTATTTGTTTTGATGTATCAAGCAATTGTGGATTATAATCTGTTCCTTCAACTGCAGAAGGTAAAGAATTTGTTACGATTTGTGGCTGTATATTCACAAACAAAGGTAATCTCTTGAATGTTACTCCGCCGTGTCCATCATTAGCCACTACAACAAATACTGTATCTGTATTCATTTCATTATTGTAACTATTTGGTGCTTTCAAGTAATTCAAAGCTTCATTTCTTGGAATACGGATATTAAGTTTACCAAATGTTGTAAAGTCAGCACCATTCGGATCAACGTTTGCTGCATCTTCTTTTTCATAGAAATACATATAATCGTACTTCATCCATGCTGGCTTAATCTGAGTAATTAATTTTGCGGGACCACCTTGACCGAATTGATCTCCACTGTAATTTGTTGTATCAATTGCAGTTGTATCATCATTGGGTCTTAATGAGATATTAGCAAACCCATAGGATGTTCTTCCGTATGGATAGTTCCAGTTCAGTGCCCATGAATCTTCTAACTCATCATCAGTATTCAAATCAATTTGGAATCTCAATTTATCAGTTAAGTTGGCGATTAGTTTTTGATCAGTAGTTGTTTTGCAAGTATAAACACTTGGAGTATATGATTTTTCTTCTGTTTCACGTGTAGTCAAATCCTTCAAAACTGTAATAGGTCCCAATTCACTTTGTGGTGTAGCTGGGTCTAAGAATCTTGGAACGCTATCAACAACGAACATTCTGAATTCTTTCGTCCTGCGATAAAGTTTACCAAAGTCTAATGTATCTTGTTGTAGGAATCTTGCATTATTTGCATCGTAAATTGGACTACTAAAGTATTCGGGGAATGTTTCGATAAATCTATCGATTACATCTTGTGGAGCACCTACAGCACGCAATGAATCTAATGTTCTGTAATGAGGTGGATAGTTTGCTGCACCAACATTTACTACTTCGCCGCCTGGAACAACATAAGGATTAATTGGTGTACCTTTAAACATCAAATATCCTCTTGCACCCCAGCGTGGTTGATCGTCAGCTGCTTTCACAGTATCAACCAATAACCAGCGATACAAACCTGAATTTTGGTCTACTTTCCAGTCATATGTTAATTGGGAATATTTAGCAGACCAATCATTATTATCCCATGCTCTAGGATCGTAGAACATATTAGGATCGATTGCGGTGATTCTTATAATGGAGTCGCGTCCTCGACGGCTTTTATCTGCCAATTGACTATATTCAGAACCTAATGCAGCTGGATAATTTCTATCTTCTGTAACAAAGATTTTATCTTTGAATTCTACTGGATTAATATTTTCTAATTGCGGAATATTTCCTGTAAATACTGGTGGTTCTGTAGTTCCTGTAATTTTGAACGAGATGCCCTTTTCGTAAGCTGCATTAGCACCTTCTCTCCAAAGGATTGTTCTTGAAATTACTCTCACAACATCACCAACGTTTACTGGTAATGATGTATATTTTTCACCAGCAAAGAAAGTAGTATTAGAAATTCCATTTGCAAAGTTTGAAGTTGGCATTTCAACAACGCCATTGTTGAATCTTGCTTTGTTTATGAATAAATCTGGTACTGTTGCAAATTCTTTGTAATCAGCTATATATTTACGACCTTTAAGTGCACCTGCGTCTTCTTTGTATGGATTGCGGAATAAATTTTCTAATAAGAACGGTCCAGTTCCTAAGTTTGCCAAACCTTCGGCAGTTCTTCTCAACAATGGGTTGGAATTTCTGCGTGAAAGGTCAGGAACTAATTCAACTGTAGCCCAGAATCTTTCATTGTTTGGAGCTACTTCACTTACTTGTTTCAATGGAACGCGGATATAGTCGCCAGTTGTTTCGTTAATTACAAAGTAAACTGTTTCATTTAATAAATGATAATTGTTATTAACTATATTATCATCTCCAGAATAATCAACGTTGGCTTCCAGATATAATGGATAACCAATTGGATGATAAAATTCACCATTTGGATTTGGCTGGAATTCTGTTTGTAATACTGATAATTGTGGATATACTAATCTGTTTTGTGCATCTCGTAATTCTGCAAAATATGGATCTCTTGTCCATCTTTTCACATATTTACCGAATGATGGTGCAGTTGCAGTCGAATAGGTTTTAACAATTGGTGGAATACCAACTGCAAAGTCTTCGATTGGAACCATACGACGATTACTGTAATCAGCAGTTTTAATGTCTGTTCCTTTATCATAGATATCATATATATGACCAGACATTAAATATTTTTCTGGAATCGATAAATCATGTGCTTGATTTTCGTTACCATCTGCATTCTTACCTGGAACTGGAACATATGTAAATTGTTTGATTACTTCTTGAGTTCCAACAATTTGTGTTCCTAATTTTTCGAATGGACCTTGTGTTCTTGGATCGCTCGAACTTGGAGTAAACAAATATGGTAAGTAAGATTTATCACCCTTTGCTACAAAGAATGTTTCTTTCTTAACCCCATTAGTATATTCCTCCACTTCGCCTGTTTCGGGGTTGTAGAATTTGATCTTAATATTTTCAAATTTCAAATCAACATCAGCCTCAGTTTTGCCCCAGTAGTTACCTCTTAAAGTATCAGTTCCACCAAAACCTATACCAGTTGTACCTGCTAAAATACCTTTAGTATTTGGAGCATCGGGCAGTCTAATCAAGAAACGAGCATCGTTGTTATAAATGCTGTTTGCTGCTTCCGAGAAGATTGCTGATGGCAATGGACCTTGAACTTCGCCGTAAATAGTGGCAGCAGCCAAATCTGATGATGCAAAGTTTTGAGTAATTGCTTTGTTTGCATCTTGGAAAACTGCGCCTGTTATGTATACTTGATCTTTACCAATCTCGCTTGTTGCTTTGTTAGTTGTTATTAAAGAACGAGTGAAAATTAATTTTAAATCATAATTATCTGAGTAAATTGCAGAACCTGTGTATGCTTCGTTACCTTGGAAACGAACGCGGTTGAACATTATACTATCTTTTCTTGGTGTCCATTCCTCCGAAAGTCTATCAAGAATATAGATACCTGCACCCAAACCAACACCGTTTTCGGGGAAGAGAATTTCTTGGTGATATCTCTTCACATCAACATAAGCTGAATTTGCTGGTTTTAAGTTTGTCCAGTTTGCACCACCATCGTTTGTACCTAACAACATTGCAACATCACCAACTACAAATGCATCATTGTTGCTTACTGCGCTAACATCATAGATACTATATGTGGTCTTTGGATCTTGTATTGTCCAATTTGTTCCACCATCAACTGTCTTAATTACGATACCATTTTGTCCAACGATGTAACCAATATTAAATCCATAAAATCCAATAGAGTAGAGATTAAAGGCTGTACCAGTATTAGCAAACAACCAAGTGTTACCACCATCTGTTGTTTTAAGTGCAATACCATTATCTCCAACTACGTATCCTACTGAATTATTTACAAATAATACTTTGTTCAAATTAGTCTTCAAACCTGGGATTTCGACGATTTCCCAAGTTGTTCCACCATTATTAGTTCTTAGAACTGCGCCATTATCGCCTACTGCATAACCTACGGTATTAGTTTTAAAGAATACGCCATTTAATGAATTAGTTAATTGTTGGATTTTTGTCCAAGTTTCGCCAGCATTTACTGTGCGTAAGATTTCACCATTTTCACTAACAGCCCATCCGTAATCTGTTCCAACAAAGCTTACATCTTTTAAGCATTTGTCTGTTGGAACGCCAGCGATTATTCTCCAGTCGTATCCACCATTTTCGGTTTTCAAAATAGTACCTCTATCGCCCACTATATAACCAGTTGAAGAGTTAGTAAATGTTACTGCTTCCAATCTGTAATTAGTTGGTGATGAAGGATAAACCCATTTTGTTCCACCATTTTGGTAACGAATAATGCGTCCGAAGTAACCTACAGCTACACCATTATTAGCATCTGTCCAATACGTCCCTAACATTTTTTCAGTTGCTTCCACAGTGCCTTGCCAAATTTGAGTAGCACCGCTTCCGCTCTGACTTGCCAAAATGTCTGCATCTAAGGTAACTTTATTATCAATAAATCTTGTTAACATAGATACTGATGCTGGTATACTTGTAGTTTGAGTAAAGATTTCGTTTGTTGAAGTATATCCATCAACTAAACCAGTAGTTTCATCAAAGTTAGCAACATCAACATCAGACAAGAAATATCTTTTAACGGTGTTGGTCGGATTAATCATTGCAATAGCACCACCATTAGCGTTGCGTACTTCATTGTTTTTGAATTCGACGCCTCTAAGGAGGTTCAATTCACCATTCAATGAGTAAATAGCACCACCACCACGGATTTCTAATCTATTTTCGCCTTTAATACCGAAACCTACCTTATTATCGACAAATCTTGTACGAATCATTTGGATTGTTTTTTGGTTCAAAGGTAAAATATCCGAACTTGGTATTGAAACATAGATAGCACCACCAGCAAAGCCAGCAGTGTTTGCATCGAACGATACTGAGTAGTTTCCATCATAACCTATTAAAGTACCTGATTGAACTCCACCACTACCTGCTGACCAGAAGTTACGATTTGTGAAAATCGCACCACCCCAAGTGATAGCTTTGTTTTCTTTAAATTTGATATCGAATCCATAATTGCGTGCATCTAATGGCAAATCGGTTCCACCAATGATTGGTGATTTTTCGGGGAATGCATTTCCATCCACACAGATGGCTCCACCTGCTCCAGCACGGTTATCATAGAATAATGTTCTGTTGCCGTAATCAGCTCTGCGAACGCCACCACGAACTTGCAATCTGCCTTGAGTATTCTTTATATATATAGCACCACCCATTGAGTAGTAACCACTATTCTTACCGTCTTGAGCATCTTGCATATATTTTGTTTGTGTTTCGTTTTGACTAAAGTCTCCAGCTACAATCAATGAAGTATATTCACCAACATAAACTGCACCACCGCGTGAACCTTCGCTGCTACCAGCTTGTTGGTAATTTGCTGCAAAGTTACGATATGCCTTGAATGAATCGTATTTAGGGAACTGAACAAATTGATTTCCAATTTTAATTCTATCGTTAACCCCCAAACCTACTTCAATTTGACGATTTTCTTCCCAACCTGCAATATAAATCGCACCACCATAAGCACCATTTCCATAGTATTGTGGATAGTCCGCTGGATTATCTAAATCATCAGTTGTAGTTAATATACCATTAATATTTTTACGAATTACATTTGCAATTTGAACATAGTTTCTGTCGAATTGAACGTTACGAATACGACCTAAGTAAAGAGCAATACGAGCATCGTCGTATCCCATTCTATCGAAATCCGATAATGGTTCTGCAATTGCTTCATCAATGTTGTCAATTCTTAAAACAGGATTCTTTTCCAAAATAACAGAAGTAGTAAAATCTTTATCTGTGATATTTGGGTTCTTATCTAATGGATAAGTTCCTAAATTAACATTGGCTCTTGGATAGCCAGCTGGGGATTGCAATAACTGCAATGCACCACCACGATAACGAGCCATATTGTTCTTAAATGTTACATCCAACAACCAAGTTCTCGACGAGAACGAAGTGATAGCTCCACCAGAACCATTAGTTAAGTTAACTAATGATTTGTTTACATTTGCTGCCCACGAATGTTTATTAACATCATAGTAGTTTGCTCGGTCAACAGTAGTATCCTTGCGGAAACCATTGAAAGATACATTACGGAAGAATGCAGCACGAGCTCCAGGCAATACGACAATATGTCCCCATTCACGCGAGAAATTGTTCACTGGAGTACCAAAGAATTTAATTTCTGCATTTGCAATGGATTTGCGTACCCATGGGTTCATTTTTATATTAACGTCTGTTGCAGCAAATTTTAGTCTTGCTGCCTCCCAAAAGATTGCTTGTTCGAATGTAACAACAATCCAATTATTATTGTTTTTATACTTACCACCCACAACATCCAAAGGATCTGCCAAATCGACAATCTTTTTGTTTAATGTGTCGAATACAACATTAAAAATATGATTATATTTTGCTGGATTAACAGTAAGGTCTCTTGTTGTGGTTACATTTACTGTTTTCGAAGTTCCAGATTGATATAAAAAGTAACCCGGATCTGAATATCCATCATAAGGCGAACCAGGTGCAACCGGGTTCAAACCTGCTGGATTTTGTGTGTAAGATGCTGCTGCGAAACCGTCGGCAATTATTCTACCGCCAGTTGAGTCGATAATTCTACCTTGAGGATAGAAATATACTGTGGTGCCCGGTTCAACTATCAAGGTTCCACCAATTACGTAGTCCCTATCAATTATGTAAACCGAGTCTTTGACAAATATCCTTACGTCTCCTGGTGCTACTCTACCAGATACATACACTTGCTGAGCAAGTGTTGTGCCTACTGATAGAATTCCCAGAAGTACCATTAGGATACTCAAGCGAAACAATCGTTTCATAATACCTCCACTAATTCTAACATTTTGTTGTTTAAATTTATTATTTTTTTTCATATTCACGTTTTTTTTTACTCAATCTGTTTATTAATCAATAACTATGCCAAGTTCGGTCAAACCCATCTTAGCAAAATCACCATATTCTGAAAACTCTGATAATCCAATAACTTCTCTGTAATTTTTCTCTGCATTTTGTTTGTCTTTGGCTTTTGCATAATTCATTGCAGCATAGAGATATAATCTTGCTTTTACTTCTTTTTCAATAGCAAATCCAGCTGCTTTCAAATACATTTCTGCCGCTTCATTTGGTCGGTTTTGTTGCTCTTTTATCACCGCAATTGCAGTATATACGCCTTGTTTGATAACTGAAGAACCACTGCCAGTAGCCATTTCAAAGTATTTTAGTGCTTGATTGTTTTTATCCAACTCCATATAGCATTTGCCAGCATAAAATGCGGCAATCTTACCTGATTCTGTTCCATCAAATTCATTGGCTATATATTCCAACCCGTAAATCATCTCCCCACGCACTTTCCGAGTTTTATCACCCTTTAGAGCAGTCTCGAAACTTTGGCTATCATAAACGGGCATTATGCGTGATAAATACAACGATGCTTTTTCTTCTTTGGCACTACCCGAACTAAACCAAAACACTGCAATAATCGCAACAACGGCAATTAATCCAACTAAAAAAATTAATTGAATTTTATATTTTTTTATAAAGGTTTCCACACCATTATTGGTGGAAACCTTCTCTGTGTCGAACTCTTCGTTGTCTTGTTCGTTAAATTGTTTTTCTTTGTCCATATTTCCTCTTTATTTTCTTTGTAATCCCCTCGAAACGCACGCCCGAAGGGACTCGAACCCTTAGCCTTTGGAACCGGAATCCAATACTCTATCCAATTGAGCTACGGGCGCTTTATCCTTTTTTACGTATTACAAAATTAAACTATAATATTATATTTCAAAAATTATTTATGTTTTTTATTGATTTTTTTTTTATAAAAATTTCATTCATCGTTTTACTTAATTAACACTGTTAATTTGTTTACACATATTTTTAACATTGATAATGAAACCAACTAAAAAGCAGAGTTTACATATTTTTGCAACACTCTGCTATACAAAATTACAAAAATTTTTAGTTTTTGTAATAATTCATCGAAGAGATTGAAAAGCACTTTTGGTTTAATTTTTAAAATTTGATAGTTTTTACAATTGCTTGTTTTATGTCTTCTTTGTTAGGCAAAATTGCTGTCTCGTAATTTTTGGCAAATCCAACGGGCGAGAACTTGGAGCCTACCCTTTGGATTGGTGCATCGAGATATTTAAAACAATTATTTTGAATCTCAGCAACTATTTCTCCACCAACTCCACCTATGATTTTATCTTCGTGGGCAACCACCACTCTGTTTGTTTTACGAACCGAATGGAATACTGTTTCTTTGTCCCATGGCGCCAATGACCTTAAATCGATTACTTCGACATCAATCCCTTGTTTCGACAATTCGTCGGCTGCCATTAAAGATAAGTGAACTGCTGTTCCGTATGTTACCACTGTGATACTTGTGCCTGTTCTTCTCACTCTTGCTTTTCCGAATGGAATTATGTATTCGCTATGCGGGTATGTTGTGTATGCTTGACGGGCGTTATACAGGAACTTTGGTTCCAAGAACATCGTAACGCCGCGAGAACGAATTGCATTCCGCAATAACCCAGCAGCATCATCGGCAAATGCAGGTTGAACAATTCTGATTCCTGGAAAAGTTATTAGCGAACCTTCTATGTTTTGCGAATGGTACAAACCGCCTTGGATATAGCCGCTGCTTGCCAATCGAATTACGAAGTTGGGTGAGAATTGTCCACGAGTTCGCCAATAATCGTGTGATGTTTCTACTAATTGTTCCATTGCGGGCCAAAAATAATCTGCAAATTCGGCTCCTTCCACCACCACTCGGATATCTTCGCGATAACGGACAAAACCATTTGCGGTTCCAACGATGCTGTCTTCGGCGATAGGTGAGTTAAACACTCTTTCCTTGCCAAATTCTTGAGGCATTCCCTTTACTACGTTAAACACTCCTCCCTTACCAATATCTTGACCCCAAAGAAATGTATTTGGATTGCGGCGGAATTCGTATTTCAATGTTTCGTTAATTGAATGTAGCAACGAGACTTTTTCTCCATGGGCATTCGAATCGTTTTCTTCGAAATCCTTACCATCAAAGTAGGGTTCGGGAATAACAAACTGATTCCAAGTTGAGCCATCTGCATCGGGTGCCGCTTCGGCAATATCGGCTGCTTTGAATATTCTTTGTCGGTTTTCTTCTTCCAACTTTAATAAATCTTCTTCTTTGATTAATCCTTTAGCCAAAATGTGATA
Organism: Candidatus Kapaibacterium sp.; assembly: GCA_937995785.1. Lineage (GTDB taxonomy): Bacteria > Bacteroidota > Ignavibacteria > Kapaibacteriales > UBA2268 > GWF2-33-9. The sequence goes on from CALKJQ010000114.1 coordinate 9,256, forward strand.
TCTAAATTGCAAAAGCGGGTCGCGTCGGGCAACGCGATTCAATTCTTCTTCGCTTCGGTATAATTCGTGCCTGTCCGAATTTGAGTGAGAACCGATGCGGTCGCAATCTGCATGAATAACTGCGGGTCCTTCGCCGCTTAATGCATATTCTTGAGCTGATTTCAATGCACGATAACTATCGAATGGGTCGCGCCCGTCGCAATTGAATATTTTTAGGTATTTAAAGCCAACTAAGTTATCTGATATTCTTGTATTGGCACTTTGGTCGGTTACCGGAACAGAGATACCATATCCATTGTTTTGAATAACAAACACAACGGGCAATTGCTCCAAACTTGCAGTATTTATTGCTTCGTAAAAATATCCTTCGCTGGTTGACGACTCACCTAACGATGCATAGGCTACTTCCTTACCCTTGTATCTTTTTATGGCTCTCGCAACTCCAGCAGCATGTAATGCGTGGTTCGAAACACAGGATGAAACATTTTGAATGCGGATTTCAGGCTTAGCAAAGTGATTGCTCATATGGCGACCTCCTCCAGCTACATCGGTATCCTTACTCAAGCCATTTAAGATTATTTCTTCGGGGGTTAATCCTCCCGCCAATGTGGTTAGGAAGTCGCGATAGTATGGGAATAAGAAATCATAATTTTGACGGAATATCTTACCCAATGCCAATTGGATTCCATCGTGACCGGCAAATGGTGCATGATAGGACCACCCTTTTGCCATCTTGAGGTATAAAGCTGCTTTTTCGTCTAATTTTCTTCCTAAGTGATTTAATTTATACCATTCTATGATTGTATCATTATCGAATCCTTCGAAATTAAATTCGCTGTATAGTTCAACCTCGTGCTCTTTTCCTTGATAATTTATCTTCACAATTTCGGTTTGTGATATGTTATTGGACTTAGTAATCTTTTTTGCCATTAATCACCATTATATGTTATGTATAGATAAGTTAATAACTATTTAGGATGAAAAAAATTGTATTTCTAAGCAAAATTATGCTGATAATTCGGTGAGTTTATTTATAATTTCCTCTATCCAAAAATCTTGTGTTGGCTTGATGATACAGCTTCGTAGGATTACAACCTCATTTGTATCAATGGTAATTAATGGATGGTTTTTCGTGAATTTCTTTGAAGGTATTTTTAATGTTGCAACCCAAAGTGAATTTTTTGCAATTCCCTCTTTCATTAACTTTAAACTGGTTCGAGAAATTTCTGATGTGAATTGTTTTATTGGAAAATAGGTTAGAATATTTGTTTCGGGTTCAATATAAACTTCAAATTTGTTGCTTTCGCCGATTTTATCCTTTAGTTTTTGGGTTATTTCGATTGTTCGGGATAATATTGCTCCAAGACCTTTATCTTGTTGTAATGGATAAATCTTATTAGTAAACCAAAGTGCGGCAGCCGAAGCACCTGCTCTCGAACATTCCACACTAATTTCCCCTAAATGAAGTTCTTCCGAGGTAAAATAAGTGTAGGGGGAATCGTGTTTATAATATTTACCTACAATTGGATTCGAGAAAATAACGCAACCGCAGCCATAGGGTTGCAAACCTTGTTTGTGGGGGTCGAATGTTACGCTATCGGCTAATTTTATTAAATCATAGGATTCTAAAGTTCGATATTTTTGCGATATCAACTTGAAATATCCACCATAGGCAGAATCAATGTGTAATCGAAAACCATACTTTTGTTTTAGTTCCAGAATATATTGAATATTATCGTTGGCGCCCAAGCTGGTGGTGGATAGTGTTGCCACTACGGTTCCTATTTTACCTGCCACTAATTCTTCTTCGAGGTAATCCGTATCCATTTGCCCATATTGGTTCGATGGAATTACAACCGACGGAACTCTTAACCAATTGCATACTCGGGAATGAGTATAATGAGCATCTTCGGAAAATGCGATTGCTTTATCGGGGTTTATTTCGCGTGCGATTAATAATGCCTCGAAATTCGCGATTGTTCCCGAAGTGGTTAAATGCCCCAAATAATTCTCAAACCCAAACATATTGGCAAATTCGGCTATTACTTCTTTTTCCATTTTTGCAGTGGCCGGACCTCCATCTAATGCATGGTTGTTGGGATTGATTGCCATTGCTGCCAGATATGCCATTATCGCTTCTTTTGCAGGTGGTTTGAGCATTTGCCCAATGTATAATGGGTGGTGGAAGGGATAGTTATCCTTCATTCTCTCAACAAATTCTTCAGTTACCTTTTTAAATAAATCATCATCAAAAAGCAAATTGGAATCTGGACTAAACTCTGTTGGGTATCTTTTTAGCCAGTCATTTATTTGATTATATAAAAAATCAATTCCTTGCATAGTTTATATTATTTACCTAATTTTTTTGCTTCGTCCCAATATGCATCCATTTCTGCTAAGGTCATTTTGTTCAATTCTTGACCATTAGAGTGGGCTCTTTGTTCGATATGCATAAATCTATTAGTAAATTTATTGTTTGCCAATTGCAAAGATTCTTCGGCAACAATGTCCTCGTAGCGAGCGGCGTTGACTAATGCAAAAAGATAATCTCCAAATTCTTCGGTTTTTCGTTGTTGATTCCCATTTTTCAATTCTTCTTTAAGTTCGGCTAATTCTTCTTCTACTTTTGCCCACATATCTTGCTTTTCCAACCAGTCAAATCCCACTCGCGATGCTTTGTGTTGTATGCGTTCGGCTCGGAGCAAAGCGGGCAAATTAATGGGAACGCCATCGAGTATGCTTGCGTCCTCAGATTTTTCACTTTTTTTGATATTTTCCCAATTCCGCAATACTTCGTATTGGTCGGCAACTTCCACCTCGCCGAAAACATGTGGGTGGCGTGTTACCATTTTATGGTGTATTCTCTTTATAACGTCCTTAATAGTAAACGCCCCACGTTGTTCTGCCATTACTGAGTGCATAACGACGTGTAGCAACAAATCACCCAATTCACCTGCAAAATCGTCGTCGTCGTTCTTATAAATTGCATCTACGGCTTCGTAGGCTTCTTCGATTGTTAATTGGGCAATACTTTGATTTGTTTGTTCCTTGTCCCAAGGGCATTCTTTGCGTAATATCCATACCAATTCGTTGAATGATTCGAAAAGATCTCTAATATCGTCGGGATTGTTTGGTTTTGGTATTTTTGAACTCATTTGCTTTCTATAATTTTTGTTGATAATTACGAATGGAAAATGTATTTATTTAAAATTAACAAAATCTATCAATAGACTTCACAATTTAAGTGCATTTTTGTAAACTGATAATACTGTGGAACAAAAATGGTAATCAAGGAATCGATTTTACACAATTTAGATAAACTCTACAAAAATTCACCCAAGTTAACAATTACAGACAACGATAGATTTGTTATATTTAGCGATTTGCACATGGGCAATGGAGGAATGAACGATGATTTTGCCAAAAATGCCCAGTTATTCGAGTTTGTTTTAAATAATTATTATTTAAAAAGAAATTACAAGTTAATTTTAAATGGGGACATTGAAGAATTATACAAGTTTTCGCTAAAATCAGTTGCAAAAAGATGGCAGAATATTTATGAAACCTTCAATAAATTCCACCAGCATACAGGTTTATATAAAATTATAGGTAATCACGATTACCTTTTGGGTTATGTAAAAGAATTACCTTATAAGTTCCCAATCCTCGATTCTTTGGCTCTCGATTACAATGGCTCAGATATTTTTATCTATCATGGTCATCAAACAGCCAATTTATTGGAACAATACAGTATGATGGTGCATTATTCGATTAAATATCTTTTCCGGACAGTAGGAAATAATTCAGTTCCGATGGTCAATCAAAAAAAATTCCAAACCGAAAAGATTGCTTATGAGTTTGCCAAACAAAAAAACATTGTTTCGATTCTCGGACACACACACCGCCCTTTGTTTGCTTCACTTTCCAAAATCGAATCGCTTAGATTTATGCTCGAAAACTTGATAAATATGTATTACAAAACAACAAATGGCATACGTGAAAATTTGGAATATAAGATAAAATTATTAAAAAACGAATTAGAAATAGCCACAAAAGTTAATTATGGAATTAATTCCGTCGGGTCGATTTATAGCGACGAAGTTCTGGTTCCATGTTTGTTCAATTCGGGAGCCGTAACGGGCAAACGCGGCATAACTGCAATTGAAATCAAAAATGGTAAAATAAAACTAATTTATTGGTTCGACCGAAACCGTAGCCAAAGGTATCTGGAAGATTATCGCCATGTGGAAACTCGACATATACCCGATTCGAATTATTACAAAGCAATTTTAAGAAAATCAAAATTGGATTACCTCTTTACAAGAATTAAATTACTTGCATAAAAAAACGGGGGCAAGTTTGAAAACATTAACTTTATTTTTTTCATTAATTATCATCTCAAATTTTGCTTACTCAAAAGAAAAATTGGATTCGTTGGTTTCACTAACAGTAGTTATTGAAGGTATTCGTTCGGATAATGGAAATATTCGCGTTCATCTTTACGAAATAGGCAACCACTATTCCTTTCCCGATAAATCCACCCAAGCCAATTATTTGCAAATTTCTGATATTGAAGCAAATAAATCTATCGTTACATTCGAAAATCTATCACCCAGCACTTATGCCTTTACTGTTCATCACGACGAAAATTTAAATGTAAAAATGGACCGAAATTTAATAGGCTTACCAACCGAAGGTTGGGCATTATCGAACAACGTTAAACCTTTATTTAAATTACCCAGTTTCAAGGAATGTGCTTTCGAACTTAGGTCGAACAAAAAAATTTCTATAAGCATTAATTATTGAATATGATACAAAAGGTTATCTTTTACTTCGTAAATCATAGCAATAACGGGTATATTTGGATATTTCTCTTTTAATTGCTGTGCTTGTTTTTTAGTAAATTCTATTTCGCTGTAAATTTCATTTTCGGGTGATTTGGTGCGAAATAAATTATTAGCATCGCTTTGCGAAAAGTTTAATTTGTTAATCATTCCGTCGATAAATAAATCTTGCTTGCTCGCTAAATTAACCATTCCACAGTCAGTATGTCCAATCACGGCAATTGCCTGACAACCACCAACGGTGAGTGCAAACGCTAGCTGAAAATCATTATGCACGAGCGAAGCCCCCCCGTTGCGTATGATAAAAGCAAATCTATCGGGTATTCTCAAATGAATACGGTAATCCATACAAGTTCCTATAACAAGTTGCGGTTTATCGTAGTTCTTGTGTTCTAAACCGCAGTTATGATATTCTATTAGTTTTTGAATTGGAGTATCTACGAATTCATTAGGGATTTTTTCGGGTTTATCGATTAGTGTCATATCAACTTTTATAGGTTAAAATCGTTTAATTTTGTAATTTATTTTTAAATTAATGGATTTTTCTTTAGATTTTATAGAAATTATCAAAAAATCGCAGAAAGTTGTTATACTTACGGGAGCGGGAGTATCTCGCGAAAGTGGTTTGGATACTTTCCGCGATGCGGGGGGGTATTGGTCCAAGTATAATCCTTATGAACTTGCCTCGCCCCAAGGTTTCCGTGCCAATCCTTTACTTGTTTGGCAATGGTATCAAGCTCGCAAAATCATTGCATCCCAAGCTGAACCTAATCCAGGTCATAATGCCATAGCCGAAATGGAAAATTACTTTCCCGAATTTTATTTATTCACTCAAAATGTGGACAGATTGCACCATCGGGCTGGCAGCAAAAAAGTGCACGAACTTCACGGAACAATATTCGAATCTCATTGCTTCGATTGCGGTCTACCTTATCCCCAAGATTTCGAAATAGGTGAGACCCTCGCAACCATTCCCCGCTGCCCTGAATGCAACGGTTACGTGCGTCCTTCGGTGGTTTGGTTTGGCGAAAGTTTGCCATACGAAGCTCTATCTATGGCTTACCAAAAGTCCCAATCTTGCGATTTATTTCTAACAATAGGAACTTCGTCGGAGGTTTACCCCGCTGCCAATTTGCCACATCAAGCCATATACGGCGGTGCTTATGTTATGGAAATTAACCCCAACGAAACTTCGTTCACGCGAGATTCGAATTTATCAATAAGACAAAAATCAGGCGAAATATTACCCGAAATTTTAAGAATTATCAAGGAGATAAAAGTTAAATGATTAAAGGCATAGGTATCGATATAGTAGAAGTGGAGCGTATCCGAGAGGCTATTGAAAAGTATAAAGAGCGCTTTCGCAACAAAATATTTACCGATGAGGAAATTAGTTACTCTATGGAATTCAAAGGTAAAGAATATGTCCATCTTGCCGCAAGATTTGCCGTTAAGGAGGCATTTAGCAAAGCAATAGGCACGGGAATAACCCAAGGGTTTCGTTTCCGCGAAATTTCGGTGCGCAATTTGCCAACAGGCGAACCAATACTTCTGCTTGCGGGCAATATGCGTGAAAAATATGGCAAATACCAGTTCCATATTTCCATTTCGCATACCGAAACCAACGCAGTTGCCGTAGTTGTAATGGAGGAGTAAAGGATTATTCACCAATTATTTTTATTAACGCTCGCTTGCGTCGCTTACCGTCGAATTCGCCATAAAATATTTGTTCCCAAGGTCCTAAATCCAATTTGCCTTTAGTAATGGCAACACAAACTTCACGACCCATTATCTGACGCTTTAGATGGGCATCGGCATTATCTTCGTAGCTATTATGGCGGTATTGGTTATAAGGTTTTTCGGGTGCAAGTTTTTCCAACCACACCTCGAAATCATGGTGCAATCCCGACTCATCGTCGTTTATAAAAACACTTGCTGTTATATGCATTGCGTTAACAAGCACCAATCCTTCTTGTACGCCACTTTCATCGACTGCTTTTTCCACATCCCTTGTTATGTTAATATATTCGCGACGATTTTGGGTATTGAACCATAATTCTTTGCGATAAGATTTCATACTATTTTTCCGTTTTAATCAAATCAATAATACAAAATTATGAATTGAACCTAAAAAAAATGAATATATGCAATAGCCGGATTTTATATGGCTCTATATCCCAATATTATCAACCATATTCGTCGATAATTAGATAATCAGATAATCAATAAATTACTAAATATCTATATTTAAAAAAAATGAATAAGAAGCCAAATATAAAAAATCTAACTGATTCGCAATTTTTTGAATTAATTCAATCGCAAAAGCAACCTGGCTATAGAGCAGAACAAATAAGAATTGCTTTATTCAAACAAAAAATATCCGATTTCGACCAAATATCCAATTTACCCAAAGGATTTAGAGAGTTTTTATCCGATAATTACGTAGTTAATGCACTAAAATTAAACAAACATAGGCAATCGCAAGATGGTTCAATCAAATTTTTATTCGATTTGCCCGACGGCAATTCCATCGAATCGGTTTATATGCCTTGGTACGACAACGACGAAGAAGCAATAGTAAGAGAAACCTTGTGCATATCCACTATGGCTGGTTGTTCGGTAAATTGTGCATTTTGTGCTACAGGTAAATTAGGATTTAAGCGAAATTTGGATGTTGCCGAAATTATCGACCAAATTATCGAAGTTGAAAGATTTTTAAATACAAAACTAACAAATATCGTAATGATGGGTATGGGCGAACCATTACTAAATTATAACAATTCAATCAAGTCCTTAGAAATTCTTACCGACCCAAACTACGAAATGTTTTCGCGAAAACGCATCACACTATCGACTTCGGGCATCGCCCCACGAATTAAGCAATTCGCTCGAAGCCCCCGGCCGGTGAAACTTGCAATTTCGCTGCATGCCACAGACAACGGAACAAGAGATTTAATTATGCCAATCAACAAATCTTTTAATTTAGAAATTTTGATGGATTCCATCGAAGATTATTATCGCATAACAAAGATTCCTATAATGTATGAATATATCTTGTTCGACGGAATTAATGATACAAACGACGATATAAAAAGATTAACTAAAATTGCCCGACGAGTTCCTTCCCGAATAAACATTATTCCTTTTAACGATATAAGTTTTACTAATCCACAAGGATTCCCAGCCACTTTGAGACCCGCAAACCGTGAGAAAATGAATTGGTTTGCAAGCGAACTGCGTTCCCAAAGTGTTCCAGTGATTGTTCGAGACACATTCGGTGGCGATATCGAGGGTGCGTGTGGACAATTAGCATTGTCGGATAAATTAAAAATATTGCAAAAAATTGTGTAATTTTATAAATTAATCTTTTGCAAAAATTGGCAAATCCTTTTTCTATATTTTCTAAGAAAGTTGTCGACCAACCACTCGGGAGTGCAAGTCCAGAAGAGGATTTTCAGGTATTAATTAACCAATTAAAAATCAACAAAATACAATTCGATTTAAAAAAGTTCCGTCAAGCTTTCGATATTATTCTCGAGGTAAACCACAACACACTACATATAAACGGACTGCCACGCTACACACACCCCCTTTCTGTAGCCATAATTGTTATTAAAGAAATTCCAATGGACGAGGAATCGATACTTTCGGCAATGATGCACGACATTTGGAAAGTATCGGACAAATACGATTATAATTACATTAGGAACGAATTTGGCGATAACATTGCCCAAATAGTCGATAGTTTGCATAAAATAAGGGATATTGATTCGGTTACATTGAGTAATCCCGAAAAAATCGAGAATTATCGCAAATTTCTTATTGCAATAGCTACAGATTATCGCGTAATACTCATAAAGCTTGCAGATGTATTGGATAATATGCGGAATGTTCAGTTCTTTCCCGAATCCGAGCAAATGCGACGAGCAATAGAAACTTTCGAAATATATAATCCTTTTGCTAATAGGTTGGGATTAAGAAATTTAAAGTGGGAATTGGACGATTTAGCATTCAAAATAACTCACCCAAAAGAATATGATGAGATTTCCAATTATTTAGCATCGAGCAAACAGCAACGTGAAGAATACATTAAACGATTTATCGAGCCACTCAATGATTTACTCTCAAAAAATGAATTTCTAAAAAAGAATAAAGTCAATTTCGAGATTAATGGCAGAGCAAAACATATTTATTCTATCTACAATAAAACATTGTTGCGAGCAAAACCGGTTGAGGAATTGTATGATTTATTTGCAATCAGAGTGATACTTGGCACCAGCGACCCTTACATCTGTCATTATGTTTATGGTTTGGTAACATCGATTTATCCTCCCGTTCCCGAAACTTTTAAGGATTACATAGGATCGCCTAAAAAAAATGGGTATCAATCAATCCACACTGCTGTGTTTGGTTTGGAAAATAAAATTGTGGAGGTGCAAATTCGCACCGAATCAATGCACTTGTATTCCGAACAAGGAATTGCGGCACACTTCAATTATAAATCGCAGTTACCCAAAAATAGCATTCTGGAAAACCACGAAATACAAAGGTGGCTGGACGTTGTTAGAGAAATTTTCGAAAACGAGCAAAACGTCGACCCGTCGGAAATTCTCGAGGAAGTGAAAACAAACCTATTTGCCGACGAAATTTATGTTTATTCACCCGTAAACGAATTTATAACTTTGCCGGCGCATTCCACAACGTTGGATTATGCTTACAAAATTCATACTGAACTCGGCGACCATTATGTTGGAGCAAAGGTCAATGGCAAAATCGTACCTATTGAATATGTTCTGCGTAATGGTGATAAAGTGGAAATAATAGTTTCGAATAATGCTAAACCAAGCGAAGATTGGCTTAATTACGTCGTTACAAGTAAAGCCAAAAACCATTTGGTGCAGTATTTCAAAGATTTGAAAAAAGAAAGGCAGCGTATTGGTAAATTGCGATGGGAAAAGGAATCACGACAAAGAAAATTAAATTTGGAAGAAAATCAGATAGTAAAGTACCTTGAGGAATACAACATAACAAAAATTACCGATTTTTATGAATTACTTGGCGACGAAACCATCGATATAGACAAAATTCTAATATTTTTGAAAGGCAAAGTAATGCCGTTGCAAGACATTGGTAGTATGTCCGACAATATAGCCAAAGAATATTTTAACAGATATACAAAGAACCAAGTTATGGATGGAGTGGACTTCCGATTTCATAATGTATTTCCGAATGGCACTGCCTATCAGATTGTGTTCGAAGCTCACCAGTCATTTCTGCTAAATGAGCAAATTCAATCGATTTTCTCGATGTATAATGACGTAATGATAACTAATGCAAAATATGATATGGATAAGGGCAGAATCGAAGGATATATCAACTTTGAAACCGAGAACCACCAATCAGCCCACCGAATTCTGGAACAAATTTCGGAGTTAAAAGAAGTATTTAGAACTAAAATAAATGTTAAATCATTATCAAATAACGAGGAGTAAAAAAATGCCCGATTTATCAACCCAATATATGGGATTAAAACTTAAAAGTCCAATTATTGCAGCCAGTAGTGGCTTAACCAACTCAGTAAAAGATATTCAAGAATTCGAACAAATGGGTATCGGAGCTGTTGTGGTCAAATCTATCTTCGAAGAGGAAATCACTTGGGAAATGAACAAAGCACTCAACCAAACCCAACGACCTTCCACCATCTATCCTGAAATATTCGACTATTTCGATATTAAAGATACCGAAGATGCTGTGTCGAAATACATCAAGCTAATTAATGATGCCAAACAATCCACTAATATTCCAATCATAGGAAGTATCAATTGCGTTTCGAGCCACGAGTGGCCATTATTTATCGACAGAATTCAAGATGCTGGTGCCGATGCTTTAGAACTCAATATGTTTATTCTCCCATCAGATTTAACCCGAAATGCCGAAGAGTTCGAAAAAGTATATTTCGAATCAATCGAGGCGGCAAAAAAAGTAGCCAAAATTCCTATTTCACTGAAAATTAGTTATTATTTTTCAAGCTTAGGTCAATTCATTAAGCGTTTATCGGAAACCGGTATCGATGGCTTGGTTCTATTCAATCGTTTTTATAGTCCTGATGTGGATATTAATAAAATGGATGTAATTCCTTCGAACATTTATTCCAACAATACAGACATAACGATGCCCATACGCTGGATAGGTTTAACCTCGCCAATCGTAAAATGCGACTTGGCGGCATCCACTGGAGTTCAATCGGGCGAAGACGTCGTTAAGCTATTATTGGTTGGTGCAAAAGCTGTTCAAGTTGCTTCGCTATTTTATCGCCAAGGCATTAAAGTTTTGCCCAAGATGACTATTGACGTATTGAAATGGATGGAAGCCAACAAATTCAACACAATAGATGAGTTCCGCGGTAAGCTAAGTTACAACCAGACAACTAATCCTGCGGCGTTCGAAAGAACCCAATTTATGAAACACTTTGCTGGTATAATTTAAAAGAAAACAATATATTTTGTCGATATTTTACAATAACTTTTTATCTTCGGAGCGAAAACTCCGAAGATATTTTTATAATTACACTTTTATGTTTAATTGCGAGGGGTAACTAATTTCCAAAAATTTTGAATAGATTTGGGATACAGAAATTATTAAAATTAATTGATTAATATAATGGAGAAATGATTTATATTTTAATTTTGTAATTTGCTTTTGAGCAAAAATCTAATCAGAGTAATTAATGAAATTAAGTATAGTAGTACCTGCATATAACGAAGAAAAAACTATAGCAAATGTATTAGATAAAATTAAAAATGTATCCCTTGTTAATAATTTTACAAAGGAAATTATTGTTATAAACGATTGTTCAGTTGATGATACTGAAACAAAAGTATTAAATTACATCGAACAAAATAAGGATATGGAAATAAAATACAAAAAGCACAAAGTGAACAAAGGCAAAGGAGCGGCAATTCACACCGGAATAGAAATTGCCCAAGGCGACTATATTATAGTTCAAGATGCCGACTTGGAATACGACCCTCAAGAATACAACATTCTGCTTATGCCCGTAGTTAATGGTTTTGCTGATGTCGTTTATGGTTCTCGATTTATGGGAGGACGACCCCATAGGATTTTATTCTTTTGGCATAGCATCGGCAATAAATTTCTAACAAATTTATCCAATATGTTCACAAATTTAAATCTGACAGATATGGAGACTTGTTATAAATTATTCCGTGCCGATATATTAAAATCGATAAATCTGCAAGAACAAAGATTTGGTTTCGAACCCGAAGTTACTGCAAAGGTTGCCGCCTATCCCAATGTGCGGATTTACGAAGTTGGAATTTCTTACTATGGACGAACCTATAATGAAGGAAAAAAAATTAAGGCTCGCGATGGTTTCCGTGCTATTTATTCCATTCTCAAATATAATTTGTTTACAAGCAAATCCAAATATTTTAAATGATTAAAGCAGTCCAAATATTGAAATTTATTCCTTTTCTTCTTGTTTTTGTAGTATTCCTTTTTGGTGCTAATTTAGACATTATGGAGGTGGATGCTCTTCAGTATGCTTCAATTTCTAAGGAAATGGTTCAGAACCATTCTTATTTGCAAGTTTACGAACTTGGAAATAACTATTTGGATAAACCTCCTCTACTGTTTTGGATAACATCCATTTTTTTTAATCTATTTGGGGCAAGTAATTACACCTATCGGCTTACTGCCTTGCTGGCAACTATTATCGCCGGATTGTCGACTTATTTTTTCACAAAAAAGTATTATGGTAACCAAACTGCTTATTTAACAACCTTAATATTAGTTACCACCCAAGCATATTTTCTCACAAATTCTGATTTGCGAACCGATAGTTTATTAATCTCTTTTGTAATAATGTCAGTGTGGCAGTTTTCGGAATATTTAGAGAAGAATACAACGTTTAATTTCATTATGGCATTCTTGGCAATTGGTTTAGCTATGCTTGCAAAAGGTCCTTTGGGTTTGATTGCTCCAATAATTGCAGTAGCTGGATATTCTATTTTAAAAAGGGATTTAGGGTGGATGTTTAGTTGGAAATGGATTTGGGGATTCTTGATTTTGGTTATAGTATTAACTCCAATGACAATTGGTTTGTATCAGCAATTTGGATGGGATGGTATATATTTTTTCTATTGGCTACAAAGTTTCGGCAGAATAACTGGTGAAAATTCTTGGAATAATAATCCCGATACTTTTTTTCTCGTTCATAGCTTTCTATGGAGTTTTTTGCCTTGGACAATCTTTATCATTTTTGCTTTTGCCAACGAGACAAAAGAGATAATAAAAAATAAACTAAAGTGGAGTGGCGATGGATACACATATTTTGCATTTTTATTGCCATTTTTTATACTTTCTCTCTCTAAATATCAATTACCTCATTATATTTATGTAGTATTGCCATTTGCCGCAATTTTAACGGGAAAATACATAACATACTATTTATACAATAATCCAAATTCAACATCATTTAAATTTACGACACATTTCAATTTCATTTTTGCAATTCTTGTTGTTGCGACTATCATATACACAAGCCTTTATTATTATACAGAAATGAACCACATTACTATTATCGTATCATTAATTGCCATATTATTATCAATTTATCTACAATTTTTCGATAAAAATCAACGGAACAAAGTTGTTTGGATTCCATTTATTTTAATTATTTGTCTAAATTTCTATTTAAATGCAATAATATATCCTAATCTATTCAAATATCAGGCAAGCTCCGTGCTTGGTCGAAAGGTTAAGGAACTTAATATTCAATCCGATGAATTAACCTTAAATGCCGATGGCGTTGCCGCCCACGGAATATATTTCTATGGTGATATTATGCCCAGCACAGATACAACAAAAATAACTAAATATGTAATATTAAAATCACAACTTCCACCAGAAAAGAATTACAAAGTGATTGATTCCTGCGAAGATTATCACATTTCCAAATTGTCGCTAAACTTTTTAAATCCCAAAACAAGGCATAAGGTTATCGAGCGTGTCTATTTATTGGAAAAAGTAAATTATTAATATTAAATTAACTTTTTTAAAAATACCTCACATATTCGATATGCAAGCACTTATCTTGAACAAAGATGAAGCCATTTTCTTCGGCTAATTTGCGGGCTTCTTCGTTTTTAATGTCCAATTGTAACCATATCACTTTTATGTCGCCACGGGCTTTATTGCGTTCTATTGCTTCTTTCACCACTTGAACAGTTTGGTCGCTTGGACGGAAGACATCCAATATTTCTATCTCTTCCTCTACTTCCATCAAAGAGCGGTAAACTTTTTTGCCCAATATTTCTTCTGCATGGGGATTAATTGGTATAACTTCATATCCTTGGGATTGCATAAATGCGGGAACTCGATATGCGGGTTTTTCGGGATTATTGCTAATTCCGTAATATGCTATTTTTTTGTAGTTTTCCAAGATTTCTTTAATAGTCATTGTGTACTCCTTTTTTTTAGTTATAACGAACTTTTCCTGCTTTTGTTGGATTACCAAAGTTGGATTAATGGCACGCGAATTGTCCATTTAAAATTGCAACTGAAATTGGAGAATATTATCAAGGATGATACTTTTTAGAGTATTTCGATATAAATTTTTGTATATTATTATACTAATGGTGGGTATGTTTATCTTTTTGGGTAATCAATCGAAAGCAGAACAAACTCCACCAAACTCGATGCCACTACCAAAAATGTCGATAAATGTGGATATGGACGACAAATCGAACGATTTGGTTCTTACTCTCCAGATATTGACAATAATGACCATACTCACTCTTGCTCCTTCGATATTGGTGATGATGACGAGTTTTACTCGTATTATAGTGGTATTTCATTTTCTTAAACAAGCACTTGGGACTGCCACTCAGCCTCCTTCGCAGGTGCTTACGGGTTTAGCATTATTTCTTACTTTTTTTGTGATGCAACCAGTTATGGACGAAGCCAATCAAAAGGGAATTCAACCGTATTTAAAAGAAGAAATCACCCAACAACAGGCAGTTGATAACATAGTAAAACCTTTCCGAACTTTTATGCTCAAGCACACACGCGAAGAGGATTTGGCTCTATTTGTTAAACTTAGCAGCGGCGAAAAACCAAGAACTATCGATGACATACCTACATTGACAATTGTTCCGGCATTTACTATTTCGGAACTTAGAGTTGCTTTTCAGATTGGTTTTCTACTTTTTGTCCCATTTTTAGTTTTGGATATGGTTATTGCAAGCACTTTGATGTCGTTAGGTATGTTCTTATTGCCACCTCAATTAATCTCGCTTCCTATCAAAATATTGTTATTTATTTTGGTAGATGGATGGAATTTGGTAATTAAATCTTTGATGAATAGTATTTTAAAAACGGTGTAAATAATGACAGATGTTTTAGTTATCGAAATTGTAAGGAGCGCTTTTTATTATACAATTATTATAGTTGGTCCGATACTGCTTGTTTCGTTAATTATTGGTTTATTGATATCGATATTCCAAGCGGCAACTTCCATATCTGAACAAACCTTAACCTTTGTGCCTAAACTAATTGCAGTTTTCATCGTGATTGTTTTGCTTTTGCCATTTATTATTTCGGAAATGAAAACATTTGCCACTTCGATGATTAAGATGATTGAACAGGTTCGATGATGTTAGATTCGACGACAATATATGTTCTCCTTGGGAAATTTATCATCGGAATTCTTATTTTTTTCCGCATTAGCGGCTTTTTGTTTTTTGCACCCGTGTTCGAGAATTCGGGAATACCGATTCATTGGAAAATAATGTTCGGACTTCTATTGTCATTAATTTTAACAACTGCTTTTTGGAACGAACAACCAAATATAGATTTCCACCCTTGGGTTCTTGTATTTTTATCACTCAAGGAATTGTTGATTGGCATAGCAATTGGATTTTCGGCTCAACTTGTGTTCTATGCCGCACGTTTTGCCGGGGGCATCATCGATTTCGATATGGGCTACCACACATCAGTATTGTTCGACCCTCAACAATCCTCGCCAACATTGGTTGGTCAATTGAAAGAGTTAGCTGTTTTAATGTTGTTTTTGATAATTAATGGACATCATTTTTTGATAGAATCATTGATGGTTAGTATGAGGGCAGTGCCCTTAACGAAGATGGCAGTAACCGAAAGCACACTACAAGTATTGATATCGTTTGCAACAACCATATTCATAGTTGCTGTTAAAATATCTGCACCTCTTTTGCTTGCATTGTTCGTGGTTAATTTAGCATTGGCACTCTTGGCAAGAATAGCACCGCAAACTAATATTTTTATTCTCAGTTTCCAATTAAAAGTTGCTGTTGGGTTGTTGGTGCTATTTGCTTCGGTGCCTTTATTTGTTTATGTGGCTAAGTATTCATTACAGAGTTTTCAGGATATAACATTAAAACTACTTATGACACTTAATCCCGGGAGAGTTTGATGGCAGAGACCCCAGATGGAATGGAAAAAACCGAACAGGCGACCCCTAAGCGACTGAGCGAAGCACGCGATAAAGGTCAGGTATCGAAAAGTATGGACGTAACCACTTCGGCTATTATTCTGCTGGGAGGTATGAGTATTTTTTTCTTTGGCTCTTCTTTATCGGCAAGCATAGTGGGATTTACTAAAACTTCATTAATGAACTTAGGAAATGTTGAGCTAACAGATTTGGCAACGGTTGATTTAATAAAAAAATTATTAATGTTCATTGCATCGATTTTGGGACCTATTGCACTAACTATATTTGTAATATCGCTTGCGAGCGAGATATTCCAAGTTGGATTTCAGATAGCGACCAAAAAATTTACGGAAGGATTACGATTTAAACAAATCTTCAATCCTTTTAGTGGTTTAAAGAAGATTTTCTTTTCGCCAAATTCACTTTTTGAATTAGCCAAAGGTATAGCAAAAATATTTATATTGGGGATAGTTGCTTATTCGGTGCTTGCCAATAAAGATACCGAAATTATAGCATTAGTGGAGCGACCATTTGCGGATACGGCTACTTTCTTGTTTGCCACATCATTCGAATTAATCTGGAAAATGGGCTTGGTTTATATATTTATTGCCCTCGCCGATTATTACTATCAAAAATGGAGATACAGCGAAGATATGAAAATGACCAAGCAAGAGGTGAAGGACGAAAGCAAACAAATGGAAGGCGACCCACTTATCAAATCCCGAATAAGGTCTATTATGCGAAGTCAGTTGCGAAAATTAATGATTAAAAATGTGCCTCGAGCAGATGTAATCGTTACTAATCCAACCCACTTTGCAATTGCCATTGAATATAAACAAAAATCGATGTCTGCTCCCAAAGTAGTTGCCAAAGGTGTCGATTTCCTTGCAATGAAAATACGCGATATTGCAATGGAGAATAACATACCGATTGTCGAAAATCCGCCACTTGCCCGAGAGATTTATTATAATGTCGAAATCGAAGAAGAAATCCCCGAATCTCTCTATAAAGCCGTTGCACAAGTGCTTGCATATGTTTATTCATTGAAAGAACAAAATTTAAATTAATAATCTGTTGATGGTATAATAATTGTGAAAAAGTAGAAAATGGCAAACGAAGGACAAATATTACAAGGTAACCAACCTTTTCAGCAAAGGATTATCGGGTTGTTTACGAAAAACCCCGATATGATTTTAGCCGGTGGCGTTTTGGTTGTAATGGCATTATTGCTAATTCCTTTGCCGCCATTTATGTTGGATATTTTACTGGCATTGAATATAACTATTTCGGTATTGACCTTACTAATTGCATTATATTTGCTCACTCCTCTCGATTTTTCGAGTTTTCCAACAATTTTATTAATCACAACTCTGTTTCGATTGGGTTTGAACGTGGCATCCACCCGATTGATATTAGGGCAAGGTTATGCAGGCAACATTATCGAATCGTTCGGTTCGTTCGTTATCCAAGGCAATTACATAGTCGGCTTTATTATATTCCTTATTCTTGTTATAATCAACTTTATTGTTATCATCAAAGGTTCAACCCGAATTGCAGAAGTTACAGCACGCTTTACTTTGGATGCACTACCCGGCAAACAGATGAGTATCGATGCAGATTTAAATGCAGGATACATCGACGAAGAAACCGCCCGAAAAAGAAGAGAGGCATTAACCCGCGAAGCAGATTTCTTTGGTTCGATGGATGGTGCTGCCAAATTTATCCGAGGTGATGCAATTGCGGGGTTGATTATATCGGCAATCAACATATTAGGTGGGTTTGCCATTGGGATACTACAAATGAATATGGAATTTAGCGAAGCTGCAGGCAAATTTACTATTCTCACGATAGGCGATGGACTTGTTTCGCAAATCCCATCATTGCTCATCTCGGTTGCAGCTGGTTTGGTAGTAACTCGTTCTGCTTCGTCCAATCAATTGGATATTGAATTGGGCAAGCAATATGGTTATAAACCTAAACCCTTATTTATTGTATCGGGCGTTTTGCTGCTGATTGCCATAATGCCGGGATTCCCATTTATTCCATTTTTCATTCTTAGTATTATCACAGGCGGATTAGGTTATCTTAGGTATAAACAAATAGGAAAAGAAACCCAACTTAAAAAAGAAGAAGAACAAAACAAACAATTGGAAGAAGCCGCCAAACCACAAGAAACTCCCGTTGAAGAATCGTTAAAAATCGATCCAATTGAATTGGAACTTGGGTATAATTTGATTTCGCTTGTGGACGAAAACCAAGGTGGCGATGTATTTAAAAGAATTACCAATATTCGCAAACAATTAGCACAAGATTTGGGCATAATTCTGCCGCCAGTTCGAGTTCGGGATAATTTGCAATTAGAACCCGAAGAATATATTATAAAAATTCGTGGCAACGAAATTGCAAGGAACCTACTCTATCCGAACCTTATGTTGGCAATGAATCCTGGCTCAGCCGAAGGAAACTTGGATGGTATTGCCGTAACTGAACCTGTTTTTGGTTTGCCTGCAACTTGGATATCATACAACGAAAGAGAATCCGCCGAATTACGCGGTTTTACAGTTGTGGAAGCCGCCACAGTGCTCAGCACCCATCTTACCGAACTGCTCAAGCGCAATGCCGATAAGTTGCTTACCCGGCAAGAGGTAAAAAAATTAGTCGATAATTTAGAGGCAACCCACAAAGTTCTCATAGACGAGATGCAATCCGAGGGATTGAATCTATCGACCATCCAAAAAGTGCTTCAGAATTTGTTAATAGAAGGTATTCCAATCAGAGATTTGCCGAGAATTATCGAAAGCTTGCTCGATTACTTTAAAGTTACCAAAAATATAGATGTCCTTACCGAGTATGTTCGCCATAATTTAAGCGAAACGATTAAGAAATTGTATCAGGACGACAAAGGTGTGGTTCACGTAATTGCCTTAGACCCCAATATCGAAGATATTATGACTCAGCAATTACAAACAAATAATCAATTAGCTGTATCGAGCTCATTAGGATTGCCGCCTGCTGTAATTCAAAATGTAAACCAAAGCCTATCGGATGCAATCGACGAGGTAACAATACTTGGGCATATGCCTATTGTGATTTGCAGCGCACAAGTTCGCCCCTACTTCTTTAGAATGATACACTCTCAATATCCGATGGTTGCAGTGATTAGCTACACCGAGCTTCCCGCCGATAGCGATATCGAAGTTCATTCCACAATCCGACTTGGCGAATAGTTTCAATATAGAGTAAATGATTATTATAATGATTTTTGTATTATTATAATGAAAATTGCAGGATATTATCGAAAGTTTATATTTCCATCTGAAAACATCGAATTTGGTGGTTCGTATAAATTGGTTGATTCGAAGATATCAGTTTTGATCATAAACATTACATCTTTGATTAATGCAATTTTTTGTTGTGCAATAATATCATTGGGGTCGTTATCCAAGATAGTTGTAAGGTCGTCGATAGCAGCACGGAAATCATTAGTTTTATAGTAAATATCTGCTCTCAAATGTAACAATTCGATATTATTATTATAAATCTTCAAAGATTTATTTAGCAATTGAATAGCCCCCGAAACATCTAATTTCGATAATTTTTCATTAATTTCGTTTTTTAAGTCTTCCATATATTGATATTTTTCAAATTATCATAAGTAATAAACGTCTATAAATTGTAATTATTAATTAAAGGAACAAAATGCAAAATCAATTAATCCCAATTGTAGTAGAACAAACAAGCCGTGGCGAGCGTTCCTATGATATTTATTCCCGATTATTAAAAGAAAGGATTATTTTTTTGGGAAGTGCCATCGATGACTATGTTGCCAACTTGGTTATTGCACAACTACTCTTTTTAGCAAGCGAAGATCCCGATAAAGACATACATTTATATATAAATTCACCTGGCGGAAGCGTCTCTGCTGGATTGGCTATCTACGACAC
>CALKJQ010000115.1 GCA_937995785.1 Candidatus Kapaibacterium sp.
AATACTCTTTTGAAATATACAAAATTTTTTACTTTTCCCCTCCGCATATTTGCACCGACTGGAGGGATTTTGCCGCTCGTGGTAAACCATTTCAAATGCAAAATCAAGGGCAACTTACGATTAACCGATTTACCACCACTCGGCTTTTGGCGTTGCCCCATCCGCAATGAACTTCCACTCGCATTTTCGTTGGTAGAGCTTTGCTTGGCAAAATTTTTCATTGCAAAATATTTCTTTGTAAGGTAATTTTTCTCTGACGGGAAAAGTTGCATTAATCGATGTTTCGATACAATAAAAATAAATTTTGAGCGTCCATATAAAGCCATAAAGCCCATTCTATGCCCTTTTCTGCACTTCGCTTTGCTCTATTTCTTTCATCAAGCAACATTTCTAAAAAAGTTACATCCTCTTTACAAACATACAAAATTCTATAATACTATAACAATAAAAATCGAAAAAAATTACAAAGTGATGTAAAATTTTTTTGAAGTAAATAGTTTAATAGATGGATTGTGAACTCCCCCCAACCCCCTCTTACGAAGAGGGGGAGACCCTATTGTCCACTCTCTTTTTAAGAGAGGGGGTCAGGGGGTGAGTTCAATTGCAATTTATTACCTCACTACCACAAAAAGAAGGGGTGTAACTATCCCCCCTCTCTTCTTAAGAGAGGGGGGCAATGTGTGTGAGTTCTTTAGGTTGTGGGGAGAGTTGAACTTTTTACTTCCAATCCGGATTAGCGAAAAAAAAATCGAGACAATAGCTTGCCTCGATTTTGTATTGTATATTCATATGTTTTAGAGTAACTTATTTATTTTTTCTTGTCGCAGCCAATCACATCGCGATTTTGTTTGGCTGTTTTGTTGCTTGGATCAATTTTGAGGACTTTACCATAATATTTGCAAGCATTTTCGCCATCGTTTAATCCTTGATAGGAAACGGCACAATAAAGATTTGCAAAAAGATTATCGGGGAACAAATCCGACCATCTTTTTGTTATTTTGTTGAGTTCTGCATAGTTTTTGCTTTCCAAAATCAAGTTGGACAATTTTGCATAAGCTTGGATAACTGCACTTTGGTTGATAGTGTTATCCGAATCATATTTATTAGTAACCATTTTGTAATATTCCATTCCTTTTTTTTGGTTTTTCATTTGAACGTAAGCATCACCCAGATATACAACAGAAAAAATATTGTTGGGATCGATTTGTAATGATTTTTCCAAATATACTATTGCAGAATCTGGCATATTACTAAATATAAAATTTTGACCTATGATATAATAAACTTTGCCATCATTTTCGTCGGAACAACCATTGGTTTGAAGTCTTTGTTTTAAAATTTTATTTGATTCATCATACATTTTAATACTATTCATTACGGTTCCTAAGAAATACATAAGAACACAATTGCCTTCGGCATCCATTTCGATTGCTTTTTTCCAATAGTTAATTGCAGAAGTGGTATCGCCCGAGAAAAATGCCGCCTGACCATATTTACGATAATCAACAGCGTCATATTGGTAAGAAGCCTTATCTAAATCTAAGTAAACTTGCTTTGCTTTATCGAATTGTTTTAAAGAAATATAACAATCAGCAAGGTATTTGGTTGCCGTAGTTTTGATTGAATCTATTTCGTTGCGAACTATGTCCAGATGGATTACTGCACTATCACATTCACCTAATTTATATAACGATTCTGCTAAATACCATCTTCCGAGCGAGCTATTTGGTCGTAATTTAACATAGCGGGATAGGGCTGTTGCCGCTTCGGGATATTTTTCTGAAAAATACCAAATTTTACCTTGTTCAAAAAATGCTTTGGCATTCATCGAGTCGAGTTGGGCAACTGCATTCCATGATTTTAAAGAACGAGTGAAAAGTTCATTGGAAAGTTCCTTATCCATTTCGCGATTAGCCAACCAATAATACGATATAGCCAAATTCATATGTGCTTCCACATTGTTGGGGTCTAAAGCAAGTGCTTCTTCGTAATTTTGTCGAGCTAATTCATAAACTCTTTTGGAAAAATATAAATTTCCTAAGGTAACTAACGGTGCTGGATTCTTTTTATCGATATTACGAGCTCTATCTATTTGTATTTCGGCTTCGGCTAACGAATCTGCCTTAATATAAATTTCGGCGGCAGTTATATAATTATATAATTCTTTTGGATTTTCTTTGATTATTGCTTTGATAACTTTAATTGCATCGGGGAATTTCTTTAGTTGCGCTAGAGAAGTTGCATATTTTTGAGCAACTTTGTTATCGTCATCTTTAATTTTGTAAGCGGCAACATAATATCGGGTGGCATCCTCATATTGTTCTAAATCAAAATAAACATCACCAAATGCAGTAAGCATTTGAATATCTTTTGCGTAATTGTTTGCAATCTCTGGTATTTGCTTGGCGGCTTCGTCGAATTTTTTTTGTCGCACTAATTCTAAAAAACTATCCTTGCTTATTTGACTTAGTGCTACTTGGTATATCAAAAGCAAGATGACGATGATATTGATTTTTTTGAACATTTATTTATTCCTCTTTAATTAAAACAATTTTCGCATGGGTTGGAACAATTCCATAATCTTTAAAGTATCTTTGAACATACGATTCTTTGGAAATAAAAGACGCAAACCATAAAGCAAGATTTTTTCTATCTTCAAGCAAATATGCTTTGTGGGTTACAATATACGGATAGAGAGATTGAACAATATAAGCCTGGTGAACAGATTTTGGTTTATAATGTTTGCCGGTGGAATCATCAAAACCAATTTTAAGCGGTTTGAACCTTAAATCACCAATAATTTGGCTAAGATATGCTATACCAATAGAATTTGGGTTAGATGCAACAAAATCTTTAACAGAATCGGGGGTAACGAAAAACTTATGTTTTCTTTGCAATGTATTTCCTTTCAGTACCATTTTTTGAAAATTCGCGAAAACACTCGAATTAGGCTCGCAAATCGCAAAAGTTGGTTCTATAGGCAATCCGATTTTTTGAATTGATTTTGAGGTTAAATTTGCAAAGAAATCCTCGATATTTTTAGCATTCAATGTGTCGATTTGTGAGTCAATTTGAACAAAAAAGACTAAGGCATCCTCGGCAAATGGATAAGGTTCGGGAAAATTAACGTTATAATGTTTGATTAATGAATCCTCATCTCTCAAAAAATCTCGACTTTGCAAGACGATCTTAGCTTTACCATTAAACAGAAACCTCATTCCCTCGCGAGAAGAGACGGGTGTAAATTTGGGTTTCACATTGGGAAACGCTTTTTCGTACATTTTAAAAACGGAATCGAGCATTGCTTGGTTTTGGTTATCATAAAATATTTCCACTTCCCCCGAGTTCCAAGCTTCGTACTGGTCAGACCCTGTTTTGTTGGTATCATTGCACGAAGTTGTTAAAAGATACGATACGATTAGATATAATCCTAAGGCAAAAATTTTTGATTTGCTATTCTTCATTTCTGCTTCTCCGGAACTTTCTTGAAGCTAAATAATAGGAATAAATTCGATAAATCCCAAAGACTACCATTAAACCGCCAATTACACGAAATGTAACAAAATCTTGCGTTTCAATCGAAAAAACATTGAATAGAATTAAAAAACCTAAAACAACTATTGCAAATCTAATCGCGTAATTTACTAAATCTTGAGCAATATTTCGGTTATCTTCCATACTTAATTAATTTACAACTACAAAAACGAATAAGTTACAGGATAATAAAATAAATAATTATATAAAAAATCAAAATTATCAAAAAAATATCAATTATTGATTAATTTTATTCATAGATTGCTAACAATAATTCAAATTTAGCGATAAATTTATTGTTTAAAATTTACTAATTTTGTAGTTTAATTAAAATTAAATGCGGTCGTGGCGAAATTGGCAGACGCGCTAGACTTAGGATCTAGTGGGGCGACCCTTGAGAGTTCGAGTCTCTCCGACCGCACATACTAAATTTCGAGGCAATTTTGGAAAAGAATTATACTTTAAATGCAAGCGGGTTGAACACTTTGGAACTTACTTTAACTAAAAGTGAAGTTCAACCTGTTTTGGACGAAGCTTACGCCGAAGCTCAAAGGTCAGTTAGTTTACCTGGTTTTCGTAAAGGAAAAGTTCCTCTGCATATGATAAAAAAAATGTATGGTAAAGCTATCGAAGCCGAAGCTAATCTTGATATTGTTAATAGATTTTTTCCGCAAATTGTTGAAGAAGACAATTTAAAACTTATCGACTCGCCATCGCTGAAAGACGTGCAAATTATCGAAGAAGGATACAAGTTTATTATAGGATTCCAAACAATTCCAAATTTTAATGTAATTGGATATAAAGACTTCGAAATATATGAACCTATTTATGTTGTTAAACCCGAAGATATCGACAATGAATTGAATGTTCAAGCCCAAGAATTAGCCAATAGAAGTGAAGGAGAAGAAATCACCTCCTACAACTATCACATTTACTATGGAATAGAGGAAGTTAAAGATGGCGAGGAGCATCACCATCACGATAACGATGAAGACCACGCTCACGACCATCATCATCACGACCACCAAGATGTGTTTCTTGGTGATAGTAGAATCAAAAGTGAATTGAAAGATGCCTTCTTGAACCGAAAAGTTGGCGATGAATTTGTTTATACCGAAGGAGATAAACAATTCAAAATAATTATCGAAAAGGTTGAGCAAGTTGAACTCCCTGAAATTAATGATGAATTTGCCAAAAAAGCAAGCCAAGATAAATTCGATAATTTGGGCGATTATCGTCAAAATCTCGAGCTGGCACTGCAAGATTATTGGGATAATAAATCTCGTCAGGAAATAGAAAACCAAATAATCGATCATTTGATTTTGAGTAATCCCGAAATAGTTCCACCCGAAAAGATGGTAGAAACCGCTTTGGAAAACATCATCGAAAATATGAAAACTCAATACAAAATCCCCAAGGAAAACAAACAATACGATCAATTTTTCCGCGAAAGTTACCATTCCCACGCAGTTAATCTTGCTAAATGGACAATGATTAAAGATAAAATTATTGAAACAGAAAATATCAAAATCGAAGATTACGACATAAACGATTGGATTGAAAGAAGTCGCCAATACCTCAGCCAATTCAATATGTCCGACGAACAATTGAGAAGCATTATCGAAACTAATGAAAACTTAAAGGGCGAAATTATGCAAAAGAAATTAATTGACTACCTTTTAGGTTTCGCAACAACCAACGAAATTAGTTTCGAGGATTATTACAAAAAACGTCAAATGGATTTACAGCCCAAAACTGAAGAAAACTCTGAAGAAAAATCAGATGATTCCAATGAATAAGACTAAAGTTAATACTCTTTCTTATTAAATATAATAATGGTTTGTTACAAATTATACTTTAAAGTGATAATTTTTTTGTTATCTTGTTTTTACTTTTCTATAATTAATTTTATCAATTTATCTTCTATGTTTATCAAATAGATGCCGCTCGATAAGTGGGTTAGATTTATTTTTAAATTGTCAGCATAAATTACTTTAGTTCTAAAAACGCACTCCCCTTCAAGATTGTAAATGCTAATCTCAGTAAAATCATTTTGGTGTTTCTCCAGAATTTTGGATGTTTGAATGTAAATATGATTTGTAGCTGGATTAGGATAAACCATCTTATCTAAATTATCGAAAACTGAATTAGATTTGGGATTAACTTCGATAGCGCCAATCGAGCGGGGTGAATTGAATAAGTTTCCGTTGTAATCCTCTCGGGGCATTTCTCTTTCTACGCCTTTCCCCAGAACTGGCGACGATTTTTCGATAGTGATTCCTTTTTCACTATCTTCGGAAATCATTGGATCAATGTTCTTAATTCCATTCAATTCAGAAACAGGCAAATTTGCTCCAGCCCAATTTTTGTTGTCGCGATTATACCAAAAATTATTTGCAAAATAAAATGATGAAGGTTCTGTGTTGATACCAATATTGATAGTTGGATTTGCGGCACTGTTATTTACGTATACAATATTATTTACAAAACTATTATTAGCGCATTTTGCAAACCCTTCATTAGTATTTTCTTGCAAAATTCGAATCGCCCATTTGGTAGGTAGATAAATTGTATTATTCACTACTTCGCAATTAATTGCTCCCACAAATGCAATTGGAGATTGCGAACCAACAAAGATGTTGGAATAAACTTTAATTTCTTTGGCTTCGTATTTGGCATTCAATGGACGGAAGTAATCCAATCCCGTTGAACCACCGATATTCAAAGATCTCATTCCCCCATTTATAAACAAATTTTTTTGGATTGTTATCTGACTGGTTCCGCCCTTGTTTTGAATTGAATTAGAGCCTTGGTTTTCGAAAATACATTTTTCGATAACGCCATTATGGCAACCAACCATATCAATTCCACTGCCACCTGGTGAACCATTTTTGAACTTACAATTACGAATTATAAAATTATCAACGCCCGACATTTTCAGCAAATCGTTGTTGCCCGTTGCATTAATACCACGCCATTCACAATTCTCGATAATTATATTATGGGAAGGACTATCGTATGAACCTCCGTCATCAATATTTACGCCATTCATTGTTTGTGCGTCAAAAATTAAATTTGAAATAAGCAAATAAGTGGGATCGGAAAGTTGCATCGCAGTGGATTGTCCTTTAAAGATAGCCTCCTCTCCCTTCGGTGCAGTTATAGTAATCCATTTTTCGGCAGTTCCTTTTAAATTAGAAATATAATTTGGTGATGAATATATTCCGGCTCGCACCAAAATGGTATCGCCAGGTTCGACGTTTTTTGCCGCATCTTGTAAATTTCGAATTGAGCAAGTTCCGCAAACTTCGATTAATTTGGCTTTCAATTTTACCGCACCACTCAAATGAAGTGCAAGAATTACAAATAATACCAAAAATTTTTTCATAATACTCTGACCAATGATTAATTTTTAAATTAACAATTTTCCATAAATTAATTTCAATGAAGGTATTTTTTTTCTATTTGCTAAATTTGTAAAAAAATGAATCATTATGATTAAAAAATATATTTTACTCTTGTTAATCCTCTTGCTTTTGTCTTGCGAAGAGGAAAACATCCAAGATCTTTACAGCTCTGCAAAGGAAATCAAAAAAACTAAGCTGATTGTTTACCCTTTCCAAGGTTCAGTATTTCCCAATGACATCATATCGCCCACTATTCGTTGGCAATCTAATACTCAAAATTTGGTTTGGACAATCAGCATTTCGAATTCCGATACTTCAATTAAATTAACATACCACACTAACCAACAAAATTATCGCATACCAAAAAAAGACTGGGAAAAAATGAAAATAATCCCTAACGACACATTCAAAATTGAACTCTTTGGACATACAAAAGAAGAAAAATTTAAAGCATTGGCATACGATAAAATAAAAATAATCATTTCGCAAGATAAAGTAGAAGCCCCAATCTTTTTCAGAAGCGTTACTTTACCCTTTGCGTACGCTGTGGAGCACTTAGAAACAATTAAATGGCGATTAGGATACGTCTCCGACGAGCTAAAACCCTTTACTGTGTTGGAAAATATGCCCGTATGCGGCAATTGCCACTCATTTTCGTCTGATGCCAAAACTATGGGAATGGATGTGGACTACGGTAACGACAAAGGAAGTTACGCAATTTTTGATATCCAAAAGGAAGTAAAATTAACCAAAGATAAAATCATTTCTTGGTCCGATTACAAAAAAGCTGATGGCGAACAAACCTTTGGACTTTTATCTGCTTTATCGCCAAACGGACGCTATGCAATTAGTACCTTGAAAGACCGATCTGTTTTCGTCAAAGTGGATAACTTAGAATACTCTCAATTGTTCTTTCCCATCAAAGGTATATTAGTTTTCTACGACAGAGAAACCAAAAAGTTCAAACCATTAAAAGGTGCAGACGACAATAAATTTGTAAACAGCAATCCATCTTGGTCGCCAGACGGTGATTACCTCGTTTTTGCCCGTGCTAAATATTATAAATTACCCGAAATCGAAAAATCCAAAAAAGCTATCCTCACACCTGAGCTCGCTAAAGACTTTGTGGAAAGAAAAAAACTATTTAAATACGACCTTTATCGAGTTCCTTTCAATGATGGAAAGGGAGGAAAAGCCCAACCAATTCCAGGCGCCTCTAACAACGGTAAAAGCAACTACTTTCCGAAGATTTCTCCCGATGGAAAATGGTTATCATTCACTCAAGCAAAGAGTTTCATGCTTCTTATGCCTGATAGCAAGCTCCTCATAATGCCAGCGGAAGGCGGGAAACCTCGAAAAATGAATTGCAATCTCTCAAATATGAATTCATGGCATTCTTGGTCCCCTAATGGAAAGTGGATCGTCTTTGCTTCAAAGCATTTCGGACCATATACACAATTATTCTTAACTCATTTAGATGAAAATGGCAATGATTCACCTCCAATATTGTTAGAACAATTTCAATTCGACAACCTTGCAGCTAATATTCCCGAGTTTTTAAATTTAAAAGAATTCAAATTCTTTAAAATCAAAGATGATTTTCTCTCAACGGATTACTATGGATTGCAAATAGGCAAAAATCGTATAGTTCAGGGCGATTTTGAAGGTGCAATCAAAGAACTAACAGAAACTATCAAAACTAATCCCGATGATTATGATGCCCATAATATGCGTGCTATAGCTTATAGTGAATTAAAAAAGATTGATGAAGCAATTAAAGATTTTACAAAATGTATAGAATTGAAACAAAGTCCCGAATCATACTATAATCGGGGTGCGGCTTACTTTGCAAAAGGTAATTACAAAGTTGCTTTAGATGATTTTACCCAATGTTTAAAATTATCTCCCGATAATATTAAAGCATTATACAAACGAGCACTTTGTTCATATAATTTAGAAGATTATAAATCTGCTCTCAAAGACTTTAACAAGTATCTTGCTAACTATACCATCGATTATCGAGCATATTATGAAAGAGCATTAACTAAAATAATGTTAAATATGACTGAAGAAGCCTGCAAGGATTTATTATATGCCAGAAATAATGGAATTACAGAAGCTG
Organism: Candidatus Kapaibacterium sp.; assembly: GCA_937995785.1. Classification (GTDB taxonomy): domain Bacteria; phylum Bacteroidota; class Ignavibacteria; order Kapaibacteriales; family UBA2268; genus GWF2-33-9. Next base: position 9,064 of record CALKJQ010000115.1, read on the forward strand.
ATGAATTAATAACAAAGCTATGTAATAAATAATCATATCTATTTATCTCCTTTTCTATATCACATTTCTATATATCCATAATATATTAGTTTATTAATTATAATTACTTATATACAAACAAGTATAATCCATTATTATCAATATATTTATAATATATAACTATATTATAAGTAAAAATATATAATAATTATTCTTACATATTATTATTTATATTGTTATCAACAATGTAATATTAATTTGTAGCATATAATAATATATAGTATTCATACATAGAGTTGTTATTATTTTTTTTATATATTGTTAA
>CALKJQ010000116.1 GCA_937995785.1 Candidatus Kapaibacterium sp.
TAATTGAATTGATATTAAAATCAGAAAATATCAAAAGTGAATGTAGTGAGATAATTAATAATATCTTTAAAGAAATAATCGATTATCTGAGAAATATATATATAGTAAAGGAACTTACTCCTAGAACAAGAGACAAGGTTCTGGCTTTTGGCGAGAAAATTTCATCTAATATTTTCTTTTCATTTTTAAAGGATAATGCAGTTGATTTTTATTTGATAGATGCGGAAGACATTATTATTACTGATAATTCCTTTGGCAAAGCTAATCCAATTAATGAAAAAATCGAACAACACATATTATCCAAAGTAAAGCCAACATTCAAGAAGACTAATATTATTTTAACTCAAGGTTTTATTGGTAACAGCGAAGACGGCGAAACCACAACAATGGGATTCGAAAGTTCCAACCTTACTGCTCTTTTGTTTGCTCAATATCTCGACGCAAGGGAAATTACAATATGGACGGATGTCGAAGGGGTGTATAACATCGACCCAAATATTTTTCCCAATGCCATTCCAATTTCCGAACTTTCCTATTTTCAAGCAAAATTAGCGGCAAAGTATGGCAATAAACTTTTTTATCCCAAAATGATAAAATTTGCAAAAGAACATCGGTTGTCGATTTATTACCGTTCGCTTTTTAACCCTAATGGGAATATAACCAAGATTTCGGATAATCACAATGCAAAAGAAAATATGCTTGTTTATCTCGATCACCTTTATTCATTCAAATTAGATTTATCCGAAAACAATTCATTGCACCAAAATATGATTAGTTACTTGCTAAAGCAAGATAGCACGACCAAGTTTGTTATTCGCTATAATTTTGATTCATATGTTTATACTGATGATAAAACAATTATGAATATTGTTGGTAATGAAATGGAATATGATGTGTTTTCGGGAATCGTTTTAATAAATCCGAACATATTGAAAATATATAAAACCATAACAGATTTTTCTGATTTGTTCATTAATTTAGATTTTAGATTGAACCCAATAGAAAACAATGTTTTTCTTTTATTAATCAGAAAATCAGACAATAGAGACATCAATAATTTATTGAAAATATTAATAAATAAATAGGAGTTCAGATGGATTTAACAACCATTATAATCATTGTTGCAATTCTTCTTGTCGTTGTTTTTCCCTTAATGCTTTACAACTCATTAGTTAGGAAACGCAATCAAGTAGAAAATGTTTTTGCAAGTTTGGATGCTCTTCTTAAGAAACGATATGATTTGATTCCCAACTTAGTTGCGATTGTACAAAGTTATATGCAACACGAAAGAGAAACGTTAATCAAAATTACAGAATTGAGAACAAAAGCAATTAGTGGCAACATCACTCCGAGCGAAAGCGTGGAATTAAATAACCAGATTTCCAATATTTTACGCTCAATTCAGGTTCAGGTCGAAAATTATCCCGATTTGAAAGCAAGTGCAAATTTCTTAAATTTGCAAGGTTCCTTGAACGAAGTCGAAGAGCAGATATCTGCTGGCCGACGTGCATATAATGCAGTTACAACAGATTACAACACTGCAGTAGAAGTTTTCCCATCTAATTTACTTGCTTCGATGATGAATTTCAAAAGACGACCACTTTTCGAAATTACAGAATCTGAAAGACAAAATGTTGATGTTAAAGCATTATTCAAAAATTAAGAGTGTATAATGCATTCTATTGAAGAGTTTTATAATTTCTATCAAGAGAATTTTACCAATTCCAATGCTGATTTGTATCAGGAATTAAATAAACATCGAAAGAAAGCATTTAAATTCTTAACTATAGGAGCGTTGGGAATTCTTTTAATTATTTTAACTTGGGTATTCATTAGCATATACGAATTGGATTTCGATCATCTTTCGGGATTTTTGCTGACTTTAATCATTTTCGGTAATATTCTTGTAGTTATTGGGATATTTATATCATTATCAATTGGAGGTAGTGCCGCAAATGAGTTCAAGGCAATATTCAAAGATAGAGTTATTCGCAGAATAATCGAATATATAGATCCAAGCTTGCGTTATTATCCCAAAAACTTCATTGGTCGTAGTGCTTTCCAAATTGCGAACTTTTTTCCGTCAAATCTAATTGATAAATACGATGGCGACGACTTAGTGGAAGGAGTTATTGGTAAAACAAAAATCAAGTTTTCGGAACTGAGAGTTCAAGAAGAGCGGAAAAGCGATAAGAAAACTTACTATGTGGACATTTTTAAAGGTCTTTTTATTGTTGTCGACTTTAATAAAAATTTTCAAGGTCGTACTTATGTTATGCCCGACAATAACGACAAAACCTACAGCAAGTTTTTGTTCTTTGGCGAAAAACAAAGAACTGCATTTGGGGAATTAGTAAAATTGGAAAATCCCGAATTCGAAAAAATTTGTGCAGTTTTTTCGACCGACCAAATAGAGGCTCGATATATCTTATCTACATCTCTTATGGACAGAATAGTTAGGTTCCGGCAACGAATAGGTCGCGAGGCTTTTTTCTGCTTTGCCAATTCTCAAATTTACATCGCTATTCCTTTTAAGATGAACTTGTTTGAGCCAAAAATAACACAAAAAACAATAGAATTTCAATTACTAAAAAACTATTACGAAATTTTACTCGATACAATTGGAATTGTCGACGAATTAAATTTAAACACTCGCATCTGGACCAAAGAATAAAATGTTAATTGTATTTGTAACTTTTTGTTAAATTTGTTGTTTTATTATTATGCAAATTAAAATTTGGAGTATTAATATGAAAAAGTTTTATACTTTTCTGATTTTATCGATAATTACATCGATAAATTTATTAGCTATCGACATTAGCAGCCTGAATTTGCCAAAGTCGATTGTCCTACCTGAACCAAAAAACATCAATTTACCTAAAATTAATGCCGAAAAGCCAGCTTTTGTTATTTTCGATAACTTTGTTCAGGGCAATAAAAATCATGAGGGAACAATTATCTCTAATTTGTTTGAATTATGTTACTACGATTTCTATGCCAAATACCCAACAGAAGACTACAGCTATGGTCAGTATATGCTTCGCACCCAATATAGCGATGCTTTTTTCTCCCAATATAAAATCACCGATTTTGATGTTGCTATATTCCCGTTAGGTGATTATCCCCTAAATGTTGCAACCAATGGTGGTATGAAAGTAATTGATAAAGTGAAAGAAATGCTCGAGGCAGGTAAAAGGGTTATGATTTATGGTCGAAGAATGATGATTTGGGCTTTTTTAAATGATCCACAGCTCCAAGCCGGAAAAGATCCTGTTGTTATCGACTTTTTGACCAAAACTCTCGGAATGAACAAAGACTCGTCAAGTGCACTTATTACCACTATGTCGAGTGGTGGATCTAAAACCTGGATACCTTTCCACATAAAAACCGATGAAAACAACCCGACAACCAAGGGGTTTGATGTTTATTGTAATGTTGCCTATGGTAGAAATGTCGAGCCAACACATCCCATAATTTATCAAGATTTAGTTGATTTTTTCCAAGCATCAAAGAAAGATGATATTGATATTTCGGGATATATTGATCAAATTTTGATGATTAACCAAGAAGGTAAACTTGTTCCTGTAATTACATTTCCGAAAAACAACAGATCTGTTGCTTTATCTGCAAGAATAGGAGACGGTAAATTAGTAATGTGGACACTTGCTCCCGATGTAGCTGGGGGTTCGGAAATTACTTACTTTCACATAATGCAACAAAAATCAATGGATTGGTTCACGGTTGACTTGCCAAAACCTATTCCTTGGATAGAATTCGAAACCACAGAAATAAATTTTGGCGAAACATTGCCCGAATCCGAAAAGTTTAAGGAACTTCGTTTTCGTAATTTTGGAAAGAAACCATTTCAAGTAAATAAAATTTATCTCGATGGTTACGAGGAACCGGGAGTATTCACTTTGTTGGATGTTCCAACTTTGCCACTAACATTACAACCCGAACAAGTTGCTTCCATCCGAGTTAAGTTTCGTCCAAATGGCGAAAGAGAATTCGAAGATTTGATATTTTTCGAAACTACTGCCCAAAATGGAAGCAATAGAGCAATTTCATTAAAAGGAACTGGCGGCAAAAATGCACCCACTGGTCCCGAGATAACCGTTAAAAAAGAACCCTTCGATTTTGGAACCATCGATGTTGGAAATTCTGTTATTTTAGATGTAACATTCGAGAGTTCGGGAACTGCACCACTTATTGTGAACAAAATCGAATTTTTGACCAACGACGCATTGGTATTTAGTTTTCCAAAAACAATGACATACCCGATAGTTGTTCAACCCGGTAAAATATATCCCGTGCAAATTAAATACACTCCAAGAGATTACGGAATGATTTATAAAGCAACTTTGAAAATCACATCTGATGCAAAAAAGAATCCATTGGCACTTATTCATCTCGAAGGTAGAACACCAGCTCCATCCGAAGGTGCCACAATAGCAGCATCGGTTGATACATTAAAATTCCCTGGGGTGGTGCCACTCAATACAGTAACGCAAAAAATGGATATATTAAATACTGGCAAAAAAGACTTAATTCTCAATTTAATATATTTTGCAGTTAATGATGACGAAGTTTTTTCTATTCCCGATGATATAATTAATGGAACACCTATTAAAATCGAACCTGCAAGTAAACTCGAGATTCCCGTTTCGTTCAAACCTTATGATGATGGCGTGGAGTATTTAGCCGACTTAGGATTTTATACAAATGCAACCAACGAGGGTGGCGACGATTTCCATGTCTATTTTGTTGGTATGGGCGATAAAAATGGTTTGTCAGTTTCGGAAAACGAACTTTTGCGAAATCTATCTGTAAACATTTTCCCAAATCCTGGCACTGAAATTATTAGTATCAAAATTAACTCTAATTTGACAAATTATAAAGTTACAATGAAAATAACTAATTCGTTAGGCCAGGTTGTAGAGCAATTATTTAATGGTTATTTGCAGGAAGGAATTAACGAGCTAAGGATTACTAATTCATTAAATTCAGGCAGTTACTTCTTAATAATCGAAGATGGCAAAAATCAAGTAATTCGTCCTATAATTATAGTAAAATAAAATAGTAATGAAAAAAATAAGGGCAGTCATTGATTTTTCTCATTGACTGCCCATTTTATATGTATAATCTGGTATTAATTTGTCTTGGTGTAATCAATTTCCGAACCCAAGACACTATGTGGAATTAGATAAACGGCTAAAAGAATTATCATAGCAATTATTGCCCACTTTCTGTCGTTGGGATTCTTCTTTAATCTCCATATCGCTATCGCCCATCCAATAAATGCTGCCAATGTTTTATTATCTGTTAAATCGTGCCCAAATGGCCAGCCTGTCCAATAAGCACCAAAAGCGTAATTTTGTACCATTGGTCCCAAAATCAATCCCCCAATTGTTAATAAAATAAGTGTCCACAACGATAATGTAAATGTTTTGTTGCCGTTAAATATTGCTTCAATGCCTGCTCTCATCGAAAAAACCATTGCTAAGAACATCGCAATAATATGAGGTATCAACACAGTTTGAGGAACAACACCTTTAAATCTAATAATAACGGGTTCGTTGGTTAGCCAATAATTTTTGCCATCTTGGTCAAGTAGTGCAATATGATACATAACTTTCCCAGCAGGTGGTTGCTCGGGAATGGAGGCATATAAATAATTACCTTCTCGTTTTAGTTGCTGAATTGCCCATTCATCGTGGCTTTTATATCTTTTATATTTCATATAGCCATATATTTGTTGGTCTTTAACCTCAAGTTTTATTAGGTCATTGCCCGAGCCATCGTGGCTACGTGGTAAGGAGAATTCAATTTTTCCTCCTTTAATTTCTACTTTGCCCGATACGGGATAGGTAGGACCGGTCATTCTTTGATAAATTGCAGTTGCACCCATTAGGACAAATGCAAGCACCCATAATAATATCGATTTAGTAAGCGACATAATTTCTCCTATTTTATATTAAGTATTTTATTGTAATTTTCGAATGATTGAATGGCTTTTGTCATAGTTTTATCGGCTTCGGTGAATGCTAATTTATATGCTCCATCTTGCCATAGCAAATATGCTAATAGTGATTTAATGTATACTTTAAAATATTCCTTGTCTTGTTGGTAATAGTTATCGTTCCAAATGTTTCTTGATAAGGATAATTGCTTGAAGGTTTCCAAAATATCATCACTAACTTTAAAATTAACTACAAAATTAGCAAAATTGTTTTTATATTCCCTAAAATAATTGTTTTTATTGGCTAAATATAGATTCATAGCAAATTCTAAGAACATTCCACGCTGTAGCAAGACTCTGGTGAGTGTGTTCATAGTATCATTCGAAACAGATAGGTCGGGGAATATACCACCAAAAGCGAAAATTATCCTATTTTTCTTTGTAGTGTAAGTTTTGGCGTAACCATATGGGGCAAGTTTATTAATTTGTTGTTCGATTTCTTTTCGTTTACTCTCATCGAGAGTCAATTGCGAGGAAACATCTAATTGCACTTTATTAGTTGTATCTATGTTTTTTTGAATTGGTCGACCCAATGGAGTACAATATTCGGCAACTGTTATTCTGAAACCACTACTATCGGGCAGTCTCCACATTTTTTGTATCGTACCTTTGCCGTATGATTGTTCACCAATTATTAAACCTCTATCGTTGTCTTGAACGGCTCCAGCAAATATTTCGGAAGCAGATGCAGATTGTTTATCTATTAATACTATCAATTTTGTATCTACAAATTGTCCATCCTTATAGCAATAAATCACTGTATCCAACTCGGGCATTTTACTTTTTATTTCGACCAATTTCGTATTCTTTGTAAAAAATAAATTAAGGCAATTTATAGCACTTTCCACAACACCTCCAACATTTCCCCTCAAATCAATCACTAATTCTTGCATACCTTGTTTTCGTAAAGTTTGGAGAGATGTTGTTAATTCTTCATCGGTGTGGTCCGAAAAGTAGGATATTTGTGTATACCCGATTTTTGTCTTTGGAAATATAAAAGCAGCGGGGATTGTTGGAGTTGTGTAATCTTGGATTTTGACGAAAAACTCTCTTAATTGCCAGGTGTTATCCTCGAACCTTCTGACAATAATATTGAGCGATGTTCCTATTGTCTTTTTAATTAAACTATCAGCAAATGATTTGAGCTTTCTCACCACTGATGTGCCGTCGATGAAAAGCAATTTATCGCCTACCAACATTCCGTTACTATCGGCGGGGGAGTTCGGAATAACCTTGATGATGGTTAATGTATCGTTAAGCAAAGCATAGTCGATACCAATTCCATGAGAAGTACCTCGATTTTGTTCGTCAATTTTAAGGTATTCCTGTGGATTAAAATATAAACTTTGGGGATGGACACTGGTGAAGAGTTTCGAAAAAGATTGATCCGAAACTTTATTGATTTCAAATGTGTCAATAGAATATTTATATAGCATCTCCAAAAGATACTTGAATTTATTTGCCTGATAATTAATTTTACTTTGGATTATCGAATCAATCTGTGAATTTAATTGGTAAAAAATAAAAAAAATAAAAATTAAAATATATATCTTTAGTTTCATTAATTTTTGGTAATTTAATTTTTGTGAATAATGATTTCTATTAAAAGTATTTCAACGAAAATGAGTGAAAAAGATTTACACTACGCTTTAAAAATATATCTTTCGGATCCAGGAAAAATCCACAAACTTATTGATGGGCGTTCGTTTCAGATTTTATCGATGGGTAGATTAAATGTTCACGAAGGACCAGATTTTTTGGATATTGCTATCCTGATAAATGGCAAAGTGATAATTGGAAATGCAGAATTTCATTTGAAATCCAGTAATTGGTCTCAGCATCAACATTCGCAAGACGACAGATATCGTTCAGTTATATTGCATATCGTATGCGATAATGATATAGAATTAAACGAGAATTTTGGCACGCTGTTAGTGGACATAGAATCATTAATCAAAATTAAAGAGCAGGCATTAAATCAGAATAAACATACAATTGATTTGTTATCCACCGAAGAATTGCAAAACTATGCTTTAATCCGATTACTCAGATTTACCTCTAATGCCCAAAAAATTGTAAATACCAACAACCTTGGTGAAAGTATCAAAATTTTGACGCAAATGTTTCTAGCTCGATATTTAGAAAAAAGAAACAGACGAATTTACGATATCGAAAAGACTGAAAAGATGATTGCAGCTATCAACAAAACTGCATATCTCGATTTTGTCCTAAAAATTGCATCGAACGAACGATTTTCAATAGCAGACGAAATGGTGAAATTGACGAAAATTAAAATTGCAGAAGAAGGACTTGCAATGCGTCGCGAAATAATATTGAATGTGGTGTTGCCCCTTGCTTTAACCCAAGCCGACGAAACCAACAGAATAGGTTTGTTTGTATGGTATTGGACAACGCGTTCTGCCCATTCCTATGGTTTGCTTAAAAGAAGGTTCCCTAATATTCCTCAAAATTTTATCTGGCAACAGCAGGGAATGTTGGAATATATTCGTGAAATTGAACACCGCAACCTATATATTTCGGAGGCAATCAATTCTTATAGCATAGGTGGGGTGTTGCGGTTTCTAAAATGGGGAAATATAAATGAATAATCAATTTTTGTTAGGAGTTTCAAAATGATACGATTTTTTATAATCATTAGTATTGCATTATCGCTACTAATTAGTTGTGGCAGTGATAAAGACAAAGAAAAATTAGAGGAAACTTCGTTAGACGAAGTTATCGAAAAAGGCGAAGCTATCAATGACGATATCAAAAACGCAGAGCAAAAATGGGAAATACGTCGACAAAAAGGCGACACTCTTCCAATCGACTACAAAGTTCTCCTTCAAATTATGCCCGAAATCGATGGATATAAAAAACAAAAACCAGAAGGTATGAATATCAGTGCCAATGGGGATAGCTATGCAAGTGCTATTCAAAATTACGAAGGTAAGAATGGGAATTTAGATATTACAATCTTCGATTATAATGGTGCAATCAATATGTTATCGGCGGCTTCAGGATGGAAAGCAATGACGATGAAGATGGAAGACGAGGAAGGTTACCATTCAGCTGAGGTTTATCGAGGATTTAAAGACACTTGGATTTATACCGAATACAATAAACCAAACAAGAATGCAGTCGTTATATTGGCAATTAATGATAGATACTTACTTTCGGTTAATGCTAATGGACAAGATAATATTGATTTTGCAAAAAAGACTGCGGAACAAATTCTTAATAATAACAAGGATTTGTTTTCTAAATAATTCACAGTTTTTAACGTCAAATTCCTTTTTTAACCTTATTTATGGAACTTAATCGAGAAAAAATTGGTTATATTGAAGGAATTGGATCCATTTTTTTTAATCTTGTTCTGTTTTTTTTCAAATATTGGGCAGGAATTGTATCTGGTTCAATAGCATTGATAGCAGATGCCTGGCATACCTTAAGCGATTCAATATCCTCGATTGTTGTTATTGCCGGAATTAAAATATCTGTCCGTAAACCAACCAAAAAACATCCATTTGGATTTGGAAGAGTTGAACAAATTGCGGCTTTATTTGTTGCTTTTATTCTGGGTATAGTTGCCTACGAAATTTTACGCGAATCAATCGAACGCTATATGAGCAATCAAACAACAAATTATGGCAACATAGCAATTGTTGTTACGATAATATCTATTGTGGTTAAAGAATTAATGGCTCAATTTTCTTTCTGGGCTTTCCGCAAAACCAATTACGTAACTTTACGGGCAGATGCTTGGCACCACCGTAGCGATGCGTTATCCTCGGTTGTTGTGTTAGTAGGTATTTTCTTGCGACCATACTTTTGGTGGATTGATAGTGTTTTGGGCATTTTAATAAGCTTTATGCTTTTTTATACAGTCTATGATATTGCTCGCGATGCGATAGAACGTCTAATTGGATTGGAACTCCCTCAATCATTGATAGATGAAGTAAAACGAATAGCTGCTAATCACCACAATGGAGATTTGTTACTCCATCACTTCCATATTCATAATTATGGACAACATCAAGAACTTACTTTTCATATGAAAATTCAAGATTGCACAACTGTTTATAATGCCCACGAAATCGCTACCAATATCGAAAAGCAAATTATGAAGGAATTGAATGTTGAATCTACAATCCATATTGAACCATTAAATAAATCTAAACCCAACTGTAATTAATAGCTTTTTTTTATGTAAATTTGAAATTTGTAAAGAGCGAGTATGAAATATTTTTTACGTTTTGCATCCTTAATTCTAATTATAACTTCTATCGTCTTTTTCACAAATTGTAACCGAAAAGTAGGAAACGAAAATACTATAAGATTTTGGCATTTTTGGAGTGAACCCTATCAAAAAACAGTACTGGATTCAATCATCAAGATATTTGAAGCAAATCATAATTGCAAAGTAGAAGTAACTGAATTGAGTTGGAACGACGGAAAAACAAAACTAATGGCAGCATTCAATTCCAATACTGCCCCTGATGTATTGGAATTAGGCTCGGATTGGGTTGCACAATTCTCCTCAGCCGGAGTCCTATCTGAATTGAACAATGATTCTATCGAATTCGATAAATTCATTGACTATGCCAAAGCTCCTTGTTATTGGAATAATACAATATATGCTGTGCCATGGATTGTCGATACTAGAGTGCTTTATGTGAATAATGAAATATTAAAAAAAGTAGGTCTCGAACAAAAATGTCCTAACTCGTTCGAGGAAATTTTAGAACAAGCATCAAAAATTAATTCTCTTCCAAATACATATCTTTTTGGTGCAAACACAAGTGATGCTCATCGATTATACAAGAAATTATTAACTTTTTTCTGGACTTTCGGTGGTGATATTATCGACTCGGCTGGAAATTTCGTCCTTAATTCACCTCAGAATATTGCCGCTTTGGATTTTTATGTTCAATTATGCCGTAATGGATATTTGGAAACACAAAGGCAAATAGATGCCGCATTTACCCAAGGCAAAGTTGCTTATTGGATTTCTGGTGGTTGGTTAATAGAGAAAATTCAAAACGAAAATCCTTCTTTGGATTATCAGGTTTGTCTAATTCCTTCGATGAGGGGCAGAATGGGTATTTCATTTGCTGGTGGTGAATATCTTGCATTAAATGCAAAAAGTAATAAGAAAGAATTGGCAAAAAAATTCCTGCAATTTATGACAGATGGGAAAAATGCAATTGAATTTTGCAAAAGAATTAACGAAGCTGGCTTTCCTGCAGATAGGAATTACTACAAAGATCCTTATTTTGCAACTCATCCGAAAAAAATTCTTTTTTCTAATCAATTAGAATTTGCCAAAATGACCCCCGTCCATCCTAAATGGTTAGATATCGAAGAGATTATTGAATTTGCTGCTACCAAAGTTATTTATGGCGAAATGGGCGCCCAATCAGCCTTGAATATGGCACAAGAAAAAGTTATGTTACTAAAATAGGAGGTTTTTATGTCATTACCTTTGAGAGTTGCATTTTTATGGCATAATCACCAACCATATTACGAAAAAGATGGTGAATTTATTCTTCCATGGGTTCGTTTGCACGCTGTTAAAGATTATCTGGATATTCCCCTAATTTTGAACGAGTATCCCTCAATCAAACAAAATTATAACATTGTTCCATCCTTACTGTTGCAATTGGAACATTATATCAACGGAAACAATCACGATATAATTCAACGGCTTACTTTGGTTCCTGCCAATAAATTATCATTAGAAGATAAAGAACAGATTTTGAAACTTTTCTTTCTGTGTAACGAAAAAAATATGATTCGTCCATTTGTCCGTTACAATGAATTGTTCGAAAAATCAAAACTTCCTAATGCCTTACATCTTTTTTTCGATCAAGACTGGTTAGATCTACAAGTGTGGTATAATTTAGCATGGGTAGGGCAATACAGCCGCGATTTGCCATTTATAAAGCGATTATTTGGCAAAGGTCGGAATTTCACAGAAAGTGAAAAATCGATTTTATTGGACTGCCATAACGAATTTATGTCGCGAATTAATAAAAATTTTAAACGGTTATTTGCATTAAATCAAGTGGAAATAAGCGTATCTCCTTTTTATCATCCAATTTTACCTTTATTGATTAATTCCGAATCGGCAAAGGAATCCAATCCAATAAATACATCGCTCGATCCTATTTTTAAATTCCCCCAAGATGCTTCGATTCAGATTGATTTAGCTATTGACTATTACAATAAGATATTTAACGCCAAACCTATTGGTATGTGGCCATCGGAAGGTTCAATCTCTAATGATGCCGTGGAATTAATTGCAAAATCGGGAATCAGATGGATAGCATCCGACGAGCAAGTTATGTTCAATTCCGAACAAGGATCCCACATTAATCTAACTAAATATTTCCCAAGAAAGTATATCAATGGCGAGACAGAAATCACTCTATTCTTTCGTGACCATAGTTTATCAGATAAAATTGGATTTGTTTATTCCAATTGGAATGCTCACGATGCGGCTCGCGATTTTGTTAGTAATCTGCTTACTATCCGAAATAGTATTCAATCTCATTTTGGAGATGCAGGCTTGAAGAATGCAGTAGTTTCAATAATATTAGATGGCGAAAATTGTTGGGAATATTATCCAAACAACGGAATTGAATTTTTAAGAACCCTTTACTCCTATCTTAGTATTACCCCAGAAATTAAAACAATTAATTTTAGCGAAGCCTTAGATGATGGTTCGAATGAATTCTTAAATCCATTAAATAATATTAAAGCTGGGTCGTGGATTGATGCGAATTTTAATATTTGGATTTCGAATCCCGAAAATATACAAGCGTGGAATTTGCTTTCGCAAGCCCGTCATTTATTCGAGGAATTAAAGCCAAAACTCACCGATGATATTATTGAAAACATACAAAGGGAATTTTTGATTGCCGAAGGTTCGGACTGGTTTTGGTGGTATTATCCTCACCACCAAGCCGAAAATAAACCTGATTTTGATATTCTCTTTCGCTGGCATTTAAAAAATATTTATAAAATGTTAGGTATGGATATACCCAATGAACTATTTAATGAAATTATATCCGTTGAACAAAAAATTCAATTACCTAAAAACAAAATTACGCCAATTATTGATGGAGAAATCGATGAAACCTCTGTTTGGGAGCAAGCTGGTTATGTGATTTTTAATCAGTCTTTTTCGACAATGCATCAAACCCAAACACCGCCAATAAAAATTTTCTTTGGTAATGATGATAGATTTTTATATTTCCGTATTGATAATTTTAGAAAAAACATAAAGAATAATATAATTAGTGTTGATATTAACCAATCTAATATTATTATTCAATTTGATTTATCGGGGATTACAATTAAACACAACGATCACGAAGAGATTGATTACTCATTTGCTTTAAGTAAAACTGCCGAAATTAGAGTTCCATTGGAAACTCTTTCGATAGATGAAAGCAAATTCGTATCGTATATTTTTAAATTAATAAATTTATCGGAACAAGTAACTTTGCAACAAGAAGTG
>CALKJQ010000117.1 GCA_937995785.1 Candidatus Kapaibacterium sp.
AAAACAATCTAAGGAAAACTCCTACTTTATTGATGAACAAAGGTTCGGACCATATAAGTTTTGGTACCATATCCATATTTTTCGTACTGCAAGCGAAGGAGTTGAAATGGAGGATATAGTCTATTACGGGTTACCTTTTGGATTCATCGGAAATATGTTTGGTTCAAAAATCGTTGAAGGTCAATTAAATCGTATTTTTGAATATCGAAAAAAACAAATCACACAATTTTTTAAATAGGTAGATTATTCTATTATGAATCAAAACACAGATATTTTTCCTTTAAGCAAAACAAAAAAAATCAAAGGCAATAGAAGATTAGTACGAGAAAAAGTTTTGCAAATACTTTATGCATTAGAAATGTCTGAAAACTCATCCCTTCAGATGATTTTCGATCATATTTTTAATAGAATATTCAAATTCGACGAGAACTTCGAATCCAAAAATGAAAAATTATTAAAACCTGATGAAATAATTGAATTAGAGGCAGATTATCCAATCGAATGGGATACTGACGACCGTGAATTTGGCATAAAATTAATGAATCATTATTTGGAATTGAAAGATCTCGTTGCAGAATTAACAACAACTTTTTCGAAAAATTGGGAAATGAGTAGAATTGCTCCAACTGACAGGATTATCATAGGCTTAGCAATCTCCGAATTCTTAAAATTTCCTGAAATCCCTGTTAAAGTTACGATAAATGAAGCAATAGAATTGTCTAAAGAATTTTCTACCGAAAAGAGTGCCCATTTTATAAATGGTTTATTAGATTCTATTCGAAAACATTTAACAGAAGAAAAAATGATAAATAAAGAAGGCAGAGGGTTAGTTGAATAAAGGTAAGACACAATGATTGGAGAAATTGCCGCCTTAGCTACGGCTTTGTTTTGGTCTTTTGCTACTATTTTTTTTACCTTCGGATCTAAAAAAGTTGGAGTAATTCAGCTAAACATCGATAGATTGTTTTTCGCATCTCTTTACTTGTTTGTTACGATGATTATCTTAGGTATCGTTCCCCAAATCACAGAAAGCCAAATACTATGGTTAGTGTTGAGTGCAATTGCGGGATTGGTTTTGGGAGATACTTTTTTATTTAAATCTTTTGCCGAAATTGGTCCTCGTTTATCGTTGCTCATAATGTCGTTTGCTCCTCCGTTAGCCGCAATTTTAGCATATATTTTTATTGGTGAAATATTGAATATTTGGGCTATAATCGGAATTACTGTAACCACCGCCGGCGTTTTTCTTGTAATTTTAGAAAAAGGTGAGGATAATAAAATTACAATAAAAAACAAATGGGGTTTCTTTTGGGCGTTTTTAGGTATGTTAGGTCAAGCAGTAGGACTAATATTTGCCAAAATAGCTATAAAGGAAGCAGATATCAATCCATTCATTGCAAGTTTCACGCGCATTTTCTCCGCTTTTATTATGCTTCTTCCAATAGGCTACTTAACCAAAAGATATAGATTTGGATATGCACCATACAGAGGAATTAGTAAAGCAATCCTGGCGCCAACTATTGGTGCCATTTTGGGACCTTATTTAGGTATCACACTAAGTCTGATTGCAATTCAACATACAAAAGTAGGAATTGCATCCACTTTAATGGCAACTACGCCCATACTTATGTTACCAATATCTCACTATTTTATGAAAGAAAAACTCAACTGGCAATCCATCGTCGGTGCATTTGTTGCAGTTTTAGGAGTAGCAATTTTGTTTCTGAAGTAAATGCAGTAACATTTTAAATCATTGTTTGTCTGTTTAAACACAGATCAAAATGTAATTATTTAATTGAAATAAATAGATAAAAACATATAAAAAAAGCAGCCCAAAAGGCTGCTTATTGATTTATTAAGTCTTATTTTATTATTCTTCAGTTTTATTTTCTTCTGATGAATTTTCTTCCGCGATTGTTGGTTCGATGTCTTCTTGATCCAAATAGGTCTCAGTTTTTGGTTCTTCTTTAACTATTTTTGCAGTTATATCAGCCAATCGAACTGGTTCTGTATTTTTAATTTGTATCACTTCTTGATCTTTCTTCATTTCTTCGAAGGCTTCGTCGATACTTGGATAGAAGTTTACTTCTTGTTTCAAATATGCTTCGGTTTCGCTTTCCATACTTGCAATTTCTTCTTGCATAGATTCTGCCTTAACATCGAATGTATTGTATTGATCAGCATTAGGAACAGGATGTTTAGAATTATATTCTTCGATAATTTTAGCATCTTTCCCCCTTAAGGCTTCGACTGCAGAAAGCACGATTTTCTTGGCTTCTTTGTCGAATTCAACAACTTTTAGAGGAAGAACATCATCTAATTTGAAGTATTCGCTAATCATCTTTACTGGAGCAAATGATAATTGAGAAACGGGAACAAAACCGTCTACACTATCGGGCAATTCAACTATAATACCCTTTTCGATAATGCGAACAATTTTACCAGTTGTTTCTTCACCAACTTTGTATTTATTTTCCAAGTAATCCCATGGGTTAGATTCCACTTGTTTATGACCTAAGGATATTCGGCGTTGATCTAAATCGATTCCAATAACTTTGATTTTTAATTGATCACCTTTCTTAACATATTCACCGGGATGACGAATTTTCTTAGTCCAAGAAAGATCGCTAATATGAACCAAACCATCAACACCTGGTTCGAGTTCAACGAATGCTCCAAAATTAGTGATGTTGCGAACAACTCCTGTGTGCTCACTATCCACGGGATATTTTTTCATCAAGTTTTCCCAAGGATCTGGCAACAACTGTTTCATACCGAGTGCTAATTTCTTGTTATCTTTATCTATATTCAATACAATAGCTTCCACGTCTTGACCTAAAGAAACAACTTGTGAAGGGTGCTTAATATGCTGAGTCCAAGACATTTCACTGATGTGGATCAAACCTTCAATACCTTTTTCGATTTCAATAAATGCACCATAATCTGTTAGGCTAACAACTTTACCAGAAACTTTAGTACCAGGAACATATTTTTCTCCAATTGCATCCCAAGGATGAGCTGTTAATTGTTTCATTCCCAACGAAATTCGTTTCTTGTCTTGATCGAAATCTAAAATTACTACTTTTACTGCTTGATCTAATTCAACTACTTCTGTTGGATGGGTTACGCGTCCCCAAGATAAGTCGGTAATGTGAACTAAGCCGTCTACTCCACCTAAATCGACGAATACACCAAAATCGGCGATTGCTTTCACTACTCCTTCGAGAACCAATCCTTTTTCCAATTTGGACATTATCTCTAATCTTTGTTCGCTTAATTCTTCTTCCAACAACACTTTGTGACTAACCACAACATTATAATTGGTGTGATTGATTTTAACGATTTTAATATCAATGTTCTGTCCAACCCAGTTGTCAAAATCTCTAACGGGTCGTATGTCAATTTGTGAACCTGGTAAAAACGCTTCAATACCTAATAAATCAACAACCATTCCACCCTTAATTCTGCGTAATATTTTAACTGAAAATGTTTCCTGTTTATCGTGTATCTCGAGAATTCTGTCCCAAATCTTCATAAAGTCTGCTCGGCGTCGCGATAGCACAACTCTACCCGTAGAATCTTCTAACTTTTCAACATAAACTTCGATTACCTCTCCAACTTTATAGGATTCTGGATTAATTAATTCGGCTCGAGGAATAAACCCATAAGATTTGAATCCTATATCAACGATTATTTCATCTTTACTGAATTCTACGATTTTACCTTTTACTAACTGTTCTTCTTTTATTTCTTCAACAGATTTGTCAAGTAAAAGTTTGAATGCATCTGCATCCATCTCCAATTGATCAAAGCCAGAATCTAATAATTGATCTACTGTTTGATACTTTGGTTTTGTTTGTTTTTCGGAATCAATCACATTATTAATGATTTCTTGATTTAATTCCTCCATCTTGGCTCCTTTTTTGTGGTGTCTCTCGGAGTGAACACCCTTTAGTTTTAGTTAAACAATTGTTAATTATAGAATTACAAAATTACTAAAAATAAACAAAAAAATGACTATCTTAGATCTTTTTCACATATTTTAAATATTTTTTTTGTAATTTGTTTTTTTTGTTATCTTCTTATTATGATATATTCTAATTTTCAGAAACATATTTTTATTATAACAATAATCCTTGTTTTTTCAGTTTCCTTATGCATTTCTGCCGACACTCCAGAACCAAATACAACAATATTGATATCATTAGATGGATTTCGTTATGATTATCTCGATAGAGGCGTAACTCCTACTCTTTCAAAAATTGCTAATAATGGAGTAAGAGCGGCTTATTTGCAACCCGTTTTCCCTTCATCCACTTTTCCTAATCACATATCAATAATTACCGGACTTTATCCAACTAATCATGGCATTGTTGCCAATAAATTTATCGACACCAATATTAAAGAAATGTTTTCTATTGGTTCTCAAGTATCGGCAGATAAAAAATGGTATTTTGGTGAACCCTTTTGGTTAACCTGTAAAAAGAATAATTTCGTCTCTGCTTCATATTTCTGGCCCTCCAGCGATTTAAACGATTCTGCGAGAAATCCAAATTATTTCGAAAAATACGAACATAATCGAGATTATTTCACAAGGGTTAATGGAGTTTTATCTTGGCTGGACCTAC
>CALKJQ010000118.1 GCA_937995785.1 Candidatus Kapaibacterium sp.
TGCTGATATCTATTCTTGCATATAAAACAATGTAATTTTTAAATGATATAAAAACTTAATAATATCAGGTTAACAAAGATATAGTTCTGTATCTTTGTTAACTCAATTTAAGAAAACAAATGTTTTACAAAAAAATTATGCTATTTCGATTTCTTTGCACAAATAAACATCTTGGATAAGGTTCAATAATTTTACTCCCTCGTCCATAGGTCTTTGGAATGCTTTTCGTCCCGAAATTAAACCCATTCCGCCAGCTCTCTTATTGATAACGGCTGTAGCAACTGCTTCTTGGAAATCATTGTTACCCGATGCTCCTCCACTATTGATAAGACCAATTCTTCCCATATAGGAATTTGCAACTTGGTAACGAGTCATATCTATTGGGTGGTCCGAACAGAGTTCGCTATACATCAAATCTGAATATTTGCCGTATTTAACTCCGTCTTTGTTGATTGCTAAGTATCCACCATTGTTTTCGGGTAATTTTTGTTTTACGATATCAGCCTGGATTGTAGCACCCAAATGATTTGCTTGCCCCGTTAAATCGGCAGAAACGTGATAATCCTTATCTTTAACAAAAGCGTTATTACGAGTGTAACACCATAAAATAGTTGCCATACCTAATTCGTGGGCAAATTGGAATGCTTCGGCAACTTCTATAATTTGTCGTGAACTTTCTTCGGAACCAAAGTAAATGGTTGCTCCAACAGCAGCTGCACCCATATCATAGGCTTGTTCAACTTTTCCGAACATAATCTGATCGAATTTGTTAGGATATGTCAGTAGTTCATTATGGTTAATTTTAACTACAAAGGGAATTCGGTGTGCGTATTTGCGGGCTAATATACCCAATACTCCAAAAGTTGAGGCAACAGCATTACATCCACCTTCTATTGCTAATTTAACGATATTTTCGGGGTCGAAATAAATAGGATTTTTTGCAAAACTTGCTCCACCACTATGTTCAATTCCTTGATCGACAGGTAATATCGACATATAGCCAGTTCTTGCTAATCTTCCGGTGCTAAATATCCATTGTAAATTTCCAATAGTTCTATTGTTCCTATCAGAATCAACAAAGATTTTTTCGACAAAATCGGGCGAAGGTTGGTGCAATAAGCTCTTATCAATTTTTGGATTGCTAAAACCGAGTAAATATTCAGCCTTATTTCCAAGAAGTTCCTGAATTTTTGAAAACATTTTATTTCTCCTTATTTTTGTTTTAAATCAACTTTATACAATTTTTCAAATTTAATAAATATTTGTTAAGTAAGGTTTTGGAAATGAAAATAATTTTGTTAAAGATTTGTGTATAAATATTTTGAAACAATAAACAAAAATTTAAATAGATTGCTTTAACATATTCTTAATTCTTTTATTTAAGCAATCTTTGTAATTTGCATTTTAGAAAAATCAAAATCGTTTAATATTGTTTTTTAAGAAAAAAAATAAAGAAAATTTTTTAGATTTCATTCCAATAGCAAAAGTAAACTACAAACAGAATGAAGATTTGGAAAGCATTTCGTTGCTGATACCACGTTTTAGAAGTGAATTTATGCTTAAATATTTCGTACCTTCAAATAAATCTAAATATATTAACGCTAATTTGGACAAATTTGGTTCTTATGCCTTTATTAGTGTTGATGGACAGAAATCCATACTAAAAATATGCGAAGATATGAAAGAACATTTTGGCGAGGAAGTGGAACCAGTTTATGAAAGGGTTTCAAAATTTTTTGGGCACTTATATCGTTATAAGTTAATAGATTTTGTAAAATAATAAAAACCATTAAGGAGAATTATAATTATGGCAACAAAAAACACAACCGGAGGCGGTTTATCCAATTTAGAACCTAAGTTGGTTTGGCAATCATTCGAGCAATTAACAAAGATCCCAAGACCATCGAAGAAAGAAGAAAAAGTTCTTGCGTTTATGAAAAAATGGGCTGAAGAAAACAAATTTGAATACAAACAGGACGAAGTTGGTAATATGGTAATTCGCAAGCCCGCCACCAAAGGAATGGAAAATCGCATTCCCGTTGCAGTGCAAGGTCACGTGGATATGGTTTGCGAAAAAAATAGCGATGTTGAATTCGATTTCGACAACGATCCAATTCAGGCATATATTGATGGCGACTTTGTTAAAGCAAAAGGAACAACTCTTGGTGCCGATAATGGTATTGGGGTTGCTATGGGTATGGCTGCAATGTTGGACAAAAACGTTGCCCATCCGCCATTGGAACTTCTACTAACAATCGATGAAGAAACGGGCTTAACTGGTGCTAACAAATTGGCTACTGATTTACTCAATGCAAAGATTTTGATCAATTTGGATAGCGAGGAAGAGGAAGCCTTTACTATTGGATGTGCTGGTGGCATAAACACAATAGCAAAATTCAAATATCAGGCCGATGAAGTTCCTTCAGAAAGTATCACTTACAATATTGCTGTCAAAGGTTTGATGGGTGGACATTCTGGCATAAACATCCACGAAGGTCGCGGCAACGCTATTGCATTGTTGGTGAGAATTTTGTGGAAGGCAATTCATAAAGTTAATGCACGAATTGTTTCCATCAATGCACCCGGCAAACACAATGCTATTCCTCGTGAAGCATTTGCAACTGTAATGATAAAAGAAGCAGCCCAAGATGATTTCGTAAAGTATATGGAAGAAAGCCGTGAAATTTTTGCAAAAGAATATAAAACGAAAGAACCTAATTTAGTTGTTGAATATGCAAAAACCGAAGCTCCTTCGAGAGTTTTAGAATTGAATTTTGCAAAAAAATTAATTGATTCTTTGTTAGTTTGTCCTCACGGAGTATTCAGAATGAGTCCCGATATACCCGGATTGGTTCAAACTTCCACCAATCTTGCCGTTGTTCTTACTCAAGACGATGAAATATATGTCCTAACAAGCCAGAGAAGTTCGATAGAATCCGAAAAACGCCATATTGCCAACAAAGTGAGAGCCGCTTTGGAATTAGGTGGTGCCGAAGTAACAAGCACCGATGGATATCCCGCTTGGGAACCAAATGTTAATTCCGAAATTGTTAAATTAGGTGCAGAAATCTATAAAAAAATGATGGGACACGCACCTCGAATCGAAGCTATCCATGCTGGATTGGAATGCGGTTTGGTTGGTGAAAAATATCCAGGTATGGATATGATATCTTTCGGACCCAATTTGTTTGATGTCCACACACCATTCGAAAAAGTTCAAATTTCCTCTGTTGAAAAAATCTGGAAATTTTTCATTGAATTATTGAAGAACATTCCCGAAAATAAATAAGAATAATTTCTTACACATATAAAAATGGCTGTATCAAAATCAGATACAGCCATTTTTTTGTATAGATTGTTATCTTATTCTTCTTCTTCGGCTTGTTTCTTGTAATTATCAATCAATTCTTGTTGAACATTTGGTGGAACTTGTTGATATTCCGAAAATTCGTAGGTAAATGTTCCGCGTGCTTGTGTGATTGATTTTAAAGCAGAATAATACTTATCCAACTCAGCCAAAGGCATACGAGCACGAACTATTTGCACTTTTCCTTCGGTGTCGATACCCAAAATCACTCCACGGCGTGATGGCAAATCGCTCATAATATCGCCTACGTAGTTCTCAGGAACGATAATGTTTACATTATAAATTGGTTCCAATATCTTGGGAGCAGCAGCAACAAATGCTTCCTTGAATGCATTACGACCCGCAGTTTTGAAGGCGGCTTCGTTCGAATCAACGGGGTGCATCTTTCCATCGTAGATATACACCCTAACATCGCGAACGAATGAACCCGTTAGCGGACCAAATTCCATTTTTTCCATAATACCCTTAAGAATAGCGGGCATAAAACGTGCATCGATCACTCCACCAACAATGCAGTTGATATATTCCAATTTACCACCCCAATTTAGTGTAATTAGGTCGCGACCGCGAACCGTGATATCTCCGGGATCGGGTGCACCTTCGACAAATGGTTCGATGTGCATATGAACTTCGGCAAACTGACCAGCACCTCCACTTTGTTTCTTATGTCGGTAATTGGCTCTTGCTTGTTTGGTTATTGTTTCGCGATAGGGCACTCGTGGATCAATAAATTCGGCTTCGACTTTGAACCTATTACTTAATCTCCATTTTATTAATTGTAAGTGTTGGTCGCCTTGGGCAAACAGTATCGTTTGTCTTAGTTCTGGAGAGTGTTCCACGATGAGAGAGGAATCTTCAATAGCAATTTGGTGCAAACTTGTGCCAACTTTTTCTTCTTCACCCTTGGTTTTGGGGACAACTGCTACGCGGATTTTTTGTTTTGGATAATTAATTTTTGGATATTCAACATCTAATTGTTTATCGTGGAAAGTATCGCTTACGTGAGTATTCTTCAATTTAACTGTTGCTGCTATATCGCCAGCTTGAATAGTTGGTAATTCCTCTCGATTTTTACCTCTAATTGCAAATACTTGTCCGAATCGCTCCGCCGCCCCACGATTATGATTAATTAATTCCATACCCGAACCAATACTACCCGAAATAACTTTAAAATATGTCATATCTCCAAGTTTTGGATCGGAATACATTTTGTAGATAAATAAAGATGTTGGAGATTTGCTATCAACTTTTACTTCTTTTTCATTCAATGATTTGTAAGTATAATCAGCAGCCGAAGGAACATTTTTAACAAAATAATCTAACAAACTACTTATTCCTATTCCTAATTTAGATGAAGTGCATAAAACGGGATAAACTTCTCCATTTAAGAAAGCTTTCTTGAATCCGCTTGCCAATTCTTCCTCGGTCAAATCTCCTTCGTCGAAATACTTAGCCATCAATTCTTCGTCCGATTCGGCAATAGCCTCGACCAAAGTATTACGGATTTCTTCTGCTTTGGCTTTCTCGTTTGAGGGGACTTCGGTTTCGGTATATTTGCCGTCGCCACTAAATTCGAGTAATTTCATCCTAAGCAAATCGATAATTTTGTTAAAACTGTTTCCATTACCAATTGGAAGTTGAACGGGTGCAACTTTCACGCCGTAAGAATCTTTCATTTCGGTAAGTAATTTTTCGAAATCAACTTGGTCGCCATCCATTTTATTAATAATAAACATAAATGGTTTATGGATTTCTTTGTTCCGATGAACTGCGATATCCGTGCCGAATTCTGGTCCATTAACTGCATTAACGATTATAGCAGCAGAGTCGGCGGCATAGAGTGCGTTCATTGTTTCGCCAACAAAATCGTCGGAACCGGGAGTATCAATTATATTAATCTTAGTATCTTTCCATTCCACAAACACAGGTGCAGCAAAAACCGAATATCCTTTTTCGTGTTCAATTTCAACAAAATCCGATACTGTGTTTCCGTCCTCAACCGAACCACGCCGATTAATTGCACCAGATTGGAATAATAAAGACTCTGTTAATAAAGTTTTCCCGGAACCGCTACTACCAATGAAGGCAATGTTCCTGATGTCTTTTGCTTCATATACTTTCATTAAATCACCTTAATTTAAAATTAATTTTATTTTCAAATTGCAAACATATAAATTTGTAAATTAATAAAAATCAATAAAATGAAAAAGGAAATATGAAGAGAATATTAAAGATTTTTTAATTTTTGCTTAATTTTTTGTATAAACTATTTTTCCAACCAACTATTCTTAATAAAGATTAAAAATTAAATTTTGATTAGATTTTTAGGCAGTATTTTTTTATAAAATAGAAAGGCTGCCGATATATGGCAGCCCAATTGATAATTCTTTGTTTTTTGATTAATCATCGCTATTTAGCAATTCTTTCTAACCACTTAAGCATAAATAGCATAGTGAACATAGAAATCAAACAAACAATTACAAAAACAAGCCAGGTGAGCCAAAGAGGAACACTTTCGTAGAGAACGGCACCAATAAACAGCAACTGATTTCCAATTGCAGTAGCTCCTAACCATCCCCCCTGCATAATGCCTTGGTATTTTGGCGGTGCAACTTTTGATACGAACGAAATACCCAATGGACTGATAAACAATTCTGCTACGGTTAAGATGAAGTAAGTGCCAACTAATAGCCAAGGAGTTACCCTTTGAGCATCACTCAAACCACCCATAGCAATCAATTCGGATTTTAATGGTAATCCAAATGAACCAAGAGTCATCAACAAGTAAGCCATTGCGGCAATAAACATACCAATTGCAATTTTCTTGGGAGTGGAAGGTTCAATGTTTTTCGACCTTAACCAACTGAAAACAGCCATTATAATCGGAGTTAATATTACAATAAACAAAGGATTGATGGATTGAAAAATCTCTGCCCCTTGAATTGTTACAATGCCGAATATATTCAATACAAATGCACTTAAATCAGTATAATCCTTTGCGAAAAATGTTAAAGTCAAACCATTTTGGTGGAACGAGAACCAGAAGAAAATAACAACAGCAAACACTGCAAACAAGGCATATAGACGCTGGCGAATTTCGTTAGCCTCCATTTCGACTGCCTGTTGAGTTTGGTTATCGGATTTCTTGGTTTTGCCAGCGGGGTCCGGGAATCTCTTCTTATTAAAAAGATATATCGACAATGATATTAACATAGCTATAATCGATATTGCAAATGCATAGTGGAATCCCGTCGTAAACACATCAAGATAACTGTTTGCAAATACTGAAATATCTTTCACTGGACCATTAAGGCTCACTTGGCTTGCCAAATCGTTTAATTTTTGCGATGCTTCGGGGGTGATTGTATTGTTGATATATTGATGTGCTAATCCAGGTAAATCGGGGTTATAGGCATAACCATTAGCTTTCAACCACCAGTTACGGATACCGACGGCAAAAAGTGGTGAAAATAATGCACCAACATTAATAAACATATAAAATAGCGAGAAACCCGAATCTCTCATTTTGCTATATTCGGGATTATCATACATTTGACCAACCAAAGCTTGCAAATTACCCTTGAAAAGACCATTTCCGAAGGCAATCGAAAGCAATCCTAAAAGGGTTAGACCTAAAAATAAAGTTTTATTTGGCACAGGAGTTGGAGTTGGAAATGCAACAATAAAATATCCCACAGCCATAATTATGATACCTAATAAGATGGTCCCTTTGTAGTTCCGTGTTTTATCGGCAATCAAACCACCTACGAAAGCAAGAATGTAGATTGAAAAGTAGAAAATTGAGTAAATAATTCCTGCATCGGTTCCCGAAAGACCAAATTTTGCTTGAAGAAATAACACTAAAATTGCCATCATTGTGTAGAAACCAAAGCGTTCGCCCATATTCGACAATGATGCGGCTAATAAACCTTTTGGATGACCTTTTAACATAAAACTCCTATATTATGTAAACAAAAAATGAAAAAAATAAAGTTCAAATTAACAAAAAAATTACAATTAATTGCCGAATAGCAAAAAGAAAAGAGCAAAAACTATATCAGCTGCATTCCTTTTCCTACTTTTATAAATGCATTAATTGCTTT
This sequence comes from Candidatus Kapaibacterium sp., assembly GCA_937995785.1. Classification (GTDB taxonomy): domain Bacteria; phylum Bacteroidota; class Ignavibacteria; order Kapaibacteriales; family UBA2268; genus GWF2-33-9. Next base: position 7,471 of record CALKJQ010000118.1, read on the forward strand.
GTCGATATGTTCCAAACTATGGGCGGCAGAAATTTGAACTCTTATTCTATCCTTACCTTTGGGAACAACAGGAAACGAAAAAGCTATAACATAGATACCTTCTTCCAGCAATTTATTAGCAAATTCTACTGCAACCTTTGAAGAATTCTGGTATTTGCGGAACATTATTGGTGTAATAGGATGAACACCTGGAAGAATATCGAAACCGGCTTCGACCATTGCTTGGCGGAACACCTTAGTGTTGTTTTCTAATTTATCCCTTAATTCAGTCGAAGATGTTAATAAATCCAAAGCTCTAATTGTAGCTTCCACAACAGATGGGGCAACAGTGTTGGAGAAAAGATAAGGACGCCCCTTGTTTCTTAACCATTCAGTAATTTTGCTCGACGAAACAACTGCACCACCCGAAGCACCGCCTAATGCTTTTCCAAAGGTAGTTGTAATTATATCAATTCGTCCCATAACATCGTTGTGTTCGTGGGTGCCGCGACCAGTTTTGCCGATAAATCCCGTAGCGTGGCTATCATCCACCATAACCAAAGCATCGTATTTTTCGGCTAAATCACAAATATCTTTTAATGGAGCGATATCGCCATCCATCGAGAACACTCCATCGGTGGCTATAACTTTGAATCGTACGCCTTGTTCGTTGGCTTCTTTCAAACATCTTTCCAATCCCTTTGCCATTTTGCCTGTAGCAGGGTCTTCCTCTTCCACATCTCGCATATCGGCGTGTTTATAAACCCATCGCTTTGCTTTGGAAAGTCGAATTCCATCAATAATCGAAGCGTGGTTTAAAGCGTCGGTGATAATTGCATCTTGTTCGCCAAAAAGAGGTTCGAACAATGCACCATTTGCATCGAAGCACGACGAAAAAAGAATAGAATCCTCTAATCCCAAGAAATCGGCTAATTTTCGTTCTAAAACTTTATGACGATCTTGGGTGCCACAAATAAATCTTACTGACGATAATCCAAAACCGCGACTTTCGATGCCATCGTGGGCGGCTTTGATTAATTCTTGATGGGACGATAGTCCTAAATAATTGTTTGCACAAAAATTGAGTACTTTTCGACCTTTTACAATAATTTCTGCACCCTGGGGACTCTCGATAATACGCTCGTGTTTGTATAATTTTTCTTCTTCTAATTTTTGAAGTTCTGCATTTAAAAAATCATAGATAGACTTAGACATAATTTCACCAAGAATTGTGAGAAAAATAAAATGTAAAATTAAATAAAAAAAGTGAGTTAAGGAAAATTAAAAATAGTTGCTATCTATTTTTGATAAAAGGAATAAGTTTTTTCCAATTAATAATAAATAGAGGGTTGAAAAGAGAATTTTTCTTGGAATGATGTAAAACATCTAATTGCATAAGAATTCGTAAAATATCTTGAAGATCTCTTATAACATTTGTTTTTTCGGTAGCTAATTTTTCATTTACAACACGACAAGATAATTCTTCTTTGAATTCATTAACATCGTTCCAATTGGTGTGTTCATCATTTATTTCTTGTATCAAAGCAATAATATCAATGTAGTTGCCATCAATTAAAAACAACTTTCTGCCATATTCTTTTAACATTTCTTCGTTGTTTTTATTCCCAATATCGATTATTTCAAGACCATTTTCGAGAATTATATTTTCTTTAAAGTTAAATAGTTTTAAATCTCGTAGTAGTAATTTGATATTGAGAATATTACTTGATTTCGAGGATTTCCAATCACGATGCTTTAAAATTCCATTCCAGATAACATTATCTATATCTGAAGAGTTAGAAGATATTTTGAATTCTAAAAGATATTTTGTAATAGAGTATATTTCGTGTATATTTAAATCACGATAATATGCATATCCACGCTTTATGCTTGTTTTGGCTTCTGGGGATTTGATTTTACTTTGTTTTGCTTTTCTTAATTCAACTACATTGTTTATTTCAACTCCGAGCAGACCAATATAATCTGGCCAAAACCACTTTTCATATTTTTTGATTTCAGAAAGAGGCATCGCCAAATATGAATAATCAGATTGGACACAATAAGCAATGGCTTGACCAAGACCAGTTATATACTCTCGTTTATTTTCTGTTGTGGGCTTGCATTCTACTTGTATCAATTTATTATCTTTAGTTTGAATTTGTATATCAGGCACTGGAAAATCGTAAGAATATCTCGAAACAATCTCAACTTTTGGATTAAGTTTAAACCAATTAGAAACAACTTGTATAACTTGATTGTGGTTCATTTTGGCTTTTTGAATATTATAAGATAATCGTGATTACAAATAAAATAATTAGATCTTAATGACCGAAACTTATTGATGTTCATTTTGTTAACTCTCGATGATGCTTGACGGGTTAATTTTATAATTTTAGAGTAGAACTCGAAACCAACTCCCAATCCAATTTCTGTCGCAAAATAATCAAGTGGAATTGTTTTTCCACCTTTTTTAAAATCTTCACCAATTAGAACACAAAAAAACTTACCCTTTTTCAATAATTTGAAAATCCCTTCAAAAACTCTTCGAAGACCGATATTAAAATCATCTAAATTTTCGTGGTTAGATAAATCACCTTCTGCATACCCATATTCATTGCTATATTTAACCAATTCCCAATAAGGTGGATGTGCAAAAGAAAAATCAAAACTCTCTTCGCGAAAACCTATTTCGGAAATTTTAGTTGAGTCACCAATTATTATAGTTTGTTTGTCGATCCATTCCGTTAAATCATCACTACCAAGTCTTTGCTTATTAAAGTTTAAATTATGTTCTGCAATTTTTTTGATTTGTGGATTGATCTCCACAGCTACGGCTTGACGATTGAGGTGGGCTGCGGCAACTAAAGTAGAACCCGAGCCACAAAATGGGTCAATTATTCTTTCGCCTTTTTTTGTAAACCTCAAAATGCACTGTCTTGGAATTTCAATCGGCGAATTTCCGTGAATTGTCTTATCCGTCCAACCATATGGATCACGCTCGGGTGTGTCCCAAACAGTGAAGAATTGTAAACCTAACTCGTTCTCATATTCGCGCCAACGAGACGGTTCCAAATCATTAACTTGCCCATTTTCTGCTTTGGTTGTAACTTTATTATGTTTTATTTCTTCTATTTCGATATCGCTGTATAAATTCAATTTTTGCACATTAAATAATGCAATTTACAAAAATCACTCTAAATAAATTTTTTCCTACTTTATCAATATCACACTTTTAATTCCAAATATATTGTTCTCTTGGTATAGGATTAATAAATATGTTCCATTTTCCAATTTGCCAAGTTCTATGATATTTTTTTGACTATCAGCTACTTTCTCACTTATCATCATTAGACCATAGATATCCACAATCACATAACTGGTGAAATTTTGTTTATCGTCGTTCATACCGAGATGTATGGCAAAAATTATTTCCGTACCCTTATTGCTGGTTCCAATGTATTTGTAATTGGTTGATTTTATTTCATTGTAACTATATTGAGCCCAAACAAAATGGTAGGAAGTTAATAAAAAAAGAAATATTATGGAAAAGAATTTCATTTTGAACCTCTATTGTAATTATTATACAATTTTGTTGTTTGAGTTAATACAAAACAAAAAAAATACATTTTTATTACAAAATAATGAAAATAATAAATTAATATTAAATTATAGAATTATTCAACGATAATTTAGTAATTTACATAGATTTTTAATTTAAGACTAAGATGAGCAATAACAATAAAAAATTATTCATATTATTACTATTTATTTCTTCATTTTTTAGTGGATATGAAGTCGTTGCAGAACCAAACAAACATATAGATTCTTTAATAAAATCGATAAGAAGTAGTATTGAACAAAACAAAGATTTAAGAGATGAAACCGATATTTTGGTCAATTATTTTTCTAATAATGAACCATTAGAAGGTATAAAATTCTTTTCGGAACTACTTTTAAATAAATCTATAAAAAAATCTAACTTTAACCTTTCATTGATTTATTCATCAATTGCAAAATTATATGCAAAGATTGATAGATTCGACAAAGCAGCAAGTTTTTACAATTTGTCCTCTTTTTATGCCAGTAAGAACAATTCATTAGGAATAGTTGCATGGAATACCCTCGATATTGGTAACCTTTATTTTCAACACGGTAATGATGAATTTGCCCGTAAAGAATATCATAGAGCAATAGCTATTGCTGATTCTTTTCAAATTATATTGAAAAAAAATGTTGAGAAAAATAGAGTAGAGATTAATGGATTAAATCACTTGTTGCTTGTTGCAACCGAAAATATTGGTATGTGTTACCAAAACCTAAAAGTATTCGATAGTGCCTACATATACTTTACAAAATATGCCCATTTAAGAAAAAATCGTAAGAACCAAATTAATTTACAATATTTTTATTTAATTATGAGCAAGTTCTTTCTGGTTTCCAATAAAATTGATAGTGCAATTATCTATGCCAAAAATGCTTTAAATGTAGATACCTCCACATTCGAAAACCTAATTGACAAGTCTGAATATCAATTATATTTAATAAATTCCTATCTTATTTTGTCGAAAGCGTTTTTTTTGAAAAAACATTTGGATTCATCAATTTTTTATCAAATAAAATGTTTCAATCAAATTGAAGATAATAAATCCAACATTCAAAAAATATCAGCCTATTGGGATTTATCATCGTTTTATCTTGCAAATAAAGAATATTCTAAGTCGCTAAATTTTATTGAAAAAGGCAAGAGTTTTTTAGAACAAGATGCTGAATTCGAACATTATAACACTAACTTTGATTACTTACTTGTCGAGATATACATTAAAAAAGGAGATTACTCAAAAGCCAGCAAAATACAATCTAAGCTAATAGAAACATTGGATTCGACAAATATAAAAATTCGATCACAAAATATAAGTTTGTCAGGAATTGATTTGCAATTACAAGAAAATATAGACAAAATAAAATCATTGGAGGAGGATAATAAATTACAGAAAGTAAAAATAGAAGCACAGAAAACAACTAATTTATTGTATATATTATTGACAAGTGCTTTTTTGATTATTTTGATTATCTTATATTATGTTTATATTAACAAAAAGAAAAATTTACAAACCATTAGCTCCAAAAATATTCAATTGAATGAAATGAACAATAAACTGCAAGAATCTATTAGAATAAAAGATGAGATAAATATTGAACTAACAGCATCGCAACACGAACTCATAAGAATTAATGAAAATCTCGAGTTAGCAAATTCAACAAAGAATAAACTCTTTTCGATTATTGCCCATGATTTAAAAAATGCTGTTGGTGGTCTTAAAGGTTTAAATCAAATGTTAAACGATGATTATGATTCTTTTGACGAAGAAGAGAAAAGGCAATTAATCAATATGATGAATAACTCATCAATCGAAATGTATAGACTATTAGAAAACCTTCTGCTGTGGTCGCGCACACAAAGAAACCAAATCCATCCTAACAAAGAGAGAAACATTCCCTATCAGATATGTGTGAATAATTTTGGGTTATACCAAAGGCAAATCGAAGAGAAGAAATTAGGAGTTGCTACTTCGATTTTGCCAGATTTTTCTTTTGTATTCGATGCAAATATGCTTGATACGATAATACGAAATTTACTAAATAATGCGATTAAATATTCGAACGAAAATGGCACGATTGATATCGCAATGCAGGTTAAAGATAATTTTGTGCAATTTTCAGTTGCTGATAATGGCGTTGGTATGACGCCCGAGAAAGCCGCACATATTTTTTCCTCCGATACAGCAACGAGCACTGTTGGTACTAAAGGTGAAAAAGGGACCGGTCTGGGGCTAATGGTTTGCTACGACTTTGTTAAACTTCATAACGGCAATATTTGGTTCGAAAGCGAAGAGGGACAAGGAACAACTGCATATTTTACATTCGAGTATCTAAAATCTTAATATAAAAAAGAAAGAACTAACTTAATTTATTCCCATTCAATCGTGCCGGGTGGTTTACTTGTAATATCGTAAACAACTCTATTTATACCTCGAATCTCGTTAATTATTCTATTACTTATTTTGGAAAGGACTTCCGGAGGCATTGGGAACCAATCTGCAGTCATACCATCAACGCTTGTAACCGCTCGCAAAACACAAGTGCTTTCGTAGGTTCGCTCGTCGCCCATAACGCCTACGCTTTGAATGGGCAACAAAACAGCAAAAGCCTGCCAAATTTGGTCGTATAGTCCTGCATTGCGGATTTCTTCGATGTATATAGCATCGGCTCGTTGCAACAAATCTATACGTTCGGGGATGATTTCGCCTAATATTCTGATAGCTAAACCAGGACCGGGAAATGGATGGCGGCGGACGAACCATTCGGGAACACCTAATTCGCGACCCACTGCTCGAACCTCGTCTTTGAATAGTTCACGGAAAGGCTCGATAAGCTTTAAACCCATTTTTTCGGGTAAACCACCGACGTTGTGGTGAGATTTAATAACAACCGATGGTCCTTTTACCGAAACCGATTCAATTACATCGGGGTAAAGCGTTCCTTGGGCTAACCACTTGGCATTATTAAATTGCTTAGCACCTATTTCGAACAAATCAATAAAAGATTTTCCGATGATTTTGCGTTTTTGTTCGGGGTCTGTTATCCCATTCAATCGGCTCAAAAAAGTCTCGCTACCATCAATAAGCTCTATCGACATATTGAAATTTTGCCGAAACAAATCCATCAATTTTTGGCTTTCGTTCAATCTCATCAATCCCGTGTCGATATGAATACAGTGAAGTTTGTCGCCTATTGATTTGTGTAATAGCACAGCCAATACCGTTGAATCCACACCACCCGAGAGGGCGCAAATCACTTCGTCGTTCCCAACTTGATTTTGTATTTGCTTTATTGTAGTTTCGATAAACGACTCGGTGGACCAATTATCAGAAATATTGCAAATATTCCGAGCAAAATTTTTCAAAATCTTCTTACCATCAGTTGTGTGGTGAACTTCGGGATGGAATTGAACGCCGAAAATTTTCTTCTCGGCATTCTGGATTGCGGCAATAGGGGAGTTTTGGGTATGGGCAATAACTTCGAACCCAATTGGAAGGGTTTTAAGCGAATCGCCGTGGCTCATCCACACCTGATTTGAATTAATTCCATCAAGCAATTTATTCGATTTATCTATAATTAAATTAGCACGACCGTATTCACGGGCAGCCGACTTATCGACTTCGCCATTGTTTAAGTATGCAATTAATTGCAAACCATAACAAATTCCAAGTATTGGAATTCCAAGATTGAATATTTGGGCAAAAGGGTGAGGAGCATTTTCGGCATATACGCTATTGGGACCACCCGAAAGAATAATACCTTGCGGATTGAGCTGCAAAAGTTTTTCTTTTGATAAATTAAAAGGATAAATTTCTGCATAAACTCCAATTTCGCGAACTTTACGAGCAATAATTTGAGTGTATTGCGAACCAAAATCGAGTATAATTATCTTTTGAATATTCATAAAAGTTATTTAAAATTAATTCAAAATTACCAATATTAGTCCAAATTTTGGATAAATTTAAACACGTTGAATTTTAACATTAATGCTTCGCAAAATCTTCGGGCGAAACTTGATAGAGTGCACTTAATTGCTTTATTGCTTTTTGTAATTCTGGACAATCTGGTAAATTGGCATTTCTTATATACAACTCTTCGGGGATTTTTAGAACTAAATTATCGTAAAGATCTTCAATTTCATCTTGTGCTAACTGAAGTGGAAATGAAATGTTATCGTAAAGGTCTTGTTGATAATTCTTTAACTCGGTGTATGAATTTAATTTTATTAGCAACTCATCTTGAAATATTTTTAACATCGCAATTAACGATTTTGGTTCGTACCCTTCGGCAAATCTACGGATTATTATTTTGTCGATATAATCAAGAAAAAGACTTCTGTCGGTACTACGGATTGTTGCAAGCAATAAATGGTATAATGCACTTAGATTACAATAGTTGTCATTTCTTGAATACTCTTTAAATTTATCGAAAATAGAACTTTCTGTGGTATCTATAATGTGTTCCAAAATAATATTAATTACTATATCCTTACATTCAACCATTTTCTCGTAAATAATCAAGTTAATTCTATTAGCAATTCTTTTAAGCGATTCTGCATTTCGGATATTCCATTCATCAGGATGATTCTTGAGATTTTCCAGTAAAAAAATCAATCTACGTTTCAAATTTAACCTTGGTGTGGGTTCCCATTTTAGGATTTCTCTCGATTTTTTAGCATTTACATTCATTTTTTTGTCAATATATTTTACCATCCAGGGGCGTTCGAATACTTCATAATTAGTGGGGCGAAACATATTTAATATTTTTTTTAAATACAAGCCGGGAAGTGCTAAAAATTTAGGCAAAAAATATGGACGAACGGTATGTCCATAAAAGTATCTGTTCGATATTTCAAATATTTCTTTATGAGTAACGGGAATGTCGGGGCTTGCAATTAACACTCCATAGTTTGGTAATATACTATCTTTTTCTAGAATTTTGCCCAAAAAAGATAATAAATCACGAATGTGAATATAAGTTACGGCACTTTCTCCCTTACCGGCTAAAAATTTAGATTCTATTTTTTTTGCGAGCCATGTATTTAAAAACATATTCAAAGGGGCATACTCACACCAGTCACTAAAAACTGCAGCAAAGCGAACTACTGTGCAAGAAATTTCGTGGGAATATTCTTTGCAGAGCATTTCACCTAACTTTTTACTTCGGGCATAGTGAAAAGTTGCATCTGGTGATGTTTCTTCGGTTATATATTCATTATTTTTGGGGAAATTGCAAGCTGCAAGCGAACTTGCAAAGATAAATCGCTTTATATTAAGCATTTTTGCTAATTCTAAAACATTTTTAGTGCCTTGAACATTAATTCTATCATAAGCAATATTATCTTCATAGGAATAATCATAATATGCAGCAAGGTGAATGATATAATCCACTTCACTTATTGTTCTTATATATTCTCCTACTGATTTTACAGATTCGTAATTGGAAATGTCGCACTGAATCCAATGTAGATTGTCGTGAAATGGTATGCCAGTTTCGTTTCTCGACCTTCTGGCTATTGCGAAGATTATATTGTCGTCAACATAATTTTGGATAAAATATTTACCAATAAATCCACTTGCTCCAGTTAAGACGATTGTATGCTTTATGTTCATTAATGTATTCCTCTTAATTATCCAAATTGATTCTTCGGAAATAAGTAAATATCAAAAGAAACATAATAAAATCTGTTACCCCCGAAACCAATATTAGAATTGATGAATTAACCAAAAAGAAATAAGTAAAAAGAAAAAATGTTGCACATAATTTAACAATAATAGAAAACCAAATAAGCATTTTATATTTGGTTTGATTATATCCTCCCAAAAAGTAGGCAATCGACATTACAATATGAAACACGCCTCCTTGAGTTTGGAAAAATTGCTCAGGGGAAGGTGCAAAACCAAAGAAAGATCTGAGTTGGTTTGTTATAAAAATTAAACCCACTCCTACTATGAAAGAGTGTAATCCTGTTAAAAACATAATCCACTTTAGGACTATTGTATTTTGATATTTCATATTAAAGAATTATATAATAACAAATGTAAATTAACAATAAATTCATTAGTAAAATATACTTTTTCCACAGAAAGTAAAGAATATTTTTAATAAAACTTTTCAATTTCTTTTTCGTTATTAATTAAAACACTTTTTACAATAATGTATAAGAATTTGATTTTTGCTTTTTTGATTGGTTCTGTCAATTTATTTGCTCAACCCCAGATAAATTTCCCAAATGGAACTGTCTTAGATTGGGGTATCGTACGCCCCAAAGACCATCCACTAAACGGAAAGGTCGTAATTAAAAATACGGGCAATGATACTTTGAAAATAGTAAATGTGCAACCTACCTGTGGTTGCACTTATGCTCCATTAGCAAAGAACTTACTCACCCCCGGCGAATCCACTGATTTGGCAATCACGCTATCTATTTCCAATTTCGAAGGTCCAATTTCTAAACATATTCGAATTTACTCCAATGACCCCAAGCATAGCTTGATGGATGTGGAATTGAAAGCAAATATTGAAAGGGAAATTTTTGTAGCGCCAAGCAATATGGTTTCCTTCACCGATTTACGGGTTGGGCAAACGGGAAAGCAACTACTTAATATTACAAATAAAACACAAAAAGAAGTAAAAGTATTTGTTTCTTCGGTTGCACCCGCCGAGTTGCAAGTGAAAATCAAAGATGGAACGATAATCAAACCAGGCGATGTTTACCCATTGGAACTTTCTATTACTCCTCAACAAGATGGAATTCTAAAAGGTCGAGTTTTATTGCAAACCGATAACGTGGATTATCCCGAAATTCCAATCTTCATCTTTGGGGATATACAAAAATCTCCTTTATTTATTGGCAATTAATTATTTTTCTACAAAGACAACTTCGAAAAGGTTAGACCAATTTTTGCCTGTTAGGTAAAAAGTTTTAGTAGCCGCATTATAAGCAATCCCATTGGAAACTTCGGCATTGTGGGAATCATCGAGATTTTGCCTGAGTAATGATATGTCCACCCATCCCACAACATCACCATTATTGGGATTAATAATAACAATGCTATCTGTCATATAAACATTTGCGTATATCAATCCGTCAACCATTTCCATTTCGTTGATATTGTAAAGCGATTTGTTGCCTTGCTTAATCATCATAGAGTTTTCGATAGTAAAATTTTCGGAATTATAATAGGTCAGGAAATTTGATCCATCACTAACAATTAGTTGCTTGCCATCGGTGGTTATGCCCCATCCTTCGGTTGGATAAGAGTATTCGTTCAATAATTTGAAAGTGAATAAATCATAGACAAATGCTTTTTTGTTTTCCCAAGTTAATTGGTAAATTTTGTTGCCCAAGATTGCTATTCCTTCGCCAAAATAAATGGGCGATAACGATATTGATTGTAGAACTTTGCCTGTTTTAATATCAACCTTTCTCAATGTACTTTTACCATATAAACCGGTACTTTCGTATAAGAAACCATTATGATAGACCAATCCTTGAGTATAGGCATTTTGGTCGTGGGGATATTTGTTGATGATTTTTGGAATTAATTGCTGAATCGAATTATGTGGAATTTTTTCTATAGGAGTGGTATTTGCATTATCAACTTTATTGTTATTTCCACTGCAAGCAAAGAGAATTGTAAGAAAAAATATAATTACTTGAATTTTCATAAAATGGTGTCTTAAAAAATATAATAAACGAATTTACAAAAATAAGTATAAGATTATACCTTTTTTTATAATTTAGAAATAAAATAATGTAAAATATGAAAAAAGTTATAGTTTTGGGTAGTGGTATGGTAGGTTCGGCAATGGCAATCGACCTATCAAGTAAACACAAGGTAACAGTTTGTGATATTGATAGCAACAAACTAAGCAAATACAATTCCGAAAAAATTTCTACAAAACAAGTAGATTTATCACAAGCAGACCAAATATGCGAATTGGTTGCGGACTATGATTTGGTTGTCAATGCAGTACCGGGTTTTATGGGATATGATGTTACAAAGGCAGTGATAAAATCCGGTAAAGACATTGTGGATATTTCATTTTTCCCCGAGGATTCATTGCAATTGAAAGAATTAGCCGAAAAGAAAGGAGTTACAGCCGTAGTTGACTGCGGAGTTGCCCCCGGAATGTGTAACATTTTGCTTGGATACCATTATAAAAGGATGAAAGTGGATACTTATTTGTGTTATGTTGGTGGTTTGCCATTTGTTCGTAAATACCCTTATCAATATAAAGCCCCATTCTCGCCTATTGATGTTATCGAGGAATACACTCGCCCCGCTCGTTATGTGGAAAACGGCAACATATTAGTTAAGGAACCACTATCGGATAGCGAATTTTTATTTTTCGAGGATGTAGGCACGCTCGAAGCGTTCAATACCGATGGTTTACGGTCGTTAATGCACACCTTGGACATTCCCAATATGAAAGAAAAAACTTTGAGATATCCCGGTCACATCGATTTGATTAAAGCATTGAAATCTGGGGGATTTTTCGGACAAGAGGAAATAGAAATTCACAATACCAAAATAAAGCCTATAGATTTTACAAATAAAATACTATTCAAGGAATGGTACTTAGCCCCCGACGAAGAAGAATTCACAGTAATGAGGGTGATTATCCAAGGAGAAGAAGAAGGTACGAAAGTTGAATACACCTACGATTTATTCGATATTTACGACGACGAAACACAAACAAGTTCGATGGCACGCACAACAGGTTACACTGCAACAGCAGTAGCAAACCTAATTTTAGAAAGAAAATTCACGCACAAAGGGTTGTTTCCACCCGAACACTTAGGATTCGAACAAAATATATTCGACGGAATAATCAAATATTTAGAAGAAAGAGGCGTGGTTTATGAAATAAGGAAAGTATAATTGGAACAAATTCGTCATTAATGGAAAAGATAAAAATGCTAAATTAAAATCTAAAAATGAAAAAAAACGACAATATAAATCAATTAAAATTTAATACTGTAATAGAAAAAAATACTTTTTATTTTTACAACACTGAATTTCAAGATAAATACGAAAGTTATATAAATTCGATTAAAGAAACTTTGCTTGTTTTAAAAAATAAAATTGAAACACAAGGACTTAAAAAGGAATTTTTTGAAAAATTATTAGAAGAAAAAGAAAACGGATTACGTGCTTTACTTGCGTTAACAGGTTTT
>CALKJQ010000119.1 GCA_937995785.1 Candidatus Kapaibacterium sp.
TAATTTTGTAATCCTAATTAAATGTTCTTTGCTCGGATGGCGGAATTGGTAGACGCACAGGACTTAAAATCCTGTGAGGGGTGACCCTCGTGCGAGTTCGAGTCTCGCTCCGAGCACTTCGAAAAAACATAACTCTTTGTCCCCAAATAAATTACTAACTATAATTCTTTCACTTCGTTACAAATAAAATACAATAATCTCAAGCAAATCTCTTTATTTTTTGCAAAATTAATAGTTGAGTTCATTTGGTTATTATTACCGACCCCCCGATATCTGGTAATGGAACATAATTAATATTATTTTCGTTGCAATATTGATGAACTGCCTTCCTTACACCCAAATAATCATCATTATTGTAATCATGGACAAGAATATAACCACCCTTGGATAGACGGGGATAAAAGAATTTTAAGCCTTCATATATTGGTTCATATAAATCGGCATCCAGATTTACAAAACAAAAAATATCGTCCACCCGTTTGGCTGTAGCGGGAAAATGCCCTTTGCAAATAATGCAATTATCGGGATATTTCATTAATTTAAGCACGCTCTCGACGCTTGTTTTCGAAAAATCTTGTTTGCCGTCCGAATAACCGCTGCGAGTATCTTTCTCTATATCTTCTGGATGAAATCCCTCGAATGTATCAAAAAGGTATAGTTTTCTATCTAAAAATAGTAAATTTATTTTTTTTGCAAATTCACCTTGATAAACCCCCAATTCGGCTACATTACCGGGAATATTTTTCGAGATGATTTCATCATAACATAATTCCAAAAAAGCAGTTCTTATGTAATCCAAATTTGGAGCAATTCTTAAAGTCTTTTTTCTAAAATTGAGTGAATAAACTAATTGTAAATGTCTTTTATTGAGTATTTGCGACAAAATTTTGTATAGTAGTTTCATAAAATTAGAGTTATTCAATTATTTGCTTAATATCCTCGAACCAGTCATTTTTTGGAAATTCCACAATTCGTCCAATTTCTTCGTTTTTCGATAAAATGATTAATGTTGGTACTCTTTCAATGTTAAATTCCACAAACCGCATCGAAGGTTCGTATTTTGCTCTATCAACCCCAATTAATTCATAATTAGAAAATTCACAAGACCTAAAGATTTTCATTATTTTGGGTAATTCTGATTTAGTATCGCCACACCACGAGCCTCCAAAAATCAGGAATTTAATTTTCTTTTTGTTTATAATTTCCGATAGATGAAAACAATTGGAAATATTGATGCAATAATCTTGTGGTATTTGCCAATCCATTTGCTTGTTCCATTCTTCCCAGCTAAATTGACCGACTAAAACTTTTCGACCAAGACTGTCGGTTGTAATTGATTTTTGAGCATTCATATTGTTAAAAAATGTTATAGTAAAAAAAATAAAAATAATTGCAAATCTCATAATCTCCTCACCTTAAAACAAATAACTTGAATCAATATCGCGAGGGACATCTTTGAGCATTTCGATGGCTTTTTTTATTTCATCAGTAGTTACTGCATATTTCTTTAGAAATTCACCGGCAAGATTATAATCTCCGGTGGCTTCTATCGTTAGCACTTGGTTTGCAAGACTTTTAACTCCATCCCAGAATTTTTCCTCCACTATTTTATATTTTCCTTCTTTGGTTACAACGATTGCTCCTTGCTCTTTTAGATAATTCAATTGAATCAAGTTTGCTCTTGCGTGTGCCGATTCGGTTCCAAAGCGTATGCTACGGAATAAGCCCGCAAGATAAGTAACCTGGGCTCGTTTGATATATTCTGAGTCGTATTTATTCAAATCTAATAAAAGCTTATGATTCCACATCGAAACGATATCGGCTTTGCATTCTTCTATAGGTGAATATCGTTCCTTCAATGCAGTACGAACCTCTAACTTGTCGTTACCATAAACAAAACCACGCCCCAGAGTATGCGAAAATTCATGCAAAGTAACAAACGAAGTAAACGCTTTTTTATCTACATATTGCTGTTGCTCGGGCATTAAAATTATTTTTGAAATTGGAATTAAAGTAGCATTGAATTTTGCCTCCATCATATTTTTATACATTGAATTCTTGCCACCTTTTGCATCTCTCACTCGCGGGTCATTGGGCAACGAGGCAGCAATAGTTTTGGTACCTTTTTGGCAATCTCCACCAAAATATACAACATTTACAATGTTCAGTTGAGTTTCGGCACTAAACTTTTTTCTTGTATATTTTGTGTCTTGAGGTAAGTTGTTTTCGAAATGTCCTACCAAACTTTTGAACATTTCGAATTCTTTTGTAGCCTCTTCATCTTTAACCATGACGACTGCTTCGTATGCCGCTTTATAACCAAAAAGTGCATCTTGGTAAGTTTCGATAGGACCGATAACCACATCAATTTTTCCTTTCACATCCATCCAAGCCATATCACTTTCATAGTAATCATCGGTGCGGATAGCTTTTGCACGTAATAGTAAATATTTCTTCAAGGTTGGTTCGTCGGCGTAATCGGCGGCTTCCTCCAACTTAGTGGCAAGGTCGGCAGCCAATTTGTAATATTTTCCATAAGGAACGGCATGCAAAACACCGGCTTGACGAATAACGACAGTATAATTGCTTTCCAACTTTTCCTTTTCCTCGGGAAATTTTGCAACAAAATCTTCAAATTCCTCTTTTGTTAGGTCTTGTGGATAGAAACCAGCGCCTGCAAATCTTGTATTTGGTTCTCCGGGTAAGAACCTTTCGTTTCCATGGATAACATCGTAAGGACCGAAATTAATTCTCAAATATTCCCTCAAAATTTCGTCGTCGGGTTTGTTCAACTTTGCCAATGAATCTCGGACAGCAATCGCATCGGCGGCTGATTGTTGCCAAAAAATTTCTTCTGCAATTTTACCTGCATCGCTTAATATTTTAATTAATGTTTTTTCTCTTTCTGTTAATCCCGAGATATCGGCATCAACCTTCACTTTGGCATAAGCCTTAATCCTTTCGGCAACAATTTGTCTGAAATCGTCTCGATTTTCCACTTTAGCCTCTTCATTTTTACCACAAGAAATTACTATTATACTGATAAATAAAAATGCAACTACTCTTTTCATTATTCACCTTTTTGCTTTTTACTTAATTATTAATTGTAAATTAGCAATTTTGTAAAAAATAGAATTTCACTTTTTTGGAAAATCGTTTAAAATATAATTTATCAACACTACTATTGCTATTTCCGTGGATTGCTGTCCTCGCAGTTTTTTGGACATATCCATTGATCTATTCGGGATATTTAAGTTTAACAGAATATAAAACTTTAACAAACGAAACTACTTTTATTGGATTCGATAATTACATCAAAGCTTTCCACGATGAAGTTTTTTGGATTGCATTAAAGAACACAACATATTTCGTGTTAATAACAGTTCCCGTTACTTTGACTATAGCCTTAATTCTTGCAGAAATAATCAATCAGAAGGTTAAATATTTGAATGCTTTCTGGCAAGCATCTTATTTTTTGCCCTCTGTAACCTCGATGGTTGTAGTTGCATTGATATTCACCAATTTGTATTCGCAAAATGGGTATATTAATAATTTATTACAATTGCTTGGACTTCCATATTCAAAAGAAGGTTTCTTATTAAACCAATCTACTGCTATGAACGCAATAATTGCAATGGATGTTTGGTTGTCGATTGGATACTATATGGTGTTGTTTTTGGCAGGGCTACAAACAATCCCAAAGGAATTATACGAAAGTGCAAAATTGGCAGGTGCAAACTTTTGGCAAACTATGTTGAATATTTCATTACCCGGTATTCGTTCCACAATAGTATTTGTTTTATTAATCGACTTAATCAAGTCTTTCCAAATCTTTATCGAAATATTCGTTATGACAAAAGGTGGACCACTTTATTCCACCACAACAATGGTTTATTATGTATTCGATCAAGCATTTATTAAAGCTGATGCAATGGGCTATGCCTCGGCTATTGCCTATATACTTTTCTTTTTCTTATTGTTCTTATCATTGATTCAAATAAAAATTGGCAAAAAAAATGATTGACGTTTTCACAAAATCCGTTATTGCTATTATAACTTACTTAGTTGGGTCAATTCCTTTTTCTTATTTAATTGCAAAAAAATTCGCTAAAGTTGATATATCGGATGAAGGCAGCCAAAACATTGGTGCAAGAAATGCCTACGAAGTTACGAAAAATAAGTGGATTGGGATATTTAGTCTATCAATGGATTTGTCGAAAGGTCTTGTTGCTGTGTTTATTGGTCTCTACTTCAACAAAGTTATAGATTATGGTTTAATAGGTGCAATTTTTGCAGTTTTGGGGCATAATTATAGCATATTTCTAAAATTCAAAGGTGGACGCGGTTTAGCAACTGCCGCTGGATCTTTGATATTTGTCGCACCAATTTCGATTTTTGTTTGGCTTGGAAGCTATTTTATTGCTAATATTCTTTCGCGAAACATACATATTCGCAGTGTTATCGCAACAATTTCAACTTTTGCCGCAACAATTGCCAACTTCTCGTTCTTTTTTTGGGGTTGGAACTATGATATTTATTTTCTGTCCCCAAATGCAAAGTATTATTTAATTACTCTCGGTATTGTGATAATCTCTAAACATATAAAACCAATTCAATCGTTTATAAAAGGTGATATTAACTAATTTTTTATTTATTTAATAAGAGTTATTATGAAGAGTTTATTAATAATTTTAATGAGTTTAGCTATGACAGCAACAGCTTTTTCCAACCCGTTATTAGAAGAGTTTAAAACCCCATTCGGATTGCCTCCATTCGACAAGATTAAAACCAAAGATTACTTACCCGCCGTTAAAGATGCTATAAAATTGCATAAGAAGGAAGTTGATGCAATTATAAAATCGAAAGATGCCCCTACATTCGCCAATGTTGTGGAAGCAATGGATAGAAGTGGTGAATTACTAACACAAGTTTTAACCATTTTCTATAATTTGAATAGTTCAGTTACAAATGAAGAAATGCAAAAAATCGCTGAACAAATATCGCCATTGGTCTCGGCTCATACAGACGAAATATCGATGAACAAAAAACTATTCGAAAAAATTAAAGCAGTATGGGACAATCGTGCGCAATTCAATCTCAATCAAGAACAAACACGCTTACTCGAAAAATATTACAACGATTTTAAAAGAAACGGAGCCCTCCTAAACGATGCAGACCAAGCAAAATTAAAGGAAATCAATAGTAAATTATCTTTGTTAACATTGAAGTTTGGGAATAATGTTCAGAAAGAAACAATAAAATTCAAACTAATTATAGATAAAAAAGAAGATTTAGACGGATTACCACAATCTTTAATTGAAGCCGCCGCCGATGATGCCAAAACAATGAAATTAGATGGAAAATGGGTTTTCACATTGCAAAACCCATCGGTTATGCCCTTTCTGCAATATTCTGCAAAAAGAGAGCTAAGGAAAAAGATATGGAATGCTTATGCCGATAGAGCAAATAACAATGATGAATACGATAATAAAGAAATTATTCGTCAAATTGCCAACCTAAGATTGGAAAGAGCAAAACTTCTCGGTTATCCAAATCATGCATCCTATGTTTTAGAACAAAATATGGCAAAAAATCCCGAAGGTGTTATGAATCTACTTAACCGATTGTGGGAACCAACCGTCAAGACAATGAAGATAGAAGCCTACGAATTACAATCAATGATTTATAAAGAAGGTAACAATTTTAAATTAGAACCATGGGATTGGCGATATTATGCCGAGAAAGTCCGCAAAGAAAAATACGACTTGAACGAAGAAGACATTAGACCATATTTTAAATTGGAAAATGTACGTGATGGTATTTTTGAATTGGTTAATCGTTTATATGGTATCTCTTTCAAAGAAAGAAAGGATTTGCCTGTTTTCCATCCCGATGTTGTTCCCTACGAAGTTTTGAACTCCGATGGCACGCATCTGGGTGTTCTTTATATGGATTACTTCCCTCGCGATTCCAAACGAGGCGGTGCTTGGATGACTAATTATCGCGAACAATTTTATAAAGACGGAAAAAAAGTAGACCCTAACGTTAGTTTAACAACTAACTTCTCTAAACCTACGCCCGACTCACCTTCGCTACTCACTTTGGACGAAGTAGAAACTTTTTTCCACGAATTCGGCCACTGCTTGCACGGATTATTGTCAAATTGTAATTATGTTAGTATTAGCGGCACCAATGTTCCACGCGATTTCGTAGAATTACCTTCTCAAATTATGGAACACTGGGCAACAGAACGCCAAATGTTAAAAATGTATGCACGACATTACAAAACCGGCGAACCAATGCCCGATGAATTAATTGAAAAAATCGAGAACAGTTCCAAATTCAACCAGGGATTTGTAACAGGCGAGTTTCTCGCTGCTGCCTTGCTCGATATGAAATATCATACAATAACTCAGCCAATCGAAGGCGATATCAATGAGTTTGAGAATAATTTTCTTGCAGAAATTGGATTAATTCCCGAAATTATTTCGCGATATCGTAGCACATATTTCCGCCACATCTTTTCGGGTGGATATGATGCGGGTTATTATTCTTATATTTGGTCGGGCGTATTGGACGCAGATGCATTCGAAGCATTCAAGGAGAATGGCATTTTCGATAAAAAAACTGCTCAATCTTTCCGACAGAATATTTTAGAAAAAGGTAACACGGACGACCCCGCAAAACTTTATCGACAATTCCGAGGAAAAGACCCGAATATTGAACCTCTACTCCGAAAACGTGGATTAAATTAATAGCAAATATACAAAAAAACAAAGCCACATTCACAGGAATGTGGCTTTGTTTATTAACTTTAATTGATTTGTTGAAAAATAAATTATTCCCAATCCCAAACGAAATCAGGATTCATAAGATATTCGTTGATATATTTTGCCGCTGTCCGTCCAGCACCCATAGCCAGAATAACCGTTGCACCACCAGTAACGATGTCGCCACCAGCAAAAACGCCTTTTTTGCTTGTCTTCATTGTAGTTTTATCAACTAAAATATTCCCCCATTTATTTGTTTTCAAATCGGGGGTTGCTCGAGTTATCACTGGATTGGAACCATTTCCAATTGCAACAACTGCGACGTCGATTGGAATTTCCTCGATTGCACCAGGAATAGGAACAGGTTTTCGACGACCAGAAGCGTCGGGTTCGCCAAGTTCCATATGCTGCACTTTCATTGAACGAAGCCAACCGCGTTCGTCTCCCAAATATTCTGTGGGAGAAGCCAAGAGCATAAATTCAACACCTTCTTCTTTTGCGTGGTGAACTTCTTCGATTCTTGCGGGCATTTCGGACTCACTACGGCGATAAACAATCATTGCCCTTTTCGCTCCCAATCTTAAAGATGTACGAACTGCATCCATTGCAGTATTTCCACCCCCAATTACAGCAACTGTCTTATTTTTAATATTAATTAATGGAGTATCGTTCGGACCAAAATCGTAGGCACGCATAAGGTTCACTCTGGTTAGGTATTCATTTGCAGAATAAACACCAACTAATTCTTCGCCTGGAATATTCATAAAATAAGGCAGGCCCGCACCAACGCCTAAAAATGCGGCATCGAACTGCTGCATCATTTCGTCGAGCGTAGATGTGAGACCAACTACGAAGTTCTTTTCGAATTTAACACCGGCGGCAGCCAACGCCTCCACTTCAGCTCTAACAATCACTTTAGGTAAACGAAATTCAGGAATACCATAAACCAATACACCTCCAATTTCGTGTAATGCTTCGAACACTGTAACATCGTGTCCCATTCGAATTAAATCGCCAGCAGCACTCAAACCCGCGGGTCCTCCTCCTATAATTGCTACTTTTTTTCCTGTTTTACTCTCTATTTTTGGAACCTGAATACCAATATTTTCTCTTTCCCAATCAGCAGCAAAACGCTCCAAATTGCCTATTGCAACCGGTTGGAATTTCTTGGTGAGAACGCAAACAATCTCACATTGTTCTTCTTGAGGACAAACTCGTCCGCAAACTGCGGGCAATGCATTGTCTTCTTTTAATATGCGAGCAGCTTCGGCAATATCGCCTTCTCGTATCTTTTCGATAAATTGTGGGATCTTAATGTTAACTGGACAACCACCAATGCAGGGAGGATTAGCACACATAAGGCAACGTTGTGCTTCTGCTTGTGCCATTTCGATAGTATATCCCAAATTAACTTCTTTGAAGTTTGCCCTACGAACATTGGGATCTTGTTCGGGTATTTTATGTCTTGGAATTTTCGTTCTTTCTTTACTAGGAAGTAACTCTACTGGAGGATATTGTCCCATATTAATTTTCTCCTTGTTTTTGTTTTTTTAGTAAAGTGAAGAAGGCTTGGTCTAAATGGCATTCATAATCGTGTAGAGATTCTTTTTCTTCTAAAAAATACGTATTATTTCGATCCTTGAGTACTTTAAAATTGACTTGGTGAGCATCGAATTCGGGACCATCAACACATACAAACACTGTCTCGCCATTCACTAATGCACGGCAACCACCACACATTCCCGTTCCATCCACCATTATAGAATTCAAGCTTACAACTGTTTTTATTCCATAAGGTTGTGTTATTTTAGCAACAGCCTCCATCATTGGCACGGGACCAATTGCCAGCACAAAATCAATCTGTTTGCCGCTATCGATTAGTTCTTGGAGTTTTTGGGTAACAAATCCATGAAAACCATAACTACCATCATCGGTGGTAGGATACACTTCATCACTAAATCTGGATATTTCGCTTTCCAAAATAACGTATTCCTTGCTTCTGCCGCCAATTATGCTTATAACATAATTACCAGCTTCCTTTAACGCTTTTGCAATGGGGTAAGCAATTGCAGTTCCAACTCCCCCACCAATACTAACTGCAGTTCCAAAATTTTCGATATGAGAAGGTTTTCCTAACGGACCAACCAAATCGTGAATATAATCACCCGCTTCCAACATATTAAGCAATTTTGTGGTTTTTCCTACTCCTTGGGCAATAATCTCAATCCAACCCTCATTCGCATCGGAATCTGCAATAGTCAATGGAATTCTTTCGCCATTATCGTGAACTCTTAGCATAACAAATTGTCCGGCTTTACGCTTTTCGGCAATTTTTGGAGCTTCAATTTTAAATAGTTTTACGTTTGGTCCGATAAACCTTGCTTCAATAATTTTATTCATAATCTGCAATTATTTTGTGAATTACAAAATTACGAAAAAATGATAAAAAGAGATTTAAATGTTTTAATATTAATAATTTAGGTGAGGCTAATTTAGTGGTAAAAAATTGTAATTATTTATAAATTTGAATTTTCTTTTGATTAATTTTTGGTTATTGGTTGGTATAGCTGTGATTACAAATGTGCAATCCCTAAAAGTAGTTATATCTTTAATTTTCTCAATTTTCTCGTCGAATCTGAAATCAAAAGTATTTTTCATTTCTCCTTCTAAGTGGGCATAAAAACTAAGGTATGTGATTGTGTCTTTTCCATTATCGATGATAAAAATTGTTATTAGATCTTGCTTTCCATCAAAATTTAGATCTATACTTTTTGAAAAAATTGTTTTTTTGAACTCGGTAACTTGCTGCTTCTCCAACATTGCTAATCTGAATTCTTCTTCGGCTTTTGTGATGGAATCATTTTTTCTTGCCTCTTTTAACACGGGTAATTCTATTGAATTTATTTTACCTGTCATTTTTACATTAGAATTTACCTCAGATTCCACATTAGAGGTATCTTTTTCACACATAATTAATTCATTGTCATTTTTCTTTTCTGAGCAACTATAAAGCATAACCAACACAAAGAAAAGATAAAAAATAGAACTAATATTTTTCATTATTGAATTATTTTTGCCAGTCTCGAAAATCTTATAGAAGAAATTTTATCTATAATATTGGTCAAAGGTAAATTTGTATCCCAAGACCAATAAACAATCATTGGAGTACCAACTACATTTTCGTATGGAATAAATCCCCAGTATCGGCTGTCTAAACTGTGGTCGCGATTATCGCCCATTCCAAAGCAATAATCTCGTTCAACTTGATATTTAGTTGCGGGCTTGCCATCAATAAGAATAATACTGCCGTTATTGTCGATATTGTGTCCCTCACGAGCTATAAAAGTTGCCCATTGTCGATAATTTTCCTGCGATAATTCGATAACATCGTTCTTTTTGGGGATGCGAATAGGACCGTAATTATTTCTTGTATAGTTTAATCCTACGGGGAATGTTCGGAATTTATCGGTTGGATCTTCAAAATTCGAGGTATCCACCACTGAATGAGGTGGGAAATCTTGCTTTTTACCATTTATGTATACTACATTTTCGATAATCTGAAGAGTATCGCCAGCAGTGGCTATACATCTCTTTAAATAATACTGAAATTCGGTCGCTTCAACCTCATCTCGATAACCTGGAAAGATGAAAACGATAACGTCTCCTTTTTCGGGATCTTTAGGGGCAGGGAATTTATAAAAAGGAAGGGGGATATTGAAAAAAGGAATAACTTGAGGCGTCGTTGGTCCATAAATGAATTTGTTGACAAATAGGAAATCTCCCGTCATAACAGTATTTTCCATCGATCCGGTGGGGACAACGAAAGAGGCCAAAGCAAGTCCGTTGATAATCATTACTACTATAACTGCCCAAACAATGGTTTTGACCCAAGAAATGATTTTTTCGGTTGTTGTTTCGGGCTTTTTCTTTTCGATTTTTTTTCGACTAAATAGTTTTTTGAAGTCAATTTTCATAATTTATTTTTATTATTTTATTATTAAGGTGAATATTAATCATCATCAATACTTAAAACAGCAAGGAAAGCTTCTTGTGGTATCTCCACACTTCCCACTTGTTTCATACGTTTTTTCCCTTCCTTTTGTTTCTCTAATAATTTGCGTTTTCGGGTAATGTCGCCACCATAACATTTTGCAGTAACATTTTTGCGTAATGCTTTGACGGTTGTGCGCGCGATTGCTTTATTGCCAATAGCTGCTTGGATAGCAACTTCGAACATTTGTCTTGGTATCAAATCCTTTAGTTTTGTAGTTAATTTCTTACCCCAATCGTATGCTTTTGATCTGTGGACAATTGTAGATAATGCATCAACGGGTTCTCCATTTATCAAAATATCTAATTTAATTAAATCGCCAACTTTGTAGTCCAAAAATTCGTAATCCATTGACGCATAGCCTCGAGTAAACGATTTCAATTTATCATAAAAATCATATACAACTTCGGCTAATGGTAAGTCCCAGGTTAAATCAACCCTTTTGGCAGAAAGGTAATTAGTATTAACCAAAGTTCCTCTTCTATCTAAACACAATTTCATAATTGTGCCAATATACTCATCGGGCATAATGATTTGTGCTCTGATGTATGGTTCGTGAATTTCTTTTATTTTCACTGGTTCTGGTAATTGCGCGGGGCTATCGATAAAAATATCAGTTCCATTTGTTTGCAATATTTTGTATCTAACGTTGGGAACAGTTGTTACTAAATTTTGGTTAAATTCACGCTCTAATCTTTCTTGAACAATTTCTAAATGCAATAATCCAAGAAATCCACAACGGAAACCAAAACCCAATGCCGACGAAGTTTCTGGTTCGTAAAATATTGCAGAATCGTTCAATGAAAGTTTAGCTAATGCTTCGCGAAGCGATTCGAAATCGGCAGAACTCGAAGGATAGAAACCACTGAATACCATTGGTTTAACTTCTTTGAAACCAGCAATGGCTTCGGAACAAGGATTTTTAAAGTTAGTAATAGTATCGCCAACTTTGGTGTCGCTTAATGTCCTAATATTCGGTATAATATAACCGACATTTCCTGCTGATAATTCCTTAGTTCTATTGCGTTTTAGCCTTAAAGTTCCTACTTCTTCAACATCATAAGCTTGTTGGGTTGCCATAAAATAAATCTTTTCGCCCTCGCGAACACAACCATCCATCACACGAATATTAACTATAATTCCACGGTATTCATCGTAAATTGAGTCGAATATTAATGCTCTTAGTGGTGCTTCGGGATCGCCTTTAGGTGGTGGTATTCTATTAACAATTGCTTCGAGAACCTCGTCGATGCCAATGCCGGCTTTAGCCGAAACTAAAAGCATCTCGTCCTCGGTTACTCCAATCAAATCCATTATTTCTTGCTTAACTTTATCGATATTGGTTTGTGCACTTGGTAAATCAATTTTATTTATTACTGGAATTATTTCTAAATTATGTTCTAATGCAAGATAAAGATTACTAATTGTTTGGGCTTCGATACCTTGGGTTGCATCCACAATCAACAGAGCACCTTCGCAAGCGGCTAATGACCGAGAGACTTCGTAAGTAAAATCCACATGTCCTGGGGTATCAATTAAGTTTAATGTATATTGATTGCCATCGTTAGCTTTATATTGCATCTGAATTGCATGCAATTTGATTGTTATTCCTCTTTCTTGCTCTAATGGATTATCGTCGAGAATTTGATTATAAATCATTTCTCTTTCTGTAATCGTACCAGTTCTCTCGAGCAACCGATCTGCTAAGGTAGATTTACCATGGTCTATATGTGCTATTATTCCGAAATTTCTAAAGTTCTGCATAAAATTAATATAAGTCCTTTCTTAGTGTTAGTGCAAGAAAAATTATCTATTCTTCTATTTCTTGGATACGTTGCGATGTCTCTTGTATTCTTTTTTCCTTTTCATCTATTTTTGATTTTAGGATTTCTAATCTATTTTGATTCTCTGGATTTTGTTCCTGGGCACCCGTTTGCATTTCTTGCTCTAATTTTGCTAATTCTTCTTTATCGAGTTGAATTGCTTCGACCAGTTTTTCGTATTTTTCCTTTAAATTCTTAAGCAGAACATCATACTTGTTCTTTTTTTGCTTTTTTTGAGTATCAAAAAATTCATTTCTTTTTTCGTCTAATAATTTAAAGGCATCTTTTAGTGCTTCATACAATTTGTTTCTGTTATCTGTTCTAAGTTTCCAGACTTTTATCTCACTTTGAATAGTTAATAGGTTTTCTCGAATCGTTTTGAAATGTGGATTATTTAATAACTTTTGTTTTTCACTTTCGATTTTAGCTAACAATTTTTCGAAATTTTCTTCTGATTCTTTAAAGAATTGGGTTCGTTCTTCTTCTTGCTGAACATTCACTTTTTCGAATACTTCGCGTATTTTGCCATATAGTTCATCTCGATGTTCTTTGGTTAATGTAATGCCTTTGATTGAAGTTTGAGCTGCTATCAATGCTTCGCGTGCTTCCTTAAATGTATCAGTCGTTTGGGCAATATTAATTGCGTTCTCCACTAATGGCAACAATTTTGCGTAATTTTCGTTTGCTTCGGTCATAAAATTGGCTTTATCTGCATCTTGTATCTGGCTTAGTTGCTCAAATCCATTTCTGATAATTTGATATAACTCTTCTTGGTGATTTCTTTTTAAAGTTTTTGATGAAATTGTCTTTTGTGCCTCTATAAGTTCTTGGCGGGTTTTAGTGAAATCTTTAGTTTCGGGAATTGTTGCTAATATGCTTTCGAACTTAGTTTTGAGCTGAAGATAATTGTCGCTACATTCCATTTCGTAATTTTCTCTTTCCTGAATTTGTCTTTGAGTAATCGAAGATATAGCATCTGCAATAAGTTTTTTTATATCTTCAATAGCATTTTTGGAAACTTTGGTAATATTCGAGGAAATCTCCTTTTGCAAACTTACTAATTTTTGGCGGGCATTCCTAAGTTCCTGCCATTTGTTCTGAGTTTGCAATAATTCGTCTATTCTTGCTTTATATTTTTCGATAAATTTTTGAGATGTTTCATTAATTTCGGCTCTAATTTTAGCATTTTGCTCTTCGTACGACTTTAATTTTTCTGCTATTTCATTCAATAAATTCCACTTGCTTTCATCAATATTCAGGTCGCGAGCCAATTTAATGACACTTTTTAAGTGATTAATCACGGGTTTTAAATTTTCTTCATTATGCTGTATGCTATTGATTTTTTCGTATTCGGCATTCAGGTCATTAATTTTTTCTTCGTCACTATAGTTTGTAAAATTGGCATACGGAAAAGAGTATTTCCTTGCAGGGGTGATAAAGTCATTTCCATCTTTCAATTGCGATAAATCTGCATTAATCCAAATTGCCACTAAATTTTCAGTTTCATCGGATACTCCCGAGAGAGCATAGATTTTAATTTCATTATTAATTTCTTCGAACTTCTTACCGCTAATAGCACACAAACCATTTTGTCTTTGGACAACTTCGCTGATTTTTTCGAGGGATAATTCAATGTTAGTCATATTTCACCTTTGTATTATTATTAATTATTTTCAGTATTTAATTTTTGTTGTTCATCTAATTCAATAGGATTACCATTGAACTTCATATTTCTGATTGCTTTCATCTTCATATTGCTAATTGGTGGCAATTCATCGCCATTCACTATCATTTCTAATTCTTCGGCATCGATTGTTTCCCTTTCGAGCAATACTTTGGAACCTCGGTGCAATACTTCAATATTATCTTTCAAAAGTTGTTCAACTTTGATACTTGCATTTATCAAAATTTTACGAACTTCGCTATCGATGAGCTGTGCAGTTTCCTCGCTATGTTCTTTGACGTGTCCGTAATCGCGTCCAAGGAATACTTCGCTTTGTTCATTGCTAAAACTAACTGGTCCAATTAATTCACTCATACCCCATTCAGTTACCATTTTGCGAGCTAACTTAGTAGCCCTTTGCAAATCGTTCGAGGCTCCGGTGGTTAATGTATTGAAAATTATTTTTTCGGCAGTACGACCGCCAAGAAGCACCATTATTTGTGTTTCGATATATTCTCTTTTGTAAGAATGTTTTTCTTCATTAGGTAAATAGGCAGTAATTCCGAGTGCCCTTCCACGAGGAATGATTGTAACTTTATGGACGGGATCGGCTCCTGGGATGTATCGTCCTACTAATGCATGACCCATTTCGTGGTATGCTGTTAATTCCTTTTCGCTGTCGGATATTACCATACTGCGCCGTTCAACCCCCATTAACACTTTATCTTTGGCTAATTCAAAGTCGTACATTGTTATATTTTGACTATTTCGACGGGCAGCCAAAAGAGCAGCTTCATTACATATATTTGCAATATCGGCACCCGACAATCCGGGAGTAGAACGGGCTAATACCTCGTGATTAACATCATCGGCTAATGGTAATTTTCGTGTATGCACTTTGAATATTTCTTCCCGACCTTTTATATCGGGCTTATCAACAACTACTTGGCGATCAAACCGACCTGGACGCAATAATGCGGGATCCAATACATCGGGACGATTTGTAGCAGCCATTACTATCAAACTACTATTCTGCTCGAATCCATCCATTTCTACTAATAATTGATTCAAGGTTTGTTCGCGCTCGTCGTGTCCGCCTCCCAAACCCGCACCACGGTGGCGACCAACTGCATCTATTTCGTCAATAAATACTATACATGGCGAGTTCTTTTTTGCTTGTTCAAATAAATCTCTAACTCTACTTGCACCAACCCCGACAAACATTTCCACAAAGTCCGCTCCCGAAATCGAAAAGAAAGGCACTCCGGCCTCGCCTGCAACTGCTCTTGCCAACAATGTTTTACCTGTTCCGGGAGGTCCCAAAAGCAATACTCCTTTTGGAATCTTACCTCCTAATTTTTGAAATCTGTATGGATCTTTCAAAAACTCAATAATTTCTTCTAATTCCTCTTTGGCTTCGTCTGCACCTGCTACATCAGCGAATGTTACCTTAGATTCATTTTTGTCCAACATCCTTGCTCGCGATTTACCAAAGTTAAAAATGTTGCGATTGCCACTACCGTTGCCTCCCATCTGGAACCTTCTCATAAAGTAGAACCATAATACGATTAATAGTACGAATGGCAAAATAGTGAATATTGGTCCCCAGAATGAACTATTATCTACTTCGTAAGTCCAGGTAATTCCTTGCTGTTTCCATTCTGCTTCGGTTGTGTTTTCGATAAAACCTAATTTGACAGTAAATCTATCAATTTCGCGAGGTTTTCCATTGACATTTATCGTTACGGTCTCTTTCAACTTTCCGTAGAAATCGATATCTCCATATTGATTTTTTACAATTTTTGCGCTTTTAATCATTCCTTGGTTAAGAAAGGATTGGTATTCGGAATATGAAATTACTGCATCACGCGTTTGATTTTCTTGAAAAATAATGTAGATAACAAAAATGAAAGAACCAAAAAGCAACCAAATTAATAAACTCTTCATCATATTTGGTTGATTGCTCGAACCATCATTTTTCTTAAAATCAAAATTATCCTTATTTAATTTATTTTTAGGGTTCTCACCCATCAAAATCCTCCAATTCGTAAATTATTGTTTTTATTTGGACGTTTTAATCAATAATTAATTTTTATCTACTCTTATATAGATATCTTTATAATTTCTTCCTAATTCCGCATAATCTAATCCATAACCAACAACAAAAAGCGGGTCTATTTCGAATCCTACATACTTAACTTTAATGGGAACAACTAAATTTTTAGGTTTGAAAAGTAAAGTGCAAATTTCGATTGAACTTGGTTTGAATTCTTTTAAACGATTAAGGAGTGAGCTCATAGTGTAACCCGTGTCAACAATATCTTCTATGATTATAATGTCTTTTCCTTCCAAATCAATTGGATTTTCTATTAATTCCACATTTCCTTCAGTTGTCATTTTGTAACCATAACTTTTGGCAATAATTGTCTCGATTTGTGTTGGTATTGTAATTTCTCTCATCAAATCTGCTGCGAAAATTATTGCTCCTTTCAAAGTTAACATTAAAATTGGTCTCTTGTTGGCATAATCTTGGTCGATTTGATTGGCTAACTCAATTACTCTTTCTCTAATTTTATCTTCGGAAATAAGCAATTCGAACTCATATTCTTTAATACTTATTCTTTTCATAATAATTTTTATTATTCATATTAATTTTTATTAACTGTAATTGTTGCTTTAATTATTCTTTTAGTTGATTCGGTTACCTTGAATTTTTCGTTAATTTGATGATTGACCACCCAAACTATATCTGTGTTAGTGGTGAGCACAAGGACAAAGTTTTTGTCGAACATCGAAACTTTGTTGTCAATAAGGTAATCACTAACCTTCTTATTTCCTTGCATTCCTAATGGTTGGAAAGTATCTCCTTCTTGCCAATTCCTCAGAGTTAAGATGAAAGGTAATTTATCGTAATCCAAATATTCTATATTCTTTTCGTCGGTAAATTTCATTTGTTTTCTTGTTACTTCGGATAACGCTAATGTGTAATTACCAATATTTATTTTACCAAGTTTATCTATTTTTTCTTCAATTTTTATTGGGATTAGGTTTTTGGTGAAAAGTAAAGTATTTCGGTCTTTATAGCAGGTTATCATTTTGTTGACTTCGCAAATTGCTCCCGTTTCTTTTCCTTTTAATTCTAATATATTTTCAATTTGATTGAAATTCAAATGTTCGAGTT
This sequence comes from Candidatus Kapaibacterium sp., assembly GCA_937995785.1. Classification (GTDB taxonomy): domain Bacteria; phylum Bacteroidota; class Ignavibacteria; order Kapaibacteriales; family UBA2268; genus GWF2-33-9. Next base: position 17,489 of record CALKJQ010000119.1, read on the forward strand.
CAAAATTCTTTTTTATCAAATAAGATATCAATTCTCCTTGGATATATCTATTGTATGAATTAAGCAGAGGAATTTTAACAACAACTTTATGATTCTCGATGTTTTCGGCAACTATACTATAAAATTCAACAATGTTTTGAGATATAAATTCATCGGCACCTTGCAAAAAAGATGTAACCCTCATTATGTTATCGGCAATAGCTGGGTTGAACTTCTCTCGTAGAAAAGGAATTAATTCCAACCTAACTTTATTTCTTGTATATTCCAACCAAGTGTTTGTTATATCTTCCTTCCACTTTAAATTTCGCTCCAATGTATATTGTCTGATATCATTTTTCGAGAAGTTCAGCAATGGGCGAATAATCCTAACGTTTTTGACCAATTGCCGTATCTCGGGAATTCCCGACAAGCCAGTTAAACCACTGCCACGCAGTAAATTAATGAAGAATGTTTCTATGTTATCATCAGAATTGTGAGCAGTAGCCAACAAATCTGCTTTATTGGTTCTGGAAGTCTTTTCGAAAAAGTTATATCTCAAATTGCGGGCAGCAACTTCAATACTCATTCCATTTTTTCGAGCATACTCTTTTACTTTGCCCGATGAATAATAAAATTCAACTCCATACGACTCGGCTAATCGCCTCACAAATTCTTCGTCCTCATCGGAATTTGGGCGGATTTTATGATTGAAATGGGCGACTGATAACTTAAAATTATATTTCGTTGATAGATAAAATAAAATATCCAACAAAGTAACAGAATCCATCCCACCACTAACTGCAACAACTATTACAAATGATGAATTGATCTTTATTTTATGGACTAAAAAATCCTCCACACCCTTAATCATCCTTGCAATTGTTGGACTATTTAGGTCTGGCTTTGTTGCTTTTACTATATTTTTGATAACTTTTTTTACCACAAATTTGAATTAATATAAACTTCAAAATTATGAAAAAAAGATATAACTATTTAATGTATTTGTTATTAATTACTATTAATTTGTTTTCCAACATATCTTCAATCACATATTTGATGCCTCCCGTACCATAGCCCGAATGCTTATATCCTCCGAATGGCATCCAATCTACTCGAAATGCGGTCGAGTCGTTTATAATCACTGCTTTTTGTTCAACATTCCGAGCATAATACATTGCGAAATCTATGTCTTGAGTATAGATAGCTGTTTGGAATGCAAATTTTGAGTTATTTATTTTCTCGAGGATATCATTGATATTATCGAAGGAATTTATACCTAAAATCGGTCCGAAAACCTCGTCGTTATAAATCATCATTTTTGTCGAAAGGTTATCGATTAAAGTTGGTTCAAAACAATTATTTGGCAAGGCTGTCCCTCCAATTAATACTTTACCTTCTTTTTGGATGGCATCCTCGACCAAAAATTTCATTCGTTCCACAACCGCTGGGGTTATTAGAGGACCGCAATCTGTTTTGTCGGAACAAGCGTCCCCTGTGATCAATTTGCTAACTTTTTCTATTAAACTTTTTAAAGCAGCATTATAAATATTTTGATGAATGTAGAGAATCTGGGTGGAAACGCAAACCTGACCCGAGTGATAGAAAGAACCGCGAACTATTGATTGAATAGCGTTATCCAAATTGGCAGAACTATCCAATACTGCAGCAGCAGTTCCCCCATGCTCCAGCATAATTTTTACCCCCGGTTGGACTAACCTGCGTATTTGCCAGCCTATATCGGCATTACCAATGAACGATACATATCGTATAAAATCATTTCCCAAAATTTCTTGCGTTTCCTTACCTGTTATAGGTAAAAATTGCAAAGCTTCGTTTGGCAAACCTGCATCATAAAAGTATTGAGTTATCAGTCTTGCAGTAAGGGGTGTTTTCTCTGCGGGTTTAAGCACTACTGTATTTCCCGCCGCAATTGCTGTTGCCACTTGATGACAAATCAAATTCAACGGATGGTTGAATGCAGAAATTGCTAATACTACTCCTATGGGCTCTTTTATTGTGAATGCCAAATGATTTTCCGTCCCAGCAGAATTATCCATAGGTATTTGTTCTCCCGATAAATTCAAACAATAATCAGCCGACATCTTAACAGTATTGATTGCGCGCCTAACCTCTACTCTTGCGTCTTTCAGTGGTTTGCCACCTTCGCGAGCAACCGAAATTGCCAGATCTTCAACGTTGTCGGCAATCCTATTTGCTACTTTATACAAAATTTCTGCACGCCGATATGCGGGATAATATTTGAATTCCTTTTTCCAAAAATTATTTGCAACTACAAAAGCACGATGTATTTCTTCTATGGTTGGTTTGGATAATTCACCAATAATTTCGTCGGAATATGGATTACGTACAATTATTTTATCATTCATTTTTTATTTTAAAACTTTTTCAATTCTATTATTAAATCTTATGAAGTATAGTCCAGGAGCGAACTTGGAGACATTGTATTTTATCTCTTTTGTATCCTTGTTTAATTCAATTTGGTCTATTTGCATTCCTAAGACATTATATATTTCTATTTTTTCACCACCTTGCAAATAATTGAACTTGAAATTCCAAATATCTTGAGATTTTTGAATTGCCAACTCGGGTTCAACCATTATAATAATTTTATGGGAAACTTCCGGAGTGCAAAATGGTGTAAGTCTTAATAATCCATCTTGTTTAGTTATTGAATTTGATTTTGTCGTAGAAATATCAAATTTATCTATCCTCAAAGGAGTCTCGGTGGGGACAGATGCGAGAACTTTACCCGAAATTTTGAATATCACATTTTCGTTGTTTAATATTTCTTGCGATTGGACTTCATCGAATTCAACATTAATACTACCAAATTGATAATTAAAGGGTATTGACTCAAATTTGTTTTTATTTATCCATCTGAACGAAAATGGATAAAATAAAAATTCATCGAACGAAATTTGTAGATTTAATCCTTTTGCATAAAGTTTTCTTAAACTTTGGGTTAGATGGACATCAATTGTAATTTCATCGTTAATCGAAGCAATGTATTCGCCAATCCATACTTTTGAAGTATAAAATTCATCGGGTGCAATTGACCTGAGCTCAATTTCGACTAATTCGGAGCAAGAGGACGACTCCATAAACTCGATTTTATCTGTAAACTTTCCCGAAACATATGAAAGAAATTGCAAATCAATGAATTTGGTTTCGTTAGGTTTAATTTCAATTGGGAAAGTTGTTAGAACTTTAAATTCACTATTTTGGGGTAATTTTAGAGAATTGAGTTCTCTTTTAACCTTACTTTGGTTTTCTACTGTTATTCGCAATACTTTGGTTTCTTCCACTTCCACGTTTCCAAAATCTAAGAATTTTGTGGAATAAATCAATCGAGGATTATGTAATTCACCCGTAATTGTGATTGGTATTTGTTGGGGGCAAATAGAGGATTGAAGAATTAAGTCGTGGGAATATGCCCCATCGTTTGGTATTAAGTTTGGATTTATTCTTATTTCGATAGATGAATTAGAATTGGCATCAATATTGAAATTGCTGGGAATAACCGACAGATAATCAGGCAAATTATTTGGTAAAATAACAATTTCATTTGTTTGTAATCCAGTATTATTGAGTATAATCTGTTTTGTGAGAATATCATCACAACTTTCGTGCATTCCGAAATCAAATTTATTTTGCGAGACTGATATGGTCGTTTTCTTGAACGTAATGTCAATAGGAATGGTCAATAATTGTCCTTCGGGATCGATAGATTTGATGTTTAATATTGATGAAAAATTCCCTTCATTATTCGAAATAAATTCGAACACAATTTTCAAAGTATCGCCGGGATTGATGTAGTAAGGTAATTTAATAGAATTTAAAATCTTGAATTCGGGGTTGCCGTCCAATTCTATCGTGGTGATTGTGTCGACTGAAGTTCCGCGATTGATTATGAGAACTGAATCCTTTGAGTATCCATCACATATTATCAACTTGGGTTCAATTTTATTTCCAATAGTTAAATAACGATAAACGCTCGAAATCTCGATTGGAACACATTTTTTAGTTGGGCAAAATTCATCGGCTTCAAAGCAAATTTCACCAATATAATTGATGTTATTCTTCGACTTAATTACTATATTAACTGATTTTGTTTCACTTATTTTTAAATTGTAAGGCAAAATTTCCATCAACTCGGCTTCGAAATCACTATTTGGTGGATTTAAATAAAATTTAGAAATGTTTAAATATGTATTTCCGGTATTTTTGATATCGATAGAGTAAGATTTTTGCTCATCTTTTTTTATTATGTCCTTTATTCCATTAGGCATAATGTCGAAATCCGAAGACACCGCATTTCCATAGATTATTATTCTTAAACTACCACATTCGCCCGTAGTCATAAACAAAGTATCGGTATACCAGCCAATTTTGGTTGGAGCGAATTTTATCGAAAAATTCAGAAAGTCATTTTTTGCAATTTTTGGATTCCACGGGAACGTAAGACTAAAAGGCGAAGCAACACTATCTTGAATTCGAAGATATGCATCAATGTTGCCTTTGTTCTCCAATTTAATTATTGAATCTTTAACTGAATTTATGCAGACATTCCCCAAATTAATAACACTATCTTTGATTCTAACATCTTCGGTATTCATTTTCGCGATAAGCAATATGTTGATTGGATCTTTATTGCCACGAATAGTGGTTCTATCGTTATTTGTCAATTTAAGGTAGTAAACCTCGGGAGTTTGCGAATTGATTTCAATTTCGACTATTGCAGTATCGCTTTGTCGGGGTGGAATTGTTAGAGGTATATTTTTGCCACTCGTCCAGCCAACAATTTTGGAAAGAGATTGATTCCCTACTATAGATTGAGATGTTACAACTAAATTTGAATTACCTGTATTCCAAACAGGGACTTTCTTGGTAACTTTACCTTTGCAATTCGACACAAAATGGATACTATCAATCGAATTTATAATTGGAGAATATCCGTAAGCACGAATGGTAATCAATGTATCGTTGTTACACGGCAACATATTAAATCGAAAATTCTGCTGAACCCAACCTGTATCGAGCAATTTAAGGCTAAAGTATGTGTTTGTTCCACTCGAATTGATGGTTAAAGGTAATTTGGTATCAAAATTGATTTGATCCTTATCGTTTAGAATTTCGCTCGAAGATTTAAGTTGCTCGAGCATCCCATCGGCAAACCATTTGAGAGGTTGATTATACTGAACACCAACCGACAGGCTATCGATTACTATATTGCCCGTTTCGGGTCTTATTGTGGATTTGTTGCCAATACCAATTAAATCAATCTCTTTGAACAAATTAGTAACGCCATCACCCGAAATCAAATTAATCATTAGCTTTGCATTATAAGTTTTTTTGCCCGTAGGAGAAAACCTTACGACTATGCTCCCCGAATCGCAAGAGTTCAACTGCGAATTCATTTGTGGCTTGATAAGAGTAAAAGCACCATCTGCATTATTACTTATTTGAATCGTCATATCTGCAATATAAAAAGAGCCATTGACCACTCTAAGAGAGTCAACTCGAAATTCGGGTGCACATAATTCTCCAAAATCAATTTTATCTTTTGTCGTGGTAAAAGTTGTTGGTTTTAATTTATAAATACCGTGTCCGCATACCCAGCCTTCTGTTTCACTCAAAAAAGTAATATCGTCCAAATCACCACCAGTAATTCCACAATTTCGCAAAACCCAAGTATTACCCGAGTTTGAAGTATAGTAAATAGATTTGCCATAACCACAAGCCCAAGCAGATGTTTCTGATACTAAGCACGCTCCAAACATTGAATAACCACTCTGGAATGTGTTCCAAGTGGAACCAAAATCAGTCGAAAAAGTCATTCCACCAGTATTTCCACCTCCACTGCAGGTAATACCTGCATAAGGAAGAACTATCGAGTTACCCATAATAGATATTTCTTCTTGCCAAACTGTTGCGCCAGTTCCCTTGTAAATTGCCCAGGTTGAGCCAAAATTGGTTGAACGCCATATATATCCACTACTTACAGCATAGCCCAATCCGTTTGGATAGAGTATCAAGTCGGTCAAACCTGTGTTGGGAACATTAGTGCTGAACAAAGACCAAGTGGTACCACCGTTTGTGGTTTTATAGAATCTTTGCAATCCATCGCAGCCGCCACCGACCACAACTCCTATATTTTCGTCCAAAAAATAAGTTCCCCAGAAACCACGAATAGTGCTATCTCGGGGTGTTATGTCGAAAAATGAGGCTCCTCCATTAGTTGATTTCCATACTCCTTCGACGCCCGAAACAAAACCTACTTGGGTGTTTACAAAATGAATGGATTCCAAATGATAAGCAGGGTCGGGAACAACCGTACCTTGCCAAGTTTGTCCATAATTTGTAGTTCTAATCACATATCCATCAAATCCACAAGCCCAACCATAATTTGTGTTGGAAGGTAAAAAGAAAATATCTAAGTAATATCCTCCATTGTAGGGAATCGGTATTGTTGTTATTTTTTCCCAATGCTGAGCATTAGAGTTGGCTATAAATCCAAAAACAAGAAAAATGTATATTAATTTTTTCATTTTAAACTTTTGCTATATTTTTTATTAAAACAATTTAAATTACAAAATATTACAAAAACAAAACACTTTTTTCATTATTTATATCGAGTTGATATTTTGTTGAGATTACTTAATTTTGAAGTTTTAACAAAATCAATATGATACCCATTTGGGAAACTATTATAAATAAAGAATTAATCGATTTGAAAATTTTCAAAGCCGAGATGGTAACCCGTAAACACCCGCTATCGGGTAAATACGCAGATTTTGTTGTGTTAAACTCTTCGAACTGGGCTAATGTTATCCCAATTACCAATGATGGGAACATTTTACTCATTGAACAATTTCGCCAAGGAACAAATTCAGTTACAATAGAAATTCCTGGTGGACTTATTGAAAAAAACGAAGAACCAACAATAGCTGCTCGTCGAGAATGTATCGAAGAAACAGGTTACACATCCAAGAAAGAATTAGAATTACTTGGTGTCTCGTTGCCCAATCCCGCATTCCTCAATAATAAATGCTTTACATTTGCGTGGTTCGATGTTGAAAAAACACATTTACAAAATTTCGACGAGAATGAAGAAATCAACGTAATACCAACTCCTATAGGCGAAATCAAAAAAATGATTCAATCAGGCAAAATAAATCACTCAATAATCACAACAGCATTCTTTTACTTTTTCTTAAAATATGGCTTGTAGATGGGAAAAATAATAACAATAGCAAATCAAAAAGGCGGTGTTGGCAAAACCACCACAGCAATAAATTTATCAGCATCGCTTGGAGTATTGGAAAAAAAAGTTTTGCTTGTGGATATCGACCCACAATCCAATTCTTCATCGGGTTTGGGTGTTAATATTAGGGAATTGGAAAAAACCGTATATGATGTAATGCTCGACCAAGATGACATTCGCGAAGTTATAATCCCAACCAAATTCCCTAATCTATCTCTATTGCCGGCTTCTATCAATCTCGTTGGTGCCGAAATAGAACTTGTAAATCAAGATAGCAGAGAAAACAGATTAAAAAATGTATTAGATAAAATTAGCGATGAATATGATTATATAATAATCGATTCACCGCCATCGTTAGGTCTATTAACCGTGAATGGTTTAACTGCTGCCAATTCTGTTATCATACCCGTCCAATGCGAGTATTACGCTCTCGAGGGGTTGGGTCAGCTACTTAATACAATTTCATTGGTCAAACATAATTTCAATCCCGAGTTGGATATCGAAGGAGTTCTGATGACTATGCACGACTCTCGATTAAGGATATCCAATTCAGTTATCGAGGATGTGCGTAAACATTTTCAAGGAAAAGTATTCAAAACGATTATATCACGTAATGTGAGATTAGCCGAAGCCCCCAGTTTTAATATGCCCGTAATCGAATACGATGTAACGTCGACTGGCGCTCAAAACTATCTTGCACTTGCTTACGAATTATTAAGAAAACACAAAAAATAAAAGTTAATGTGAAGGTTGATATGGGAACTACTAAGTCAAAATTTGGATTAGGAAAAGGTTTGGGAGCACTGCTTCCGGGGAATGATAAAGTTGACAATTCTTCGACGCATAGTTCAGAGATTTTTGATATGATTGATATTTCGAAAATTATTATCAATCCGTATCAACCAAGAAAGGAATTCGACCAACAATCGCTCGAAGAATTAAGCAATTCGATAAAAAAATATGGATTAATACAACCTATCACCTGCCGAAAAGTAAATGGTAATTTCGAATTAATATCGGGAGAAAGGCGTTATCGTGCAAGCAAATTAGCTGGATTGAAAACAATTCCTGCCTACATCATCAAAGTGGACGAAGACGTCAAAATGCTCGAGCTGGCTTTGATAGAAAACATTCAGAGAGTGGACTTAAACCCAATCGAAACCGCAAGCGGTTACCAACGATTGATTGAAGAATGCGGCTACACCCAAGAGCAGGTTGCCGAAAGAATCGGAAAAGATCGCAGCACTATAACTAACTTTATCCGTTTGCTCAAACTCCCCGACAAAGTGCAAGACGACCTTCGCGACGGTCTTATATCAGTTGGTCATGCCCGTTCACTACTTGGACTTAACGATAGAAATGCAATTTTAGTAGTCGAAAAAGAAATTATTAAAAACAACTTGAATGTTCGATTAGTCGAGAAAATTGTTAAAGATTATCAGCAAGGAAAAATTGCAATTATTGATGATGAAATTGTAAACTTACAAAACAAGGAAAAAACCGAAAAAATTGAGAATATAAAAGTTTTCCTACATACCTTCGAAGACGATTTGAGACAAAAATTTGCAACAAAAGTAAACATTAAACCTAAGGACGAAAACTCAGGTTCGATAGAAATCAATTTTTTTAGCAAAGATGAATTCGAAAGACTAATTAGTTTGTTCAATCAAATCAATCCATCAAAAACCGATGAATAACCCCGACCAATATATAAAATTCCGCTATCCAATCCGAATTCGTTATGCAGATACCGATAAAATGGGATTTGCCTACAATGGAAATTATCTTAAATATTTCGAAATTGGTAGAACCGAATTAATGCGACATTTCAATTTAATTTATTCCGATTTGGAAAAAGAAGGTTATCAGTTGCCACTTTTGGAGGCACACGCCTACTACCACAATGCCGCAGTCTACGACGATTTAATTGAAGTGGAAGCCGCACTTGATTTGAACAAAATTGGTCCTAAAATTATTTTTGAATACAAACTTTACCGTAACAACGAACTTATTGCCGAAGGTTCTACGGTTCATCTTTTTATGAAAGCAGATACAAAAAAAGCTTGCCGGCCACCAAAATTTTTCATAGACAAAATTAATTTGGTTAAAAATTCGTTATTAAATGAATGAAAAAAACACTTCTATACACCACTATTTATTTTTGTATTATTTCGTTTGCCAGTGCGAGCACATTTAATTTTCTACGAGATTTTTCCAATGCACGATCTTCGGCTTTGGCGGGTAGTGTGATTTGCATCGACGATGATTTAGACGCAGTCATTTTTAATCCCGCAGCACTTAATTCAGTGAATAATAGAAATATTTCTGTAACTTTCTTGAAGCATGCACTTGATATCAACTCGGGGGCGATACAATATATTTTACCCGTTAACTGGGAAGATGGAAAATTATCCGTTTCGGCGCTATTCACCAATTATGGCTCGTTCGATTATGTAAATAAAAATGGCGTTTTCAACGGCACCTTCTCGGCTAATGATTTAGCAATTGGTGCAACATATTCCAACATATTGGACACTAACCTCCAGTACGGTATAGGGTTTAAATTTATTTATTCAAACATTGAAAAATATCATTCCACAGCAGTTGCTTTGGATGCGGGATTACTATATAAATTTTCGGACGAAAGAACCAATATTGCTGTTTCATTCTTAAATGTTGGAACACAATTAACAACTTTCGACGGAATAGTCGAAAGCATACCCAACGACCTAAGAATAGGGTTTAACCATAAACTCAAAGGTATGCCACTTTTGTTCAATCTTTCGTTTGTAAATTTAGCTGAATCAACAAACAAATTCTTCGATAGATTTAAGAATATTGCCATTGGCGGTGAATTCAATATTGGTAAATTTATCGATTTACGAGTAGGGTACAGCAATTACATCCGAAACGCTTTGAATAATGAACTAGATAAAGGGCTATCGGGATTTAGTGCAGGCGTGGGAATAAAAACTGATTACATCTTTATTGATTACGGTGCATCTATTTATTCTGCTTCTTTGTATTTGCATCGTTTTACTTTGAAATTTAATTTATAACATACTTGGAGATAAAATGAAAAAGTTTGTGCTTTTTTTTGCATTAATGGTTTTACCTTTTGTTGTTTTTGGTCAGCAACAACAAAATCAACAACAAGACATTCCAATACTTTCGCCAAAAGTAATCGTAGGCGACATTGTCTTTGTTACTCAAGCACTTAAAACAGTAGAGATAAAAGGCAGTGAAGTTGAAGCATTTTTGCAAGTGCAGCAATCTTTCGAAAAACTTATCAAAGAATTGAACAATCAACAAAAGAAGGTAAACGACACAGTCGATATTCGTATTCCACTCAATATCGCTCAAAATACAGTTGCCTTTATGGATAGAGCAACTTTGCAAGGTCAAAATGCAATTGTTTACAAAAGATTTGTTGATGCTTTGGTTGCTTCGACAAAGAAAAAATAACAAATTTTTCGAAATCTTGACCGAAATAAAAAAGGTAGGTTTAAAGCCTACCTTTTTTTTGTTAAATGTTTAAAATACTATATCACAATAGCTTTGTAACCATAATTAATGATGCCCGAGTGACCTTCTTCCATAATTTTTCGGAATACCAATTCAACATTTGCTCCAATCTTAACTTTTTCGAAAGGAGTATCGGTAATCATTGCGGTAAGTCTTGCACCCTCTTCGGTTTCGATAATTGCAACCGGAAATGGTTTGATTAGCTTAAATTGATCCGAAGGTGTGGAAATTATTGTATAAGAAAGAATCTTACCTTTACCCGAAAGAGTAATTTTTTCGAAATTTTTACAACCCGATGGTGAGATGTATCTATTGGGTAACGAAACGAAACCATCTTCAAATTTTTGAGCTTCCAATCGAAATCGATGAGGAATTTCGCGAGTATATCTTTGTGAATTAGCCATTATATTGCCTCCAAAATGTTAACAACACTACTTCCACCGCTGCCTCCCATATTTTGGGTCATACCTAATTTTATGTTTTCAATTTGGCGTTTGCCAGCGCGTCCCTGCAATTGCAAGGTTGCTTCGATTAATTGAGCAACACCCGTGGCACCCACGGGGTGACCTTTTGCTTTCAATCCACCACTTGGATTGATAACAACTTTACCACCATAAGTGGCTTGACCTTCAGCGATAGCTTTACCTGCAGTGCCGTAATCAAAGAAACCAAGCTCTTCGGCAACTAGTATCTCGGCAATCGAGAAGCAATCATGAACTTCGACAAAGCTAATATCTGATGGCGAAGCACCTGCGGCTTTGTAAGCACGTTCTGCAGATAATCTTACTGCATCCAAACGGGTCAAGTCTTTATGGTCGTGTAGTGCGATTGGGCCAGTTGCTGCACCAATACCTTTGATTTTTACGGGTTTATCGGTAAAGTTCTTTGCTATTTCCAACGGAGCCATAATTATCGCAGCCGCACCATCAGTTATGGGAGAACAATCCAATAACCTTAGAGGATCTGCTACTGGAGCTGCCGAAAGAACGGCTTTCAAATCGATTTCGAAAGGATATTGAGCATAAGGATTATGGACAGCGTGTTTATGACTTTTGATAGGAACAGCCGCAAGTTCCTCCCGCGTTAATCCATATCTTTGCATATAAACTTGTGCCATCATTGCGTATAAACCAGGGAAGGTAACCCCATTGTAGGCTTCATACTCTTGGTCGGCGGCAGTGGCAAGCACAAATGTTCCATCGTCCACATCCCACATTTTTTCTACTCCACCAACAAGCACAATATCAGATGCTCCCGAGGCTATCTCGTAGTAAGCCATTCGAGCAGCCTGAGCTCCCGACGAACAAGCTGATTCCACCCGAGCTGCAGGAACACCTGCCTGACCAATATAATCTGCCATAAGGGAACCCAAATGCTCCTGGTAGGCATATAACCCACCCGACATTGCACCAACATATAGCGAATCAATTTTATCTACTTTTGCATCTGCCATAGCTTTCAATGCAGCTTCGGCAAACATATCTCTGATATTTTGGTCCCAGAGTTCGCCAAATTTAGTAAGACCAACACCAATAATTGCAACTTCTCTCATATTTCTTCCTTAATTATTAAATTGTATTTTTTTGCGATATGCAACATATTGACCGTAGGTCAAGTAAATTCTGCTTGATTTCAATTGATCCCAAATTTGAGGAGCTTTGTTTTGGACGTCTACGATTTTGTCTGTTGCTTCGAAAATAAATGAATCACTACCTGCCCCCGAACCAAACGAAACAAGCAAAGCTCTTTCGCCAGGTTTAAGAATATCCAAAATTGCAGAAAATCCTGTTATGGACGAACCAGAGTAAGTGTTACCCATCAAGCTAACAACAAGTCCTTGTTGCATTTGTTCTGAAGTAAATCCAAGAGTTTTTCCGGCTTTGCGGGGAAATCGCCCATTTGGCATATGAAAAACTGCGTGTGCAAAATCGGATGCTTTCATTTTGGCTTTTTCCATAACTATGCTTGCAGAATTCAAAACATGCTTAAAATAAGCCGGATCACCTGTGAATCTACCGCCATGTCGTGGATATTTTTCGGCTTCTCGTCGCCAAAAGTCAGCTGTATCTGTTGCATAAGAATGTGTTTCGATAACATCGGCAATAACATTTTCCGTGCCAAAGATGAAGGCACTACCACCAGCCGAAGCAGCATATTCCAACGCATCGCCCGGTGCTCCTTGCGAGGTATCTGCACCAATTCCTAAGGCATATTCCATATTTCCCGATTTTACGTGACTATAAGCCACAAACATTGCCTCACTGCCTGCTTTGCAAGCAAATTCGAAATCTGCAGTATGAACGTCGGGTCCAATTCCTAATGCATCTGCAAGTATTGTTCCCGATGGCTTTACCACATAAGGATGAGATTCGGAACCAATATAAACAGCACCTATTTTTTGGGGATCAATTTGAGCTCTCTGAAGGGCATACTTTGCAGCTTGCACTGCAATGGTCAGAGAATCCTCGTCGCGACCTGGTACAGTCTTTTCCGTTAGCAATAGCCCATTCTCGACCGTTGAAGCATTTTCGCCCCACTGATCGGTTATTGTGCTGATTTTAATGCTATACCTCGGAACATAAGAACCATATCCTACTATACCAACCATTTTTTCTCCATAATTTGAGTTGTTAATAAAATCATTGTTTAATAAATTTTTGAGTTGTATTTCCACTTAGTATAAAATAAGTCCCAGATGGCAAATCATTAATATTTATCTCTTGGAATAATCCATCACTTTTTGGAATAAATTTTACTAAATAACCACGTTCATCAAATACAGAAATAGATAAATTATCGATTTCTGTTTTGAATTTGATAAAAGAATTTGCTGGGTTGGGACTTATTAAAATGTTGTCAGAACTTTTATCGCTTATGATGATAGAAGTATTCTCTAAATTTTTATAAGTTGCATATAAATAATAAAACCCATCGAATTTATAATCTTCATTACTATCGCTGAGAATAAACTTTCGTGTTGTGTTCACTGAATCCCATTTCCAATTTTCAAAGTCTTGTTTGAACGAGACAATTTCTGCTACAAACCCATAATTATTGTAATTTGTTAGGATTTTGTACTTATCAAAAAATTCGTCATTAAAAATCTCTTGTTTTCTCCAAAAAATTTCGTTTCTGTTACTATCATATTCATATATTTCTTTTGATCTGGGATTCCATTGAGTTCCGAATGATTCTTCGTAAATTTCGGATATTTTATCAAATTCACTATAAGAATAAGTTAGTTTTTTGTATTCTGTCCACTTATCATTCCATATTTTTTCGTAAATAGATTGTGATAGCAACATTTTTTTGTTGAATATGTAGTTAATTCGTTCTCTTCCGACCCATTCTACGTCTTTCCAGGTGTATTCTGTTTTTGTTACAATATTTTTGTTTTCATCATATATATAATGGAATTTGAATATAGGAACATAACTTTCTTTAATCATTCTCTCGTAAGCCATTGTTTCTATTAATCTATTGGGGTAATAAGAATAGTTGTATTTCCAATAATCAGTTAATTTCCAATTATTCCATTTTTCATATTTATTTTCAATTAAATTTCCTTGTTCGTCATAAACTTTCGTAAAACGATAATCATAAACCCATTGGTTATCGACAACACTCTCGGAAAGATTAATTAGAAGAGAATCTTTTGAATCGTATGAGTAAAATTTTCTACCTAAATTTACCCAACCTTGCCCATCCCATTTTTGATAATATTCCGCTTCTTTCTTTTTGGTGGAAGTATATAAATAAAAATTCCTTCTGTCATTTACCCAAGAGTTGTTCTGTGGAATTTCTATAAGCTGTTCTATCAATATATCATCGATATCATAAGTATAGGTAACTCTGTTATATAAACGCCATTCATCGCCCATCAAGCCATAACTATATGTTTGATTTAAAATATCATCATTAATCCAAGAATTAATATACTTGTATCCATTGCTGATTTTGTTATCCTTCAAAATTATTTGTGTAAATTCAGTCAATTTACCTTTGTCGTTGTAAATAAAAGTATTTTCGTAAATATAATTGTTATTTTTTTGTCGTGTTAGAACAGTATCCATTACAAAAATATTAGAATATGAATAGGAAATTGATGTTAGAAAAACTAAAATTAATATGAAATAATTCTTGAAAAATGTATAACGATATTTAAAAAAAAACAACATAATCAAACGACTAAATTAATCAAAACAACCCATCTGTCGGGCAATTACCAGACGTTGAATTTCGCTTGTACCCTCGCCAATTTCTAATAATTTGGCATCTCGATAATAACGCTCTGCTTCGTATTCTTTAATCAAGCCATATCCACCAAGTATTTGTACTGCGTGATTGGAAGCCATATGGGCTAATTCGCTGCAATATAACTTTGCAATCGCACCTTCTTTGGTTATATTCAAACCTTGGTTTGCCATACGGCAAACATCATATAAATAGTTGCGGGATAATTCCAAACCTATTTCGATATCAGCAAACTTGAAGGCAGTTGCTTGAAAGTGGCTAATAGGTTGACCAAATGCTTTTCTGTTTTTAGAATAATTAATAGCATAATCGCAAGCACCCTGGGCTAAACCCAATCCCATCGAAGCAATGGATAACCTACCATAGTCGAGGGTTTTCAACATTTGGCGAAAACCATCACCACGCTTTCCAAGCATTGCGGACTTATGGACCCTTACGTTGTCAAGGTAAATCTCAGAAGTGTTCGAAGCACGCCACATCATTTTTCTGTGAATTGGCTTTGCAGTATAGCCGGGAGTATCGTTCTCCACAAGGAAACAACTGTATTCTTTCTTTCCATCGGGGCGCGTGCCCGAAACAGCCAAAATTGTAGAGCCAAGAGTAATATCGGTGGATGCATTTGTAATAAAGATTTTTGAGCCATTCAATACCCAGTAATCACCATCTTCGATTGCAGTTGTTTGGGTGTTGCCAGCGTCCGAGCCTGCTTCAGGTTCGGTGAGTCCAAATCCCCACAGATACCCCGATGATAATTTGGTCAGGTACTTATTTTTTTGTTCGTCATTTCCAAAGTAATAAATGGGACCAACCCCCAAAGAATTATGAGCCGCAACCGTAGCTGCATTAGAACCATCAACACGGGATAATTCTTCGACGATAATTATATAGGAAACATAGTCCAAATCGGCTCCGCCATAATGTTCGGGAATGAATGCTCCCATAAATCCCATATCGAACATTTGTTTGGTGATTTCGTTAGAAAATAGTTCTTTTTCGTCCAATTCCGCAGCGACGGGACGAATTACTTCTTCTGCAAATTTTCGTACGGTATCCCGCAATAAAATCTGTTCTTCCGATAAATTTCTATTAATTGGCATAAATTCTTTATGTTAGTCTAACTTATAATTCATTTTTTAGAAAAATTACTTTTCCATTAATCTAATTTAAGAAAATTTTCTTAATTTTATACTATTGTAATCAAAGTAATTTTAAAAGTAATAAAATTAGAGGAATAAATGGACTTTTTATTGACCGAAGAGCAAAAAATGCTAAAAGAGATGGTTGCCAAATTTGCTTCCGAGAAAATTGCACCTGTAGCTGCCGACAACGAGCGAAATCATCGTTTTCCCAAAGAAATTATTGAAGAAGCTGGCGAACTGGGTTTGATGGGTATTGCCTATCCAACCGAGTATGGTGGTGCCGGAATGGATTATGTTTCGTATATGATTGCAGTTGAAGAAGTTTCGCGTTGGTGTGCATCAACGGGCGTTATTATCTCTGCTCATTCTTCGCTTGCTTGCGACCCAATTTACCGATTTGGAACAGAAGAACAAAAGCAAAAATTCTTACCAGATTTATTGTCGGGAAAGAAAATTGGGGCTTTTTCTCTAACTGAATCGAGCGCCGGATCGGATTCGAGCAATACTAAAACTATTGCCCGGAAGGACGGCAATAAATGGATTATTAATGGTTCAAAACTTTTTGCAACAAATGGCAACGAAGCCGATGTTTTTATTTTGATTGCACGAACGGGCGAAGATAAGCATAATCTTTCTGCTTTCATTGTGGAAAGAGATATGCCGGGTTATCGTATCGGAAAATTGGAGAAGAAATTGGGCATACGCTCATCGTCCACTGCCGAAATTATTTTAGAAGACGTTGTGGTTCCCGAAGAGAATTTATTAGGCGAAATTGGTAAAGGTTTCAAGGTGTCGATGGTTACATTAGATGGCGGTCGACTTGGTATTGCATCCCAAGCATTAGGAATTGCACGGGCATCGATTGAAGATGCTATAAAATATGCAAAAGAAAGAGTTCAATTTGATCAACCTATCGCTAATTTCCAAGCTATTCAATGGATGATTGCCGATATGTGGGTAGAATACGAATCTGCTTTATTACTAACTTGGCGTGCTTCTGTAATGAAGGATAAAGGAATGAATTATTCTCGCGAAGCTGCTATGGCAAAATTGAAAGCCTCGGAGGTTGCTACATTTTGTGCTGATCGCTGCATACAAATTCATGGCGGTTATGGCTACACCGAAGATTTCAATGCCGAGCGTTATTATCGTGATGCCAAAATCACCGAACTTTACGAGGGTACAAGCGAAATTCAACGCTTGGTTATTTCGAGAAGTTTGTTAAAATAAAATAAAAAATTATGAAGTATAATTTTGTTTTTGTTGCTCTCTTTTTCCTTTTTACATCATTGTTGATGGCACAACAAAAAGCCGATGATGTTTTGGGACAATGGTATTCCGAGAATAATGAATCCCTGATAGAAATTTATAAATCGGGGAATAAATATTTTGGCAAAATAATTTGGCTCAAAGAACCATTGCGGGACGGAAAACCCAAAATAGATGATAAAAATCCAGACGATAAATTCAAAGATAGACCCATAGTTGGGCTTGTTATTCTCAAAGACTTTGTTTTCGATGGCAAAGATGAATGGTCTGATGGAAAAATCTACGACCCCAAAAGTGGCAAAACTTATAGCTGTTTTATGGAATTGGAAAACAAAGATAAGTTGAAAATACGTGGTTATATTGGTATTTCTCTAATAGGACGAACTACTTATTGGACAAGAAAAAAAGACTAATTCTATTCGAAGTAACCAATAGAATTTCCTTTATAACCATTCAAAAAGTCTGCGATTTTCATCACTTTTTTTGTGGGCATTTGTATTTCTAAAACTTTAATTTCCCCATCGGCACATCCTACGAAGAAATTTTTGTTTTGTATGAAAAATACATTAGGCTTTAAACCTATTGGATTGTTGTTAACAATAGTTCGATAAAATTTCACTTGTTGCCCGTTCCATTCAGTCCAAGCAGCTGGGTCGGGCGATACTCCGTTAATAAAATTTTTAACTTTTTCGGCGGGTTGGTTAAAATTAATTTTACAATTCTCTTTGAGTAATTTTGGTGCTTTCGTAACCAAAGAATTGTCTTGTTTAATAATTTCGTAATTACCTGAAACAAGTAGTTTAATTGTTCTCAATGCAATATCGGGTGCTTTAAGCTTTACAATTTGAATTAAATCTCCGGCTGTTGAATTATCGGGTATGAGTAATTCTTCTTGCAGCAAAATGCCACCGGCATCAACTTTTTCTTCCATCAAAAAGGTTGATATACCAGTAATCTTATCTCCATTGATAATGGCGTGATTGATGGGGGCGGCACCTCGGTATTTGGGAAGCAAACTTGGGTGTATGTTGAACGAACCAATCTTGGGTATGGAGAGTAACCAATTTGGAAGTATTTTGAAAGCAAATACTACAAAGATGTCTGGTTTTAGTTCTCTTAGGCGATTAGCAAAATCTCGAGATTTTAGGTCATCGGGTTCAATTGTCTGAATATTTAGTGATTGAGCCGCTAATTTAACTTCGCAAGGTAGTAGTTTTCGGCCACGTCCTTGAACTTTGTCGGGATTGGTAACAACTGCAATTATTCCAAATTGTTTATAAATTGCTTCGAGAGTTGGAACTGCAATTTCAGGTGTCCCGAAGAAAACAATTCTTGGTTTATCTATCACTTTTCTTCCCAAACTCCCATTTTATAGAATTTCTCTTTACGCATTTGAACTAATTTTATGGGTTCAATTTTAATCAAATTATCTAATTCTTCAATTAAAATTGGTTTAAGTGTGCTATAAATTTCTTCGGGATTTTTGTGAGCCCCGCCCAAAGGTTCAGGAATAATTCTATCAATAATATTGAATTTAATAAGTTCATCGGCAGTGAGCTTTAAAGCTTCGGCAGCTTGTTCTTTAAAGTCCCAACTTCTCCATAGAATGCTCGAGCAGGATTCGGGCGAAATCACAGAATACCAAGCATATTCGAACATCAGTATTCTATCGCCAACTCCAATACCAATAGCACCACCGGAGGCGCCTTCGCCAATAATAATCACAATTATTGGAACTTTGATATCGCTCATCAACATCATATTGGCTGCTATGGCTTCGGCTTGTCCGCGTTGCTCGGCTTCTATGCCTGGAAATGCTCCGGGTGTATCGACAAACGTTATAATTGGTTTGCCAAACCGCTCGGCAAGTTGGAACAAACGAGCAGCTTTGCGATAACCTTCGGGATTGGACATACCGAAGTTTCTCATTAAGTTTTCTTTTGTTCCCCTACCCTTTTGTTGCCCGACAACCATTACACTTTTGCCGTTCAAAGATGCCATTCCACCAACTATTGCTTTATCATCGCCAAATTTTCGATCGCCGTGCAATTCAACGAAATCGTCGAAAATATTGTGAAAATAATCCAAAGAGTATGGTCTATCGGGATGGCGGGCTATTTGAACTTTTTGCCAGTTTGTCAGGCTTTGATAAATATTTTTCTTTAATTCTAACAACTTAGCCTCGAAATCTCCTAATTCTCTGCTCATATCTATATCGCCTGTGAGCTTTCTAATTTCTTCGATTTTATTTTCTAATTCTACTATAGGTTTCTCAAAATCAAATATTTGCATCTTCTTACCTTCGTTTAAAAACAAATTTAACTAAAATATCGAAATCTAATGATAAGGAATAATTGTTTTCGTAATAATCGTTAAGTTTTTTGATAGTATTTTCGTTCAATGTATTTGGATCGGCAAACAATACTAAATTTAATATTCCTGGTTTGGAATTATAATTACGAATATTGTCCACGGGATATATTCCAACAATTGAATAGTTGCCAACAATTACCGATTTAACTTGAGAATAAGTTTCTTTTAACTTTTTTGATCGGGAAAAAGGTAACAGAATGATTAATGTTAAAATTGCAATCAACAAATCGATGAATCGCTTCAAAAATCGATAACGTGGTAGGATTAATTTGTGGGAATGTTTGATAAATTGGTTATTGCTCACTGAATTTACCACCTTAGAAATCGTGTAATCTTGAATATTTTTCACAAGATATACTTTCTTGCCCAAATCCAATGCATTATTCAGCAATAGTGTGATATTTTCGTTGTGTTGCTGGTCTTGAATAATAATAATTTCGTCTAAATCATAGTTTTTAATGTCTTTGATAAGGTATTCAATATTACCTTTTATTAATGGGTTTTGAGTTGGATTTTGAATCTTATCGAGCAGGAAAATTCCTACTAATTCGATGTTTTTTAGTGTATTATTAACTTTGGTATCGCTCAAAAAGGATTGGATTTTTGTTGAATTTATTAACAAAACTACTCTTGGTATTGAATTGGATCTGCCACGAGAAAAAGAATGCAAAAACAATCTAACAATCGATGTTAAAAGTATTCCAATTCCTATCGTGAGTAGCAATACTCCACGGCTAAATGCGTATTCTTTGAAAAAGTAGGTAAATCCAATTAAGATAAAGAAAGCAACCAAATAGCCAAAAAACACCTTCCTAACTGAATGTTCTCCTTCGAAATATTCGCCAACAGCAAAAAACGAGAAAAATTGAACAATCGACAACACTATGAACACGAGTGGATAGGCATAGTCGGGAAATCCAAGAAAATTATTGAAACGCACGGGAGTTGCCAATAGTAATGCCGCATTGACTATTATTATATCTGTGAGAATAATTGGTATATCGTTTTTGAATTTAAATATATATGCAAAAAAGGTTCTAATGAATATTCCTAATCGCAACAAAAACAAAAATGGACGCGAGTAGGAATAATGTTTACGAACAAATATTTCCATTGCCTCGTAAAAATGCTTAATCTCGTCGATTGAACTTCGTTTGGTGCTTTCGCCTTTAAAATGTATTGTTGATGTGGAATGGACATAAGCAACTTTTCCACCTAATTTCGTGGCACGATAGCATAAATCCAAATCTTCTCCATACATAAAAAAGTCTTCTTCGAAACCATTCAGTTGTTTGATAATATCAGTCCTGCAAAACATAAACGCACCCATAACAGAGTCTATGTAATATGTTTCCTCGGTTGAGCGGTAAGTCTGATTATATTTTGCGAATAATTTTGATTTAGGAAAAAGTGATTGCAATCCAAATAGTTTGGAAAATGCAGCCCATGGAGTTGGGAAGCCGCGACGGCATGGGAGCTGGAACGAACCATCGGGGTTGAGTAATTTGCATCCAGAAATATAAACCTCGGGATTGGCATCCATATAATCCTTCATTACCTGAAAAGTATCGACATCGACCCTTGTGTCGGGGTTCAAAAAAAGGACATATTTTCCGGTGGCTTTTTGCAAACCGATATTATTGGCTTTGGCAAAGCCCAAATTGCTCTCGAGCTGAATAAATTGAACATTCGGGAACTGAGGTTTTAGGTATTCAACAGAAAAGTCATTTGAGTTGTTATCGACCACTATTGTTTCGAACTTAAATTTAGTTTGAGAGTTTTCTATTGATTTAAGGCAA
>CALKJQ010000120.1 GCA_937995785.1 Candidatus Kapaibacterium sp.
TTTATGCTGGTTAACCCATTGAACTTTCGCAAAAATAAATTTGTCTTAACATAACATTTACTATATGTTCAAATTCCTAAGGTAATTTTGTTCTTTGTTTCATCAATAAAGGATTAAAAATGAGGAAAATATTACTCATCATACTTGCATTTGTATTGTTTGCTAATACTGGTTTTGCAAACACTTTTTTTCAAATCAAGCACATAAGTTCCTACCACACGGGAATTTTTAATAAAAGTGCCGCCGAAATTACCGCTTACGATCCCGCTTCGAAACATTTGT
This sequence comes from Candidatus Kapaibacterium sp., assembly GCA_937995785.1. GTDB lineage: Bacteria > Bacteroidota > Ignavibacteria > Kapaibacteriales > UBA2268 > GWF2-33-9. The sequence continues at coordinate 283 of CALKJQ010000120.1, forward strand.
TCTTAGTCAGCGCTGTTTCCTCGAACCTGCTTGTATTGGATTTGAGCAATGTGAGCTCACCAACACTTAAAAGTCAAATATCTCTCACCAATTGGGGTGCAACTGCTAATAGTGTTGCTGTTTATGATGGACTTGTTGCGGTTGCAGTAGAATCGGCGACTAAAACCGATAATGGTAATGTGGTATTCTTCGATGCTAACGGAAATTACTTAAACCAAGTCCAAGTTGGTGCATTACCCGACATGCTAACATTTTCGCCTAACGGAAGATATATTGTTGTTTGCAACGAAGGTGAGCCAAACGACAATTACACAATCGACCCCAAAGGTAGCATTTCGATAATCGATTTAATTAATGGGGTGAACAACCCAATTGTTACTAATGTTGATTTCACATCCTTTGATGGACAGGAAAATTTGTTGAGAAGTCAAGGTATCCGTATTTTTGGTTTGAATGCTTCTGCTTCGAAGGACTTAGAACCCGAATATGCAACAATTGATAAAAATAGTAAATATGCTTTTGTAACATTACAAGAAAACAATGCTGTTGCCAAAATCGACATAACAAACGGCAATATTATTTACCTTAAACCATTAGGCTTCAAAAACCATAATTTGATTGGCAATGAATTGGATGCGAGCGATAAAGATGGCAAAATTAATATTCAAAATTGGCCTGTTTTTGGAATGTATCAGCCCGATGGGATTACAACTGTTACCCAAAATGGTAAAACTTATTTAATAACTGCCAACGAGGGAGATTCGCGTGATTATTCGGGCTTTTCAGAAGAAAAAAGAGTAAGTGCACTAAACTTAGACCCCGTTGCTTTTCCCGATGCCATCGAATTGAAAAAAGATGCAAACTTAGGAAGATTAACTGTTACGAGCTCACTTGGCGACGAAAACAACGACGGATTTTTCGAAAAATTATATGTTTTTGGCAGCAGGTCGTTTTCCATATGGGACGAAGAATTAAATCTTGTTTGGGATAGTGGCTCCGAATTCGAAAAAAGACTTGCTCAGATATATCCTACATATTTCAATACAGAACATACTTCGAATTCGTTCGACACCCGAAGCGACAACAAGGGACCCGAGCCCGAAGATGTGGTTGTTGCCGAAATTGATGGTAATACTTACGCATTTATTGTATTGGAAAGAACGGGCGGATTTTTTGTTTATAACATAACCAATCCTGCCGCTCCAACTTATGTTGATTATTTTAACTATCGAAATTTCAATGCACCTTTTCCAAAAACGCCAACAAAATCGCAATTGGAAACAATAGGCGATTTAGGTCCGGAAAGTATAAAATTCATTCCAGCCGACAAATCACCTAACGGACAAAACTTAATTGTTGTTGCCAACGAAGTGAGCGGTAGCGTTTCGGTTTTCCAAGTTATAACCAAACCTGTGATTAATTTAACCAATTCGAATGTTTGCAAAAACACTGCCACACATATGGGTGTGTTCAGCCCTTATGGACAAAACATTACTGTTGTTAACGGCTCGGGAAATTATTCATATTCTTGGACTCCTATCTCGCTTTTTGATGATTATCGTTCGAATAATCCAATTTATCGAAACCCTTCGGTTCCTCGTATGGTTACATTAAACGTAAAAGATAATGTTACGGGCTTGACTGCACAAAAAACTGTAAACATTGGTATTAATCAGCAACCTCGCTTTTCAATGCCTTCTTTAATCACACATCCCAAAAATATGGTTCTAAATTTAAATAATTTGATTACAAATTTATATGGAGCAAGTCCATTTACGTTTTTGTGGACTGATGGTAACGGTAACGTCATTAATAATCCAACCAACGTATACCCAAGTGTGGGGTTGAACCATTATAAATTGATTGTATTCGATAATAACAGCTGTGCGTCCAACCCTCGTAACTTATTTGTTAATGTCCCACTGAATAAAGAAAGTACAAACGAAATTATCGAAAGTAGCCAATTAGGCAACATATTGATATCAATGAAATCCCAAATTGTTAGCGACTTTGCCGAATTTGAAGTATTATCGAATAATAACGACTTGTTTTTGGAAGTATTCAATATCGAAGGCAATTTTATGTTACAGCAAAATATTGGCAATAGTAAGAGCCAGAAAGTAGATTTAAGTAAATTGCCAAATGGTGTATATTTCTTGAATTTCAGTGATATAAATGATAATTTATCAATAAAAGTTACTAAACAAAACTAATTACCAATAATTATCGAATTAAAAGGGTGAGTTTTTTCGGCTCACCTTTTTTTTATATAGTTTTTTTTAATTCAAAAAAATACATATTTAAATAATGAAACTTTATTTTCAATCTTTTGATAATCAAAAAATACAATAAAAACGTTATTCCCTTTGGGTTTCGAATAAAATAATATTGATTCGCTCAAGGATAGCCATTTCGAACAATCCATTGGACTCCCAAAAATGGACTTTGGAAGTAACATAATCCTCACGACCACTAATCTGACCTGTTAATTTTAATTTAGTGGTTCCGTCGCTATTTTCAGTAAGGATAAATTTATATTGCATCCGTCCATTAACCCACACACCACCGCGAATAATAGGCACCCGAACACTATAACGCGATAAAGCATCGACAATGGTATCGGACTTGCTCGCAAACACGCAATAATCGGAGAATACTTTTCCTTTGTATAATCCTTCATCGGTTTGGTTATAGGACTGATTTAGGATTTGGCATCCCAATTCCTCTATTGCTTTTTTGCAAGCATTGTAAACTCTTTCGAATGAAAAATTGTAGATATATTCATAACCATCTTTGTTGTAATACTTCATTTTATCATCGATTTTGAAAGGATTGAATTTATCCTCATCGTCTTTATTCTGCGAAAATAATGGAATTGCGAGTATTATAAATGCCAGAATGAACAAAAATTTATTTTTCATAATTCACCTAAAAGTATAAAATAATAATCTTGACTGCAAAATTAAAGATTTATTATATATAATAATACGATTGGAGATGAAAAAATGATACTATCAAATCTATCCAAAATTCCACCGTGACTGCCAAGCAAATGTGAAGAATCTTTTACCTGGACATCTCGTTTGAAGCTCGATTCCACAAAGTCGCCCACTTGACCGAATACACCAATTAATAATCCTAAGATAATTTGGTGGAATGTATTGAAGTTAATATCAAAAATGATGCTAAATATAATAAAAGAAAAAATTGCACCAATCAAACCTGCTATGCCCCCTTCCCAACTTTTTTTGGGGCTTATCGAAGGTGCAATTTTATGTTTTCCCCATTTTTTACCAACAAAATATGCAAATGTATCGCATATCCAAATACTAAAAAAATAAGTAAGCAAAAACATCCAAGAATTTTTGTAGTTCAAAGTTCCAAAATTATATAATCTTATTAATATCAAACTAACAAATGGCAAAAGCAGATAAAATAGAATTCCGACTGATACCGAAAATGTTACAATTCTGTTTTGAGTGCGAAAGAACAATACGCTTAATGATAGAATTATAAAATATAGAATAAAATAAGTGAATAAGATGTTTGCTGTTTGGGTTATTATATAACTTCGAACAAAAGCAAAGTCGATTAAAGTAACAAAGAATGTAAAAATTAAAACTGAAATCAATGTTAGCAAATTCAACCCCCAAAAGGACTTTATGTCCTTGGATTTAACCAAGGAATGAAACTCATATAGAGCTATCGAGGCAATAATCAGAATCGAGATAAAATAGAGCCAACTGCCAAACCAAATAATGAAGATTGCGAGTGGTATGCCAATTAGTGCAATTACTATTCTATTCAACAATTCTTTCATAATTACTCCTTTACAAGTATTTTTGGAAAACGAGAATTGATAAAAACAAGTATTTCGCCGTCCGACACATCTATTGTGATTTCGTTGGATAAAGCAATATTGCGAGCTCCTTCGCGCACTCCTAAAGCGAGAGATTCATCTATTAAGTTCCATTTTAGTCCAGAAGTGTTAATTTTGGCATAACCTTTGGGAATTAGCGAAACAATTTCGTTTGGTATTGTTTCGATATGCGAACTTCGAGAAATACAAAAGCCGTATCTATCCAAGTCGTAAATCACGATGTTCATAATATCAGAAAATTTACTAAGCACGCTCCAATTGTTCAGCGAGTGTTCGTATTCGCCCCCATGTATGCCAAATACTATTAACTTATGGTAATTCTTAATCCTTGCAAAATCCAAAGTTTTTTCGAAATCATTCCTGTCTTGGTCGGGCAGATATATTAATTTTTCCTTAGGATAGGATTCGGATAATTCATCTTTGCCAAAGGAATCCAAGTCGCCAATAACATAATTAGGAATTATACCATTATTTAGCAAATACAAGCCTGCACCATCTGCGGCAAGTATAGGAACTCCCTTTAAGGTTTTAATTAATTCTATTTCAGGATTTTTGGTATTCAAGCAAATAACTGCATCGAATGTCCCATCTTGGAACTTTATTTTTTGATATGGATTTATGCTAAAAGGCATGTCCTAATCCAAAATTAAATGTAACTTGCTGAAATGGTTTCCGTATATACAATGGGTCGTAGATAGGTACTGCAAAATCCACCCTCAATGGTCCAATAGGGGTTTCGTATCGAATTCCAATACCCCCACCTACTGCAAGTTTCGTGATATAGTCCAAAGGTTTAACTTGGATATCCTCATTACTCAAAAACCAATGGAAAGCATTCCCAAAATCCAAAAACAAGGTCGTTTTCAAATTTTCGACCAAATTTTGCAAAAATATATTCAATCCTGGTGGTTTTGGGAAGCCAAACCGAAATTCTATACTACCCTCGACAAGGACTCCGTTGCCAATAAAATTTTGTAAAAATTGGTAGGTGTTACGGCTATCGAGACTATCCGAAGTGAAATTGGAATAACGCAACTGACGCGAGGGCCAAGCCCTAACGCTGTTGGCTCCGCCGCAGAAAAATTGCCTATCAATAGGAACATAACTATTGCCATCCTCGAGCAATTGAATACCTCCGAACTTTCCCTTAAGTCCTAATGTTGTTGTTGGCGTAATCTTAAAAAACTGATAGTGAGTGAATTGCACTCTTAGGTATCTTGCCAACCCCGATACTTCTTTTGGGAAAAAAATTGGATTCCAACCATCTAAACCTAAAAATGTAAAATAGCCACTTGTGGGCGAAAACGGATTATTTCGTGTATCGCCGGTTAGCGACAAACCAATAATATTCGAAGTGAACAAATGGTATTGTTGTTCCTTAAGATAATCTGATAAATCTTGGTAAAGCAGAAAAGCACTCAAAATATTGTTTACATCTTGTTCATTTTGAGCAGATGAAATAGCCTCGCTCAATGCATCGTCAAAATTAATTGGATTTTCTCTTAAAAATTGGAAATCGACACTCCCCCTATTGAAATAGGTTATTCGTGGGAATCTAATTGCAAATGTAACTGGCAAATTAAAAGTAGATATCGTAAAAAAGTTGTTCAGTGACCGAAGCGAATAACTTAGTGAGGTTAAAAGTGATATTCTGCTATTATCTATTGTCCAAAGCAATGGCTGAGTATATTTAAAGCCTATTTGTGTTTCCAATTCTATACTACCCGAAGTAATTGTCGAGAATATGTCTTTGGCATAAATATTAGCGAAAGGCGAGAATTCCTGTGCGGCATTAAATATATTTCGATGTCGATAATTAGCCTCTAATCCTATGTTAACCAAGTTGTCCATTCTTGTTTGGTTCAGCGAAAAACCAACCCCATACTCTTGTTGCTTGCGATACGATAGAAATACAACAAAATTCAAAGTACTATCTGTTTGAGATTTAAATCGTGATGTGGTGTCGATTGCAACGATTTCGAACAAACCGAGAGATAAAAAATTGTCTTTAGTTTGTTCTAATTTATAGTTGCTATACCATTCTCCAATTTCGAAAGCTAATTGCTTTTTCTTCATTTCCATAGCAATTAAAGGTTGGTTATTCGAACTATCAATAAATTCGATTGAGCCTATGCGATAGCGATTGCCTAACGAGAAATTAACTGAAATCAAGTCTGATTTGTCGATTGTATCCATACTCACAACGGGAGTGGAATACTCGGCGCTATAGTAGCCGTTGTTCTTAAGAAATGAAGTGAGCGTATTCAATGAATTTTGGATAAATGGTTCGCTAAAATAGTTATTTAACTTGATGTTTTTCAATTCTTCAATTTTTTCTTTCAATTCATCGGCAACATTTTCCAAACCATTATAAACAACTTCCTTAATGATATACCTATTACCTTCGTAAATTATAAAATCAAGAACATTATCTTTTGTCTTGGGCAAAGGATAGAACCTATAACTAACTTGGGCATCGTGGTAACCATTTAATTGATAAAAATTTCTTATCGAGATTAAATCGTTTTCGGCTACTGTTTTATCGAAGAAAGGCACATTTTCTCTTAAATTTATTAGTCCTTTTCTAAATTCATTTTGGATAAATTTACTCATTGATGGATTACGCTCGAACTCGTAATAGAATGTTGAAAAGAACTTATAAGGCAAATTGTTTATGGTTGCCTTGGAGGTGATATAATTTGAAAGTTCATTCTGAAAAGTCTGCGAAGCTCCAATAAAATTGATAATATTTATTTCGTTAAAATCTTTATTAATTATCGAAGGATAAAGATTTTCGGAAATATATGATAATTGTGCATCGCTAAGGTTTATAGCAGAGACAAATAAAAATAAAAATAAAATATGTTTTGTAATATTTTCCAAATTAAAAATAATAACAAATTAACAAATTTGTTAACAATAATTTACAGAAATTACAAAACTAATTATTTTTGGAGAATGCTGACTTTAAAAATGCTCGAAAAGACAAATCCTTTGGATTGTTTTGCTGCAGCTCTTCAATTGTTTGAACTTTTTTGGTCATATTGGCATAAGAGGAGTTAGGGAATTCTGTCGAGCCAATGTCAGTTTGATTTGGTTTGAGTTCCGAAATTAATGATACTGACTTATCGCTTGCACCCAATAGGAATGTTCGACTACCAATTTTTATAATATACAAAAAGGTGTTTTTCATCAATGGGATTCTCGAAAGAATTTTACCTTCGTATTCACCTAAATTATTGGAATTTTTCCTATTTACTTTTTTTAAATAATTGGAAATTCCAAACAATACTATAACACATGCCGAAAGAATTAATAGCGAATTTAAGATACCACTATCCATAGTTAAAATCCCTTTTATCCTCTTGCCGTTTTTAATCTTTCGGCAGGGTCTATTAATGTTGTAATTCTAATACCGAAGTGTTTATCGATTACCACAACTTCTCCTTCGGCAACTTTTTTGCCGTTGATTAGCACATCAATTGGTTCGCTAACTAATTTATCGAATTCTATTACGGAGCCCCGTCCCAATCTCAAAATGTCTCTTATCAACATATTTGTCCTACCTAATTCAATCGAAACTGGCAATTGCAAATCCAACAATAATTGTAGTTTGGGGTCGATACCTTCAATTTTGATATCATCTGTTGGAGCGATTTCCGACTTTGGTTCTTCGGCTTCTGTCATTGTTTCGATTGCCGAAACATCCAAACCACCACCAATTAGAGCATCGATTTCTTCTTGTGTCATTGTCATATTTGTTCCTCTGGTTTAAATCTTAAATCTTGTTCTATTAAATCTTCTTCTTTAAGTGCGCGGGTTATTCTTACGGCTTTTTTGCCTTCCACGCTTCCCGGGCGACCTGCTAATTTGCGTTTTTCATTAATCAAAATTTCTACTTCTTCGTTAATTCTTTTGTCCAATTTGATTATATCCCCCGGTTCGAGAGATAGCAATTCGCCAACTTTTATTGAAGTCTTTGCCAATTCGGCAACAACGGGCAGATAAGTAGTTGAAATTTGCTTATGGAGCATCTGGAAGTTCTCGCGGCGTTTTTTCATCGGTATCGTTACATTGGACGATGTTACTTGTTGTCGGTTTAGTCTAGTTAATACTTCTTCTAAAGCAAATGTGGGGAAACATAGGTTCATCATATAGGTGTTTACGCCTACGTTAACATCGAATGATACCACTAAAACAATTTCCGACGAAGGAGCAACTTGAACAAAGTCGGCTTCCATTTCCAATCGTGAATACCGAAAATTAATCTCCGATATCGACTTCCAAGCATTACCCAAATCCGACAACGCATGCTCGATTAGTCCTCTTATTACGGCTTGCTCTATCGGAGTAATCGAGCGGGGCTTTGGAACTGATTCACCGCTGCCACCAAGCAATTTTTCTACTATTACTAATGCTAATTGGGGGCTTATCTCCAATATTCCATTTCCGTCTGTTCCCATTATATCGAACACATATAGGCAACTTGGGTTGGATACCGACAAAATAAACTCGGAATAAAACAACTGGTCGAGCGAAGTAACTTCAACTGATATCAATGATTGTAGCTTGGATACTAAATAATACCCAAAAACTTCTGCAAAATTCTCGTGAACGGTTTGCAGAGTTCTTAACTGGTTTTTAGAAATTCGGTTCGGTCGGCGAAAATCATAATTGCTAATATCGGATGTTTTGAACTTACCGCTAATAACATCCTCGACCTGGATCCTTCCACTTGTCATTTCTGACAGCAGATTATCTATTTCATTTTGTGATAATAAATCTGCCATATCCTATTATTTTTTTAAAGTATATTAAAACTATTATTCTTGGATAATAAATTCTAATAAACCTACACTATATAATTTAAAGCCATAATCTTTGAAAGTTGGCTTCAATAATTCTTGAAACACTTTTTGCAATTCGGGTCGTTTTGAGTTCAAATCAACCAAAGTCATCGATGCCAATGAATTATTGATTGCACTCTTTATTCTTCCTTGCATCTTTTTAATTATCGGGCTTTCCAAATTCAATCCTTCCTTGCCTATAACCTCTTTCATCATTTCGTCGTCCTTTTTGCGTGGCGAAAATTCGAAAGATAAATTAACCACAACAAAGGTGGAAGGTGCATCTTTGGGATTGGTTGTTATTCGTCCAAGTTCCATATAAAGGAGTTCGTGCATTTCGGGTTTTTCTTCCTCTTCCTCTTCTTCGGAATCTTTGTGATGCGCTTTTTCTACGGGTTGTCCTCCTTGAACCACTATCGGTTGGCTTGGGAACAACTTTGTTGCGATAAAATAGCCAAATATAACAGCAACCAAAACGAGCACCAACCCACCTACACCAACAATTATCATCATTGGAAGGGACAAGCCTCCGCCACCCTGCTTTTTCTCTTTCTTTTTAGGTATCTCTGGTTCTTGTTTTTGTAGATCTTCCGACATTTTTGTTCCTTTTGTAATTTAGTTATCGGTCAAAATTAGCATAATTTTATCCAACATTGAACATTTGGTAAAAATTGTGCCAAATAATTATCATTTCTTTAAGTCTTTAAGTTATAACGACAAAAATGGTTATTTATTGATATAATTGGCAGAGACGAATAATTAAGAACAGTATATTATTCTAACTTTGGTTAATAATGGACATAAGTTAATTTGATAAGTTACTGTTGATTCGAAGCGGTTAAGAATTGATTGGTCTGTCATAAAGATATCGAATTGTTCTTATTAGTCATTACCAAAATATTCTTTTTAAATATTTAGTCTGACAAAAACTGAAATTAAAAAAATAAATACAATAATTTGCTAAATTGTTCTTTTATAAAAAACAAAAATTGGAGAGATTGTTTATGTTAAAATTACGTTATTTAAGTCATTCTGCTGTAATTTTAGATGATGGCACAAACCAAGTGATTATCGACCCCTTTATTACGGGTAACCCTACTTGTCCAATCAAATGGCAAGACGTGGAAGCAAATTATATCATATTAACCCATGCCCATGGCGACCACTTTGGCGATACGATGCAAATTGCCCAAAAGAATGACGCCTTAGTGATTGCTGTCAATGAACTTGCTAATTATGTTGCTCGAAATGGAGCAAAAGCCCACAATATGCATATTGGTGGTAGTTTCAACTTTCCATTCGGAAAAGTGAAATTTACCGTAGCCCACCATGGCTCGTCCAACAACGAAAACGAGTATATGGGCGAACCAGCAGGAGTGATTGTAACAATTGGCGGAAAAAAAGTATATCACGCTGGCGATACGGGCTTATTTATGGATATGAAACTCATAGGCGAAACCGATGAAATCGATGTTTTTTTAGCACCCATTGGCGATAACTTCACTATGGGCATCGATGATGCAATCAAAGCTGCCGAATTCGTCAAACCAAAGTTGGTAATTCCCATTCATTATAACACTTTTCCCGTGATTAATGCAAACCCGCACGAATTTGCCCAAAAAGCCACCGCCCGAGGATTTAATGCCAAAGTGTTGGAATATGGCGAAACTATCGAAATAGAGTAAAAAAATTAATTAAAATAAAGAATTTTGTATCTTAATCATTTTTTGGCTGTTTATTTACAAAACAAAACTATATTTTGACTTAAAAAATAAATTAACTAATGAATTATTGGACGGAATTAAGCATAGAATACGCAAATCAAAGGTCATATCTTGACGATCTTTTTCAAGTATATCCGACTATTCCAGAAGGAATTAGAGAAATAAATAATGAGCGTTGGGAAAATATTGAAAAAGCCTTCAAAAAGAAAAATAATGACGCTTTAATCAAAGAACTTTTAAAACTTGACTTGTTTCCAATTAAAGACAGCTACATTGCATACCTTAAACGAGACCCTTCTTCAATTGAGAGAAATCCAAAAACAATTAACCGTATTTGCGGTCGGCTTTATGAAATGGGACTTGATAAAATCTTTGAACGTTGCAGCGAACCCAAAGAAACCAACCGACAAATCGGACCTTTTTTCAGACGTTGGCTAAATACCAAAGCATTAGGTATTCAACCTGTATCTTTTGAAGAATTCACCAAAAACAAAAAAGACGCAATTCTAAACGGAAGCGACAAACAGTTGATGGATTTTGCTTACAATGAATTGAACTACAAACACAGCAAAGGACTTGATTTTATTGGTCGTTTCAATGGCAAGTATGTTATTGGCGAAGCAAAATTTTTGACAGACTTTGGCGGACACCAAAATGCACAGTTCAATGATGCAATAAACACGGTTCAAGCAAAAAATGTAAAGGCA
>CALKJQ010000121.1 GCA_937995785.1 Candidatus Kapaibacterium sp.
AACTGCAATCCAAAGTGCAAGGAATAATGCTGATTATAATCGTTTTTCTAATGTTGAATTTATCGAGCAAGATTGTTTTGAATTCTTGAAAAAAAACTCCGAGAAATATGATATCGTTGTGTCGGACCCACCTGCATTCACTAAGAGTAAAAAAAATATTCCCGAAGCAATTGGAGCATATTACCAAATTAATAAACTTGCTATGCGAAATTTGATAAAGGGCGGAATATTACTTACCTCAAGTTGTTCCCACCATATCTTCGAAGATAAATTCTACGACATAATCCAACGAGCTGCCCACACCAGCAAACGAAATTTACGGCTTATTTATCGCGGACTGCAATCGCCCGACCACCCTATACTTGATGCTTTACCAGAAACAAAATATCTGAAATTCTTCGGATTTATTGTTGATTGAGTAATTCCAAACAAGCACAGAACACCCGAAGGGGCTTTATTTTTTTCATACAATTAAAATGAAGTAGCGGGCATCGATTTCGACCTATATGGGAACAAGGACGGCACCACATTTTTTCTTCTATAATTTTAAAATTTTTATTGGAATGAGCAAACCCTAATTCCCCGACCGACGAGCCAAATATAGCAATGGTTGGCACTTTCCTTGCCGCTGCTATATGCATTAAGCCCGTATCGTTGGTTACAAACAAATCGGATTCATCAATCAATTGGGCTGATGCGATTAAATTTGTTTTGGACACAAAGTTGCGAATATTCATCTTTGATTTTTTTTCGATGTAATCGGTAATATCTATTTCATTCGATGAACCCAGCAATCTAATTTCGATATTTCTATTAAATTCATTTGCAAACAAATTTACCAGTTCCGCAAAGTAATCGGGTAACCATTGCTTTGTTTTATGTGATGCACCGGGTGCTATCGAAACAATTATTTTTTCTTTGTTTATTTTTAATTTTCTTTCAGTAGGGTAAACCGATTCGTTTTCTAACCAAAATTCAAGTCCCAAATTATCATTTTGAATATCCAAATCATTATTGAGGCACGAAAAATAATTCTCTACAACGCTGTAATTGCCTATTAAGGGCTTTTTTAGGAAAACTAATGACAATTTGTGGAGTCTTTGCTTATTCAATTTATAGAGATTGGAGTAATTTAAATGCGAGATGATTTTCTTGGAATAGCGGTTGTTTTGCAAATCAATTATTACATCGAATTTCGTATTAGTCAGATTTTCGTAACATTTGCTCAGATAATTCGAAGCATCAGTTTTTAATTCTGTCTTAGACATAAAAATTTTTTCATCAATACTTCGATTGTAAATAATAGTTTCCCTAAAATGGTCGAAGGTAATAAAAAACAAGCTGCCAAAGGGGTAGGAATTTTTAAGAACCCTTACAATTGGAGACGAGAGAACTATATCTCCAATTGAACTTAATCGAATAATCAAAATATTATTTATATTATCGTTTTTATTTGTTTTTTTGTTCACAAATTATTAATTTTGATTTACAACAAAAACAATATTACGAAAAAAATGAAATTCTCGATAGAAAATGATGATAAGATAATTGTATTCACAATTAAAGAAGAAAGCGTTGGAGCCGATAATGCACCCGATTTAAAGGCTAAAATTTTAATAGAAGCCCAACCCGACATTCAAGGAATGGTTTTCGAAATCGGCAAAGTAAAATCTATGGATAGCTCGGGGCTGGGAGCTTTTTTGTTAGCTCACCGACAATTGCGTGAATATAACATTCCCGTCCATATTGTGAATGCAAACAAATTTGTTAGGAATTTAATGTCGATGACAAAAATCGACCAATTGTTCAGTTTTAACGACGATATTGATACTGCCAAGAATAATATTCTTAAAAATTCGAGAAATAATTAAGGTTTTTTATGTATATCGATAAACATACTTTGTCCGCTATCTTAGAACCCAAACAAGTTCAATTCGATTTTTACGAACATCGCAACCAACTAACTTTGCTTATTAAAAAGGATGTTCTTTTAGATGTGATGGCAGAACTTAAGAGCAATCCCGAAACTCATTTTGATATGTGCATCGATATCACTGCTGTAGATTGGCTCAAAAAACCTTATAGATTTGAAGTTGTATATATTTTATATTCACTTACAAAAAAATGGTATTTGATTGTCAAAACACTAATTGAAGAACACCATCCTCATTGTCCTTCGGTAACTTCGATATGGGAAAGTGCTAATTGGTACGAAAGGGAAACTTACGATATGTATGGTATTATTTTCGACAATCACCCATTCCTGCGTCGTTTTTATATGACCGAGGATTACAAAAATCCCGAAACGGACGAACCAATTTATCCATTGAGAAAAGATTTCCCTCTAATGGGAATTCCCGACTCATTACCATTGCCACCATATCCCGAAAAATATGGCTACCTCGAAGATAAATAATTTGCAATTTTAAGATTTTATTCTAAAATTACTTCTTATCCTAACTAAATTTTAATCATTAATTCATCTAAATCTTTTCTTACTCGTGGTGCTTTCTCTCTTTTCACAAGTGCAGGATTATCTAATAATTCTGCTTCGGCTTGATAACCGACAGCAATTATTGCCAATTGAACTAAATCGTCGGACAAACCCAATATTTCTTTCACTTTTTGCTTATCGTATCCACCCATAGGATGGGTTGCAAGTCCCATAGAAACCGCTTGTATAAGCAAATTGCCTGTTGCAAGTCCGGTATCGAACTGAGCACTGGCGTTAAAATCGCCGTTGCTATATTTTGTGAGAGCAACAACTAAAATAAAAGTATTTACGTTTTTGCACCAAGCTTGGTTGCCTTCGGATAGACAATCAAAAACCTCTTGGAAATGGTTGTTTGTATCGATTCGATTGAAAACCAAAAATCTCCATGGCTGTTCGTTCATCGACGATGGTGCCCAACGGGCTGATTCGAGAAGTTGTGTGATTTGTTCTTTCGTTAAATGACGCGAAGAATCAAAGGAACGAGGACTCCATCTGTCCGCTATCAATTTATTAATTTCAATATTTGTTGGTGCTGATTTAATCATAATAATCCATCTAATAAAAAATATGAATATATCGACGAACAAAGTTTTTCAAAATTAATAGATAGTAAATTTTGTAATTTTGGAACAAATTAACGTTTTACGTGTAAATTAAATAATCAGAGCTTAGAAACTAATTGGATTGCCGAAAATTAGAAGATATCGAATTATTGAACGGCTTGTTGTCCGAAAATAAGCAGCTATCGGATGCTTCGTTCCGCTGCATATATCAACGATATGCAACGAGAGTGCACTCGTATTGCTATAAGATTATAAAGGATAAGCAAATTGCCGAGGACATTTTCCAGGATACTTTTATTAAATTTTATCAAAATGTTCGCATCGACAAGATGAAAGTGAGTTTGCTAAGCTTTTTGTTGAGAATTGCTCGGAATTTATCATTAAATGTAATAAGAGACGAGAAAACCAAACATATGAATTATGCCATAGATTATAGTTCTTATTCAATAATCGAAGAATTTGCAAATTCCAATTTGAAGGTCATACAAAAAGCCATCGAAAGTTTGGAACTAAAATACAGAGAACCATTGGTGCTTAGGCTTTACGATGGATTGGAATACGACGAAATTGCCGAGGTTTTGGATATAACTACCGAAAATGCCCGTAAACGCGTATTCCGTGCCAAACAACAAATAAAAACAATACTTAAACCATACTATGATGAGTTTATTAATTGAGATAATAAGGAGATAAAATAAATGGAAAATTCGGAATTAATTCACAGGTTTATCGACGAGGGTTTAGACCCGATTACAGAACAGAACCTATTCGATAATATGGCAAAAAATCCTGCCCTACGCTCGGAGTTTAAGCAATATTTGTCGTTCGAACGAGCTGCTCTTACTGATTTTACGGCATATCAGCCAAGTATGGTTGCCACAAATGCAATATTTTCTAATCTCGGCATCTCTACTGTTGCAACAAATGCAACTGCTACAACCGCTATTGCCACTTCTTTTTGGGCAAAATACAGCGGATTGATTTTAACTAATCTTGCATCAATAATCATCACCGTTGCATTGTTTTATTTTTTCAACTCACATAATTCCGATAATAACAATTCTTCGCAAATTGCGGGAAATTCAAAAAAAATAAATATTGAGCAAAATAATCAAATTCCAATTGTTTCCAATAATGAATTAGATAGCAAACACAATAAAATAAACTCTCAGCCCGAAAAAATCAAATATGTATATATACAAAAAAATGAAGAAAAGATTTTGAATTCTGAAAATAAGCAAAATGATGATGAAGAAATTGGCTCATTGCAAAATACATATTTGCCTTTTATTTCTGCAACAGATTTTAATAAGCAAAACACATTGAAACCATTATCGCAAAACGATATAATTAACTCATTAAACAATTCGCTGAAAATCGATAACATTCAATTAATCCCATTCGATTATGCTGTTAAAAGCCTTGGTTTGCAAAATATTTCTGCTATGTTTACAGGCAATGATAGCTATTCTCTTCCGCAAAGTCCTTTGCCTCGGTCATCTCAGCCACTATTCGACTCAAAATCATTAGTTTTAATGTATGATTTCAATCCAAATCTATCCATAGGTTTAGACCTTCGTCAGGAATTCTATTACCTCGATTATACGGGACAAATCGAGTCGATGGACTTTAGATACGAACAAAACACGAATTTTACATCACTCGGTATAATTGGAAAATGGAATTGGTTAAATTATGATAATTTTAAAACATTTGCTAATCTTTACCTTGGAGGTAACAAAATAGGACAAATTGGCAGATTTATGATAGGAACCGAAATTAGTCCATCCAAAGAATATGGCTTCATAATTGGAGTGGAAGGCTCATTGTTAAGACATTTGCATCAAAATAACGAATTTTATGCAAAGAAAATTAGTTTGAACTACGGTATAATTTTCCACTTTTAATCCAGGGATAGAATAATGAAAAATAAATTATTATCACTGCTTTTTTTATTTATAATCCTCATTATTATCAATGGTTGTACCGATACATTTGGCACAGACCCAAATGTTCGTATTACCGAATTGAACCCAACTAAACCCGAACCAACCGATAGTATAAAATCGCCCGTCGAGATGGTTGCAAAATGGAACTTTGTGGAGTATTTTTCGATTGGACCAAGAGGTTCGTCAATGGCTTGGGGAACTAACCATAAATTATTGAGAAATAGGGTCGTAATCGATACAACAAAAGACGAAAGCATAGTTTGGCTCGATATCGAAGTAAATAGCACTATCCCCGACGAAGTTATCAATAATAGAAACGATAGGGTAGTATCGATGAGATTGAGTATTGATAGTTTATCTATTCCGTTAGGTAAAATCAACAATACAGTCGATCCCAACAGAAAAAGTTTAGTTCGAGTTGATTTAGTTGTCAAGGATTTGCGTACTGGTCGCAAATACATAATAAACGAAAAGGAATTAGGTATAATTTTTTCAGTTTATCAAGAAACAAAAAATAGCGGAATTCGTGGTTTTCTGAATGTGGATTTAGGCCAGTATGTTTCGTTGAATACATTCAATTTCCAAGCAATCTTCGAAGCAGATTTTAAATAATACTTAATACCAATATCCATTTCTAAATTCGTCATTAAGGCAAAAAAATAAAGTCCAATGACGATACCAATTTTACTACTCATATTAGGTCTTGCAATACTTATCGCAGGTGGCGAATCATTAGTACGTGGTGCATCATCTATTGCATTAAAGTTTAAAATTCAACCAATTGTAATTGGTTTAACAATAGTTGCATTTGGCACTTCCGCTCCCGAATTGGTTGTAAACATACTTTCGGCAATCAATGGCAACTCAGATCTTGCCTTTGGAAATATTATAGGGAGCAATATTTCGAACATACTTTTGATATTGGGCATTTCGGCAATCTTTACTCCTCTTGCAGTTCAATACAATACTACTTGGAAAGAAATACCTTTTGCAATATTGGCAATTGTTGCAGTGTATTTTATGTCGAACGATGTTCTATTTGATAATGCCCAGTCCAACTCTCTATCTCGTACAGATGGAATATTGCTTTTACTTCTGTTTGTAATCTTTTTGTATTACACAGTCGAACTAGCAAAAGAATTTTATGCCCCCGAAGGCGATGGAGCCAAAGAATACACAACACTATTATCAATATTTTTGATAATTGGGGGATTGTTCGGGTTATATTATGGTGGGGAAATGATAGTGGATAATGCAGTAATTCTCGCAAAAATGTTCGGAATGTCCGAGCGAATAATTGGATTGACTATCGTTGCCATCGGAACATCACTACCCGAATTGGCAACATCAGTGATTGCAGCTTATAAAAACAAAGCTGATATTGCAATCGGGAATATTGTTGGTTCTAATATCTTCAATACTTTATGGATATTGGGAATTACTGCCACTATAATGCCGATGCCTATTTCATCTTCGATTAATTCCGATGTGATTTTCAATGTTTTCGTTTCAATATTGTTACTTGCCGCAATAATATTCTTTAAAAAATATACTATTGCACGATTAGAAGGTAGTTTCTTTGTTATTCTTTATATAATATATTTACTCTCGGTTATTTTAGGCTTTTAGCACAATTAAAGATATTATTATTTTCGATAAATCAAACTGCAAAAAAAAACAGAGGCTTGTTGCCTCTATTTTTCTCGATAATTTAAATTGTGTAATCTTAATTAACAAACTGCTTAGCGAAGTACTTAGCAGTTAATTTTTCTCCCGTTGCTTTTTCAATCATATCGTTCCATTGATATTTAGCACCAACTGCGAAAATTTTATCACGGAAAAACTCGCCAACTTTTGGCTCATTGTAAAAACTAACAATCTGGTCGGGTTTATTCAAAATTTTTGCAGAAATATATTCATACATCTGCGAAGCAAATAGTTCGCCTAACAGATAGTTGTGGTAATAGCAAGGGCTTGTTGCTATATGTATTTTGGTTGCCCAATCGGGCATATTTCGGTTCGAAGGACGTTTAATCATCTGATATTTTTCAACCAAATCCCACCAAAGCTTGTTTAAATCTTGCTCGGGATTGTCGTACATTGCTTTTTCGAAACGATACATTACCTGTGCCCATCTGCTAAATACTAATTGTTGCATTCTTAATATTTTTTGGGAAGTTGGCAAAATTTTATCTTTATCTTCGGGTTTGATAATTTGCATATCCATCATCCATTGTGGATTTGAAGCAAATCGACCAAAAATCATAGCAACTGCTTCGGTTGTAAAAATATGGGCGGGTGTTTTAAGCAACCAAGGTAAATCTTCGGCATAGTATTTTTCGTAAAGTGCGTGTCCCATTTCGTGTAAATTAGTTTCCATCCAACGGGCAGTTGGTTTGGTATTACACAAAATTCGTATATCGCGTTTTTCCCGATTTATATTGATGCAGTATGCGTGTTGGTTCTTGTTTGGTTTTTCGAACAAATCGCTTCGCTCTAAAATATCTTCGCAATCCAAATTCAATGATTTGTAGTAATCGTTAGTTAATTTAATTAAATCTTGATTTTTGTAATAAGTATCTAAATCGATTTCGTAGATCTTTGGAGCTTCTTGGAAGAATCTATTTTGATAGTGCCATGGCATTAACTCATCGGGACTTTTATTCACTTGCTTGGCAATATTTTCATTAATCTCTTTCATTAATTCGGCAAATGCGTAGTGGGTAAGTTTATCCAATTCGTCGAACAATGCCGAAACCTCTTTTGGATCTTGCCCGCTTAGAGTAAGCGACATTTCGTGATAGTTGTTAAAACCTAATCCTTTGGCTAATTGGTTTCGCAACCCTACTAATTTTAGAATATCGGCAGCAACCAATGTTCCGATTTTCTTTTGTTCGTTCCACACTTCTTCTAATTCTTTGGAATTTTTATTTTGTTTCAACATTTCTTCAACTTCGTTGTCGCTCAGTTTTTTACCTTTGTAATTTGTTCGAAAATTGGAATATTTTAGTTCTATTTCCGAAGTAAGTTTCGAAATTTGATTCAAAAGTGTCGTGTCTGCTTGTTTGCTCAAAATAGCATTGTAGAACACAATTAGTTCTTGGTTAAGTATAGGATCTTGAATTTTGCCCGATTCTTTTATTTTTTTTACTTTCTCGAATAAATCTTTGTTCGAAAACATTTTATTCATTTGCATATCCAAATCTGCAAATATTGCCCAATTCGAGTCGGTCGAATTGATTGAGGCGTTCCAATATGCCGTATAAGTTTTTTCCTCCAGAGGCTTATAATCGACTAAAAAATTATCGATAATGGTTCTTAATTCTGCTTCCATTTTTTTAGTTTCCTCGTTTGTGTTTTGATTTTTGTTACATCCGATTAATAAAATAAGGGAAATCGTGAACAAAATTGTAAAGTTTTTCATAAATTGAACTCCATAAAAAAACAAAATTACTCAAAAAAAGTTTTGATATGAATTCGCAATTAGGAATTCCCGAAGATCTACTTATGGAGTTAAATAAATTTCCGCAAGCGAAGGCGAAATTTCTTAGTTTGCCTCCGTCTCATAAAAAAGAGTACATTGCCTATCTAACAGAATCCAAGAAAAATGAAACAAGAACCCGAAGAATTGGAAAAATAGTTCTTGCATTAATGAAATCATCTGATTAAAAATCAGATTACATTAAAATGGTCTAAGGTAATAAGTTATAGCTAACATCCCATATCGACGCAGTGCCAAACTGTTGATATCCTCGAAATAAGCATCAGTAATATTTCTCGAGATACTTCTTGTTTGGTCGAACAAATCAAAAATTTGTAGTCTAACATCAAAATTATTGTTGAATATAGCACGATTTCCTAAAGTTAAATTTGTTATGAACAAATCTTGATTATAGCCGGACGAATATCCTGTTGAATATCTGTGGTTCAAATCGAGCGAGACAAAAAAGGTTTTCCAAAATGTCCAATTAATTCGTGCATATGAAATTATATTATAATATTCACCATTGAATGTACTTCGTACATTATTTCGCATTAAATTGTATAAAGCAGAAGTCCCGACCGAGAAATCAATTTCGGGAGAAATATTGCTATTAAGATCGAAACCTAAGTTGTAGGTGTATGTTTTGGAAATATTATCCAAATTGTTTATTAATCCAGGTGCTTCGGTATAGCTAAAACCACCATTAAGATTCAAAGTCGATTTAATTAAATCGACGGGAACACTCAATGTTGTGAAAGAGCGAGCCGAATATGCCGAGCCGAAATTTTGAGGAATAGAAACCTGAGTACCTTTAATAACATTATAATTATTGATTATTGTATCTTTAGGAGCAAAAAAAGTAATATTTGAAATGTAATTATCAGTTTTTGATATATTGAACATTAAGAAATAATTGCTGCGATTGTTATTGAAAATTCCAAAATAACGAGTAAAGAAATTATAATTTACGGATTGGTTCAAATTCGGGTTGCCGGTGCTAATCTGCAAAGGATTGGAATTATTAACAACGGGACTTAGTTGAGTTACCGATGGTGATTGAGTAGATACCGAGAAATGGGCTCTTATGCTCGATTTATCGGACAACTTGAAATTGAAGAATGCTCTTGGAATCCAGTTAAAGTAGTTTTTCTCGATTGTGTAAGGGAATATCTTCTGTTTCTCGTTGCTCAAATTCGAAACCTGATAGTTTAAATTTATGTTGAAATCCACAAATGTGCTATTAAACCGATATCCCATACCAATTCGATGGTTGGTCGTTTGGGCAATCGAGTAGTTCGATAACGATGAATCGATAATATTATAATCTTTTTCGGTAATATTGAATTTGTAAAGAGCTCGGTCTTCTTTATCGTTGGTGATAGAGGGTTCGTAGGTGAGTGATAACTGCATATTTGTATCGAGCGGTTCGGTATAGGTTAGTTCGCCACGATGACTTGCACCGTTGCGAAGC
This sequence comes from Candidatus Kapaibacterium sp., assembly GCA_937995785.1. Taxonomy (GTDB): domain Bacteria; phylum Bacteroidota; class Ignavibacteria; order Kapaibacteriales; family UBA2268; genus GWF2-33-9. The sequence continues at coordinate 9,962 of CALKJQ010000121.1, forward strand.
GATTTATTGTATTGATTTAAAGTGTCAGAAAATTGTTGCAAAAATTCGTTATAATATGAATTTAAATAGTAATCGCCATCATTTTTATTAAATTGATTCCTAACACTTAATGATAAAGTTCGTCCTTTTTTATCGAATTTCTCCATTAATGTAGTTTCGTTGGAAAAATTGTACCCGCCATATTCCGAATTTGTTTTACTATCTTGATTATTCAAAAGTTGATTTAAATCTGTAATGCTATTGCCCAATAGGGAATAACGCGAATCGGCAGTTTGAATTGAGCCATTGGGTCGGATAATCAGTCTGGTATTGGAATCCAAATTCCATTCGATTCTACCATTTATTCTATGATTTAAATTTTTGGTATTATTCATAGTAGATTGATTGTAGAGGTAGTCATTATCGTTTTGTATAAAATATCGCCTTTGCAAATTTTCATCATTTTCGTTGTCGGTATAATTCAGAAAATAACTCATATTCAGCTGAAGTTGTTCGGCATAAAGATCTGTATAGTTGATGCCAACTGCGTGGGTAGAGGTCAATCCATTTAGATTTCCAACAAAAAAATCAGACAGAGAACCAAATGGACCACCACCAGCAGGAGGACGCATAAACTGAGTTCCAGTGGAAAATATTCTTTGTCTCACCTGATTGCTCGGTCCATGGCTGCGACTTCCGCCGCCTCCACCCGAACCAAAAATCCCCAATATGTCTTGGAAATTAAAATTAAGTTGGTTCACGTTGTTGCTCATTCCAATAATCGAAACGCGTGCTGTGTTGGTCATCCAATTCACATTACCACCAGCTGTGTATTTATCTTGGTATCCATAACCTCCATAAAGTTTACCAAAAACCAATACTCCACCTTTGGTAATTAAATTCATTGCTTTGTAACGAGAACCATCATCGAAACCCGAAAATTGGGCTTGGTCGCTCATTTTATCGAAAATTTGAACTCTATCGATAACATCGGCGGGGAGGTTCCGCATTGCCATCATTGGGTCGTCGCCAAAGTACTGACGACCATTTACCAATACTTCTTTTACGTCTTCTCCTTGTGCCTTAACGCTACCAGTTTGTCGGTCCACTTGCACTCCGGGAATTTTCTTTATTAATTCCTCTGCTTCGGCATTTGGCTGTGTTTTTATTGCTTTTGTGTTGAATTCGGTCGTATCGTTTTTAATTTCGGCTCTCACCATATCGTCCACTACTTGAACTGATTTCATCTGAACAACATCAATATCCAAGTATAGTTTCCCCAAATTAATTTTTGGTTCACTTTCGAACTTGACGTCTTTGAACAAAGGTTTATACCCAACAAAGTTGATTTTTATATACAAATTTTTATGCTCGATATTTTCGATTTTGAACTTGCCATCTTTATCGGTAACGTCGCCTTTAATCAACAAACTATCGCGTTTGCGATGGACCGAAACCGATGCACTCTTTAAAGGTTTGTCAGTTTGTTTATCTATAACAGTGCCTTCGAGCGAGTATGTTTGAGAATATATATCAATAGCTGCAAAAAATATTGCACAAACAATAAGAATAGTTTTTTTCATAGAATTAGAATTTTTGTTATAAAAGGTAAAGATGATTCGATATTTTTATAAGATTAGTGAAATCATATAGACGTGTTTGACCAAAGAAAAGTTTAATCTTCTGTTAAGATTTCTTTGCCAATTAATTTATTGGTAAGTTCTGTTAACACTTTTTCTAATTCTACAAGTGAATCTTTAGTAACCAATCCCTTCACTCGATTAATTTCGGTGAGCCCCGAATTAGTAAACCGAGCAAGTATAAGAGTTAATTCTCCCCCTTCAATCGTGTGTTCGAATACACCGGTAATTATTGTTTCCACCTCGAATTGTCTTAGGGCATATAGTTCCATTTGGTTGGGGGCTTTATAGTTCTCGGGTGCAAAGAAATTGAAGGTAGCATAAATCGAATCCCTTGTTTCAATGTCGAAAGGTTGATAAACATTACTTTTCGCAGTTATTTCAAAAATTTTCTCGATAATAAAGTAAGAATTTACAACAGAATTAGCAAACAGGGACCAATTTAACAACCCTTCTTTTTTGCGAAATTCAATCCCCGTGATTACCAAAGAAGGAATAGGAACTATGGGATTCTTGGCTTTTGCGAATAAATTGCTGTCTTTAACTGCCACAGCAAATGCTCTTTGAAGTGCAGTGAGAATAGAAGGGTCGTATAGATATTTTTTGGATACTGTGTCTTGATAGTTAATAAACGAATAGCCACTTCCATTGCTTTTTTTCTGATAGTCTTTGTCGAAAAGTAATGTTATATCACATCTTAGAATATTTTTGAATCGATTTAAATTTATATAAACCAAAAAATCAGCTTGAAAGTGTTTGGCTAATTCCGCAATTGTAAAAGCCCTACCTTCTCTTTTCCATTGAATTCTTGTCGAATCCACATACTTTTGAGGAACCATATCGAAGAAATTAGTAAGCATCATCGAAAAAGCAAAAGCTGCTTCGATAGATGAAGGATTTAAATCTTCAAGATTCTTCCCAATTTCAATACCTGCAATATAGATTTTTAGAGGTTGAAGGCTACTCGATTTTCTTGATGTTTGTTGAGCATAAGAATAATTGAACGCAATAATAACTAACAACAATACTAATCGACCAATTTTGGGCATTTGTCCATTCCTTGTTATTTGAAATTGTAGTGTTTACGAATGGGCTCAATAACTTCCCAAACGCATTTCAAACCTTTTGGGAAAGTAACAAAATCACCTTTACCCACATCGAGAATGTTGCCGTTGTAATGAATTGTAACTTTGCCATCCAGAAATAAGCATTCTTCGGTGTCTGTGTAGAACCATTCAAATTTTGATATTTCTTTTTGCCAAATTGGCCATTGTCTTATTTTTCTTCGGATTATTTCTTCTTCAGACAATCTTTTAACTGTGATTTCCATTTTTGTTTATATATATTTAGTAAAATTAATAAAAAATCAAAAAATATCAAAAAAAATTTCAATTTGTAAAAATCTTATTAATATTTTAACAAACACTAAATCATTAATAATATATCATAATTCATAATGAAGTAACAATGAGATAATTTTTTTTGTAATTTCGATAATTATTGATTATTCAATTACATTAAATATTGTAACACAAAAAAACTACAGGTACTATGTTCAAATATCTTAACCATCTGGTTATTAGTAAATTTGTGATGGCAATAACCGGGCTTTATCTGGGAGTGTTCATCACGGGTCATGTTATTGGTAACTTACAGATATTCATAGGAAAAGACGTTTTCAATTCCTATGCAGCTTTTTTGCAAAGCTTAGGTGAGTTGCTATGGGTCGAAAGAATTATTTTAATCCTTTCACTCGTTTTCCACATCATCACATCGGTTTATCTTAAACTATACAACAACAATGTGAAACCACAGAAGTATGCTGTAACAAATTATTTGAAGGCGAAAATTAATTCCCGTTCGATGATTTGGACTGGAATTATGATCGCTTGCTTTCTTATTTTCCATATTCTTCATTTCACAACCAGAGACATAAATCCCGAGTTTAAGCATTACGAGGAACAATATTCCGTTGCAAAGCTTATACCAACCGATTTAGGTTTTAATATCTCCTACGATCAAGGTCTGGACGTAAAAAAGATTCGACACGATGCTTATAAAATGGTGATTGACGGCTTTAAAGATCCCATCGTTTCGATTTTTTATATAATTGCGGTTATTTTACTTGGAGTTCACATATCCCATGCGATGCAAAGTATGTTCCAAACCCTTGGACTGAATGGTCCAAAATTTACTCCCTTCATTATTAAGGTTAGCGTAATTTATGGAACTTTTATAGCATTAGCATATCTTTCAATCCCATTATCTGTTTTGTTTGGTTTTCTTGGAGGTGCTCAATGAGTTTAAAAGCTAATATTCCCGATGGACCATTAGAAAATAAATGGTCGAAATTCAAATCCGAAGTTAAACCCGTGAATCCCGCAAACAAGAGGAAATTTAAAGTAATTGTTGTGGGAACTGGATTAGCCGGTGGTGCTGCAGCCGCAACTTTAGCCGAACTTGGTTATAATGTGGATGCATTTACCTACCATGATTCACCACGCAGAGCCCATTCAATAGCTGCCCAAGGAGGGATAAATGCTGCAAAAAATTATCAAAACGATGGCGACAGCGTTTGGAGGTTGTTCTACGATACTATTAAAGGTGGAGATTTCCGCTCACGCGAAGCCAATGTGTATAGGTTAGCGGAAGTTAGTGCGAATATCATTGACCAAAGTGTTGCAATGGGAGTTCCATTTGCACGCGAATATGGCGGAACTCTTGCAAATCGCTCTTTTGGCGGTGCACTCGTTTCCCGCACATTTTATGCCCGTGGGCAAACCGGGCAACAATTACTTCTGGGGGTTTATTCAGCATTGAGCCGACAAATTGCCGCCAAAAAAGTAACAATGCACACTCGAAAAGAAATGATGGATTTAGTAGTTGTCGATGGACGAGCTGTTGGCATAGTCGTTCGTGATTTAGTTTCGGGCAAGATAGAATCCCATTATGGAGATGCTGTTATTTTGGCTACAGGTGGTTATGGCAACGTGTTTTTCCTCTCGACAAATGCCCAATATTGCAACGTAACTGCAACATATCGTGCCTACAAACGAGGTGCTTATTTTGCCAATCCTTGCTTTACCCAAATTCATCCAACTTGCATCCCCGCAAGTGGCGAACATCAAAGCAAACTAACTTTGATGAGTGAATCTCTTCGCAATGATGGTCGCATTTGGGTGTCAAAGAAAGTTGGAGATAAGCGTCCTCCCAATCAAATCCCCGAAGACGAAAGGGATTATTACCTTGAGAGAATGTATCCATCGTATGGAAACCTATCGCCACGCGACATTTCTTCGAGAGCTGCCAAACGAGTATGCGACGAAGGACGAGGAGTGAATGCCACTGGTCAAGCAGTTTATCTTGATTTTAGTGATGCAATAAATAGATTAGGAAAAAAAGTTATCGAAGAACGCTATGGTAATCTGTTCGAAATGTACGAAAGAATAACAGGCGTCGATCCATATAAAGAACCAATGATGATTTATCCAGCTGTCCACTACACAATGGGCGGGCTATGGGTTGATTACAACTTAATGAGCAACATACCAGGTCTATTTGTTCTCGGCGAAGCCAATTTCTCGGATCACGGAGCAAATCGATTAGGTGCAAGTGCACTTATGCAAGGTTTAGCCGATGGTTACTTTGTGATACCATACACAATCAATGCTTATTTTTCGAAAGGCAAACCTCAAACTCTTCCGACAGATCATCCCGCATTTGTCCAAACCGAAAAAGAAGTGCAAGAACGAATTCAAAAATTAATAAATATCAACGGAAAACAGTCCCCAATGCAACTTCATCGCAAATTAGGGAAAATTATGTGGGACTATGTTGGAATGGCTCGCAATAAAGCTGGTTTGGAAAAAGGTTTGCAGCTTATTCGTGAAGTTCGCGAAGAATTTTGGAATGATTTAAAAATCGTTGGACCGGATTCTTATATCAATCCAGTTATCGAAAAAGCCGGCAGGGTAGCCGATTTTATGGAATTTGCTGAGGTTATGGCTTTGGATGCTCTCAAAAGAGAAGAATCTTGTGGCGCACATTTCCGCGAGGAATATCAAACCGAAGAAGGCGAAGCCAAACGCAACGATGCCGAATATTCATACGTTGCCGCATGGGAATTCACCGGAGTTGGTGCTGAACCAACATTACACAAAGAAGATTTAAATTACGAATTTGTACAATTAGGCGAAAGGAGCTACAAATGAGAATTAAATTACATATATGGCGACAGGCAAATCCCGAAACAGAGGGTAAAATAAAACAATATGATATGAACGACGTAAGCCCCGATATGTCTTTTTTGGAAATGCTTGATGTTTTGAACGAAGAATTAATAGCCAAAAACGAAGACCCTGTTGCATTCGAACACGATTGCCGCGAAGGTATTTGTGGAACTTGTTCGATGGTTATTAACGGACGACCTCACGGTCCTCAAATGGGCACTACCACCTGTCAATTGCATATGCGTCAATTCAAAGATGGCGATGAAATTTACGTGGAACCCTTCCGCAATAAAGCGTTTCCTGTTATGAAGGATTTAATTGTCGATAGGGCTTCCTACGATAGGATTATCCAAGCTGGTGGTTTTATATCTGCCAATGTAGGTTCCGCTCCCGATGCTAATGCTATGCCAATTGCCAAAGGAATAGCCGATTTGGCAATGGATGCAGCACAATGCATCGGATGTGGTGCGTGTGCAGCTGCATGTCCTAACGGTTCTGCTATGCTGTTTGTAGCAGCAAAAGCAAGCCAACTCAATTTATTGCCCCAAGGTCAACCCGAAAAAGTAATCAGAACAAGGGCAATGATTAAAAGAATGGAGGACGAAGGATTTGGAGGCTGTTCCAATTACTATGAGTGTGAGGCTGCTTGTCCCAAAAATATTTCGGTTCGCTTTATTGCCAAGCTGAACAGAGATTACTTATACGCTACCATTAAGGAAGGAATTTAATAAAGTAAAAATATTTATATTCATAAGGCTACTTATCAAAAAGTAGCCTTTTTTTCTTTTGCCAATAAATATATTAGTACCACCATCTCACAATTAAATCATTGAATACATAAATAAGTAATTAATAAGAAGTTTAGGTTAATTCCTTTTTTTTTCTTAATTTTGTAATCTTTATAATTGAATAGACATAACTGATGCTAAAGATTAGAATTCACGGTATCAAAGATGGAGAGTCGGACTTTATTTTAGAAGACAAAGTTAGCAATTTAAGGGATTTACCTGTTGAGTTCTTTGGTAACATTACAGTCGAAGGAAAATTAACCAAAATTGGTAAAAGATATACCGTTGTTGGAGTTGCAAAATGCAAAACTAATCTCATCTGCGACATTTCATTGGAAGAATACCAAGACGAAATTAATGCAAGATTTGATTATAGTTTTATCGTCAATAACGAGTTATATGCAATACTTAAAGAAAAAGGTGAATTCGAAAACGAAAACGGAGAAATAATCATACACGAAGACGATCAGTTCTTGGATCTATCCGAGGAACTTCGCCAAGAATTAATACTGAACATACCTATGAAAAAAGTAGCACCACAGTTCCGAGGTAAAGATCTGAATGATATCTACCCCGATTTAGGAATAGAAGAAGAATCAGACCCCCGATGGTCTGAACTAAAGAAATTGAAATTTTAAAAAAAAAGATAGAGGATACTAATGCCAAATCCAAACAGAAGATTTTCATCTACAAGAAGAGACAAAAGAAGAACACACTACAAAGCAACACCTCAACAAACTGTTGAGTGCCCCCAATGTGGTTCTCTAAAACTATCTCATTCTGCATGTCCCGAATGTGGATACTACAATGGTCGATTAGTAATCGAAAAATAAGTATCTATGAAGATTGGAGTTGATGCAATGGGTGGTGATTTTGCACCTAAAAATGAAATTTTAGGTGCAAAATTAGCTTATAATGCTTTCGGAAACAAGGGAGTTTCCATTTATTTATATGGCGATGCCGACAAAATTCAACAAATTGCCAATCAAAATAATGTGGACACTTCAATCTTTACAATCGTTAATACTACCGATACAATCAAAATGAGCGACGACCCAACAGAAATCCTAAAAACCAAAAAAAATTCACCTCTATACAAAGGTATATCCGATTTGGCTAACCATCAAATCGATGCATTTGTTTCGGCTGGAAACACGGGAGCAACTTTAACAACATCCACCGTATTATTGGGAAGAATCCCCGGCGTGAGTCGTCCAACAATAGCTTCGTTTTTCCCAACAACAAAATCACGTCCAACCCTGCTTATCGATGTGGGAGCAACGATTGACCATAAAAGTAGATTTCTTTATGAATTTGCGTTAATGGGCTCGATTTACTACAGCATAGCCTATAAAATCGAAAAACCATCGATTGCATTGCTAAACATTGGTGAAGAAGATTCCAAAGGAACTGATGCCATAAAAGAAGCTTATTCGATGCTGAAAAAAAGTGATTTAAATTTTATTGGCAATGTGGAAGGACGCGATATATTGCATGGAACTGTTGATGTGGTTGTTTGTGATGGATATGTTGGAAATGTTATTTTAAAATTTGCCGAAAGCTTCGGTTCGATGCTAAAAACAAAATTAAAGCAAATTGCCTCGACAAGTTTCATCAACAAAATTAAAGTAGGATTGTCGGTACCAGCACTAAAAGGGTTATTCAAGGAATTAGATTATCAGGAGTATGGTGGAGTTCCTGTTTTGGGAGTTAACGGTATCTCGATAGTAGGACACGGCAAATCCTCACCAATAGCTATTATGAATATGATCAAAAAAGCTGTTGAACTTCGCGAATATCAACTTATTTCAAAAATTGAAAGTATCATAAAACAAAATACATTAAAGAATTAAGGATAATTAATATGCCAGCAACTATTACGGCAATATCTCATTTTTTACCATCCGACATTATTGATAATTCTTATTTCGAAAAATATTTAGACACTTCGGATGAGTGGATAATTGCCAGAACAGGAATCAAAGAACGTAGATTTTTAAAAGAAGGTGCAACTTCGGATTTAATTGTTCCAGCTGCACAAAAATTATTCAAAGATTATAATATTAACCCCGAAGAAATAGACACAATCATTGTTGCAACAGTTACTCCCGACCATATGTTCCCAAACACTGCTGCAGTAGTTCAGCACAAATTAGGTATGAAAAACGTCTGGGGATTCGACATTTCGGCGGCTTGTTCAGGATTTTTGTTTGCTCTCAGAACTGCTTGTTCGTTGGTCGAAAGTGGAACATCCAAAAAAGTTCTGCTTTGTGGTGCCGACAAAATGACCTCTATTATGGATTTGAACGATAGAGCAACTGCAGTTTTGTTCGGCGATGGTGCCGGAGTATGCTTAATCGAAATGAGCGACGACCCAAATATGGGACTTATAGACCATATTTTGCATATCGATGGCGATGGTGGTCGATATCTAAAACAAATTGCCGGTGGTAGCTTCAAGCCCGCTTCCCACGAAACAGTCGATAACAAAGAACATTATATTTTCCAAGATGGTCAAAACGTATTTAAAGCGGCAGTAAAAGGTATGGCTGACGTTTCCGTCGAAATTATGGAACGAAATAACTTAACTCACGAAGATATAGCTTATTTGGTTCCTCATCAAGCAAATTTAAGAATCATTTCTGCTACTGCTGATCGTATGGGATTAAATCCCGAAAAAGTAATGATTAATATCCAAAAATTCGGAAATACAACTGCAGCAACCATCCCTATTTGCCTCTCGGAATGGTATTCCCAAGGCAAGATTAAAAAAGGCGACAACATTGTCCTTTCAGGTTTTGGAGCTGGATTTACTTGGGGTGCTATTTTGTTGCGTTGGAATATGAATCAAAGAGGTTTAATATGAGAACAGCGATTGTTTTTCCCGGTCAAGGTTCGCAATATGTAGGAATGGGTTTGGATTTGTTCCAAAACTCAGATTATGCCAAAGGTATGTTTCAAAAAGCAGACGAAATATTGGGTTACCAAATTTCCGACATTTGTTTCAACGGACCATTAGAAACATTAAAAGAAACACGCTATACCCAACCAGCATTATTTGTCCATAGTGCTCTTCTTTTCGATTTGATAAAAAATAAAGTCGATCCAATTGCAACTGCAGGTCATAGTGTGGGTGAGTATGCGGCATTATATGCAGCGGAAGTTTTAAGTTACGAGGAAGGTTTAAAATTAGTTTCGCTACGCGGTCAACTTATGTTCCAAAGTGGGGTCGAAAAACCCGGAACAATGTTTGCCATTATAGGTTTAGCAGACGAAAAAGTCGAGGAAATATGCCGCGAAATCACCGAAAATGGCAATGGTAACATAGTAGTGCCAGCTAATTATAATTCACCAGGTCAATTAGTTGTCTCGGGTTCAAGAGATTTGTTAAGAAACTCAGCAGATAAATTTAAATCTGCAGGTGCTCGGATGGTGAAAGAATTAGTAGTGAGTGGTGCATTCCACTCGCCCTTGCTCGAAAGCTCATCCGAAAAATTAACAGAAGCGATTAATTCTACTAATTTTAGGGATGCTAAATTCCCAGTATACCTCAACGTAACGGCACAACCCGAAACAAATGCACAAGTAATTAAGCAAGCGCTGATTGCACAATTAACATCGCCCGTTAAATGGTCGCAAATAATGGCAAATATGCATCAGAATGGTATAAAATCATTTGTTGAAGTTGGAGCTGGCAATGTTTTACAAGGATTGTTGAAACGAACATTATCCGAAATCGAAATAAATGGAATTGATACATACGAAAGTTATCAAAATTTTATTAAGTAGATTTTTTTTTGTAATTTTAAAGTTTATAAATTTATACAAACTAAATAATTATGAACAATAGGTTCGAAAATAGAGTGGCAGTGGTAACCGGAGGTTGCCGCGGAATTGGTAAATCGATAGCAATTAAACTTGCTAGCGAGGGAGCAAAAGTTTATGCGTTGGATTATGTTATACCTAACGAAAGTGAAATATTCTGCGATAATCCCGAAATAGCCAAAAACGTTAAATGCCTACAGGCTGATGTTACTAACTTTACTTCGATTGAAAATTGTGTGAACACAATAATTGAAGAAGAAAGTAAAATTGATATTTTGGTCAATAATGCAGGCATAACTCGCGACAATTTGCTAATGAGGATGAGCGAAGCCGAATGGGATGCTGTTCTAAATACCAATCTGAAAGGAGCATTTATTTGCACTAAAATTATCTCTCGTCCAATGATGTCCCAAAGATACGGTCGAATCGTTAACATTGGTTCAGTTGTAGGATTAATGGGCAATGCAGGTCAATCAAACTATTCTGCTTCCAAAGCAGGATTGGTTGGTTTCACCAAATCAATTGCTCGCGAATTGGCAAGCCGAAATATATTGGTTAATTTAGTTGCCCCAGGATATGTTCGGACTGCAATGACCGAAAAATTAAACGAAGAACAGAAAAAGGCATTCATCGAAAATATACCATTAAAACGAGTAGCCGAGCCCGAAGATATCGCCAATGCAGTTGCTTTTCTATGTTCGGACGAAGCATCTTATATAACGGGAAACATATTGAATGTAAATGGTGGATTATACCTATAAATATTTTTTTTAACAAAATTTTAAGGAGTTATTATGGCAGACGTAAAACAAAAAGTAACAGAAATCATCGTAAAGAAATTGGGAGTTGAAGAATCCCAAATTACCGATGCAGCATCATTCACAAAAGATTTAGGTGCTGATTCTTTGGATACAGTAGAGTTAATTATGGAATTCGAAAAAGAATTCGATATTTCGATTGACGAAGCCGATGCAGAAAAGATTCAAACTGTCGGTGATGTTGTCAGTTATCTAAATTCAAAATTAGGTTAATTTAAACAAAGCAAATATGCCAAAATATAATTACCCAAAAGTAGTTGTAACGGGGATTGGAGCTGTAACTGCACTTGGTAACAATGTTTCCGACACTTGGGAGAACATTAAAAAAGGAGTGAGCGGTGCAGCTCCCATCACACGGTTTGATGCTACTAATTTCGATACTCGTTTCGCTTGTGAGTTGAAAGGATTTGATATCCAGCAATTCATAAATAGAAAAGAAGCACAACGAATGGATTTGTTCACCCATTATGCAATGGCAGCTGCTGCAATGGCAATCGAAGATTCCAAACTCGATTTGGATAAAGTCGACAAGGAACGCGTCGGAGTTATTGTTAGTAGTGGTATTGGAGGAATGAATACATTATTGGAACAATATAAATCGGTTATTGAACGCCAAAAACCCGATAGAATTTCACCATTCTTTATTCCAATGATGATATCGGATATCACGCCAGGTCATATTGCAATTAAGTATGGTTTTAAAGGTCCCAACTATGCAACTGTATCGGCTTGTGCTACCTCCACTCATTCATTAGCAGCGGCTTTGATGCATATTCAACGCGGCGATGCTGATGTTATGATTGTGGGAGGTTCCGAAGCCAGTATCAACGAAATGGGAGTGGGTGGTTTCAATTCTATGAAAGCTCTATCAACTCGGAACGATGCTCCCGAAGTTGCATCCCGACCTTTCGACAAAGATCGCGACGGATTTGTGATTGGCGAAGGTGGAGGAGTTCTGATATTGGAAACCGAGCAACACGCCCTCGATAGAGGTGCCCAAATTTATGCCGAGTTTGCAGGATTTGGACTTAGCGATGATGCATTCCACATCACCCAACCTACATTAGATGGACCATATAATTCGATGAAATGGGCAATTGCCGATGCTGGTTTAACCCCAAATGATATTGATTACATCAACGCACACGGCACCTCCACACCTTACAATGATAAAAACGAAACAGCTGCTATAAAAGCACTATTTGGCGACTATGCCTACAAGATTTTGATAAGTTCCACTAAATCTATGGTTGGTCATTTGCTTGGTGCCGCCGGAGCTGTCGAAGCCATTGTATCCATCTTAGCAATCAAATATGGAATCATTCCACCAACTATAAATTACTTTACACCCGACCCCGAATGCGATTTGAATTATGTTCCAAATAAACCAATCGAGAAGGAAATCAAAGTTGCTTTAAGTAATACATTTGGATTTGGTGGCCATAATGCAACTGCTATTTTCAAAAAATATGAATAAAGTTGGAAAATTCTACTAACTCTGACAATATCAAAAAAAGTCAATTAATTATCAATCGGATGGAAACCAAAAAGTTTTCGTCCGATTTTATTTTTGAAGAAATTTCTAAACTTGATTTTTTTCCTGCCGATTTACAAAATCATTTAGAGAATATATTAACGATAAAAATAAATAATATCGATTTATTCAAGCAATCACTGATTCATCGCTCCATTATTCCACTATTGATAAAGAAAATTGGTGGAAATCATAACTTTCAACTTTTTTGCAACGAACGATTAGAATTTATTGGAGATTCTATTTATAACTTTATTATATCAGATTACTTGTTTCAGAATCATCCAAGCAGAGACGAAGGGCAATTAAGCAGCTTTCGCGCCAAATTTATCAATCGTGCAATTATGGGCGAGGTAGCACGCGAATTGGGCTTGGGTAAATATATCCAAATTTCGCAAAATACCAAGAAAATGATGGAACTTGGTAATCTAAATGTTCTCTCCAATTTATTGGAAGCTATCGTAGGAGCAATCTACATTGATAGTGGGTATAATGCTACAAAAAAATTCATACTTTCTAAACTTGTTCCAATGCTCGAAATGCAACACCCCTACGAAACCCACAATTATAAAAGTGAATTAATGGAACACTTGCAATCCCTTGGTATTAACTTCCCAATTTATAAAACACTTTCCGAATCTGGACCCGACCACTTAAAGTTATTTCTTGTTGGCGTCTATGTGGATGAAAAATTAATGGGAACAGCAATAGCCCATTCCAAAAAAGAGGCAGAGCAGACAGCCGCAAAAAAAGTATTGGAATTATATAAAAAAATATCGTAATTTTGAATTTTACAAAAATAACATTCTCAGAATTATGGAAAAATTAATATTCGAAAAATCCCATAGTGGACGTCGTGCTTATAGTTTACCAAAAATGGATGTTGAAACTATCAACATAAATGAAGAGATTCCAAATCAATATGTTCGACAAACTCCTTGCGAATTACCCGAGGTTAGTGAGATAGAAATTGCCCGTCATTTCCAAAGATTATCCCACCTTAATTATAACATCGAAAAAGGTGTTTATCCTTTGGGTTCTTGCACAATGAAATACAATCCAAAAGCAAACGAAAAAGCTGCGGGGCTCGATGGTTATGCCAATATTCATCCATTTATGCCCGAAAGCCACATCCAAGGTGCATTACAACTTATGTATGAATTAGGTCAGGATTTGGTTAATATCACTGGAATGTCCGGTGTTACTTTGCAACCTGCCGCCGGAGCTGCAGGCGAGTTCACAGGCATAATGATGATTAGAGCCTATCACCTCGATCGCGGAGACACCAAACGCAACAAGATTTTAATTCCCGATTCGGCTCACGGGACTAATCCCGCAAGTGCCGCTATCGCCGGTTTCCAAATAGTTAACGTAAAATCCGATGAACACGGCAGAGTGGATATCGACGACTTAAAGTCGAAGATAAACGACGAAGTTGCCGCTTTGATGCTAACCAACCCAAACACTTTAGGCATATTCGAAAAAAATATATGCGTAATCGAAAAAGCTTTGCACGAAGCCGGAGCATTGCTTTATATGGATGGGGCTAATCTTAACGCCTTAATTGGAATCGCTCAACCAGGTAAATTTGGCGTCGATGCACTCCATATAAATTTGCACAAAACCTTTTCTACCCCTCACGGAGGTGGCGGACCCGGTGCCGGTCCCGTTGTGGTTTCCGAAAGATTACTTCCGTATTTGCCTGTTCCACAAATTAAATTTGCTGATGGAATTTATAGCTTTGATTACGATTTACCTAAATCAATAGGTAAAGTACACACATTTTATGGCAACTTCTTGGTATTGGTTCGAGCATATAATTACATAAAAATGTTAGGAAAAGAAGGAATCGTCCGAACAAGTAGTGGTGCTATTTTGAATGCAAATTACCTTAAATCGCTTGTGAAAGATTACTTCGAATTTCCATTCGACGAACAATCAATGCACGAATTTGTGATGAGTGGCGACCGTCAGAAAAAACGCGGCGTTACAACTATGGAAATGGTTAAACGATTATTAGATTATGGATTCCATGCTCCCACTGTTTATTTCCCGTTAATCGTGCACGAAGCATTATTGGTTGAACCTACAGAAACCGAAACTATTGAAAGTTTGGAAGAATTTGCACAGGCACTTATTGCAATCGACAAAGAAATTGATGAAAATCCCGAACTGGTTAAATCGGCGCCTCACACAACTCCCGTAAGGCGTATTAATGATGCTTATGCAGCTCGTAATTTGAATGTTTGCTGGAAAGGATAATTATTTTATTTAAATTCTTACATTAAAAGTCCGATAATGCTAATTATCGGACTTTTTTTTGTTTTAATTCATTGTTATTTGGAGAAACATCAGAATTAAATCTAATTTAGAACCAATTTTTTTGACGGAAATAACGATAGGAAAAGAAGGAAACTAAAAACGAAAAGAAAACAACACCTATAAAACCAAATTGATTATCTTCCATAAAGTTTAGCAAATTCATCCCAAATAAACTCGAAATTAATGTAGGTAACATCAAAATTATCGAGATGGAAGTAAGACGTTTCATCACAACGTTTAAATTGTTCGATATAACCGAGGCATAAGCATCCATTGTCCCACTAAGGATATCGATGTAAATTCTCGCAGTTTCGTCGGCTTGCTTCAATTCTATTTCTGCATCTTCGAACAATTCTTCGTCGAATTGATTTCGCAACAATCGATTGATTTTGAGTTTTGTTAATAATATATCGTTTCCTCTCAACGAAGTAGTAAAGAGAACTAAACTTTTTTCGATTTTCAATAAATTTTGTAATTCTGTATTTTGAATTGATTTTTCCAATTCGTGCTCAACGTTGCGAATTTGTTGATTTAACTGCTTTAAGTATTTTTGGAACCATACTGCCGAGGATAGAAATAATCGAAGAAAAAGGTCTAAAAAATTATTAACAGGGATTTTTTTTCTATTGGCATATTCAATAAAATCGGTAACCATATCGTTACGGTATTGACTGATTGAGATAAAAACATCATCTTTCCAGATTATACCAAGAGGTACAGTGGAATAAGATGCCGAACCGTTATCCAAGATTTTAATAGGGATACGAACAATAATAAAATACCAATCATCTTCGAATTCTATGCGAGGCCGTTCTTCGGCGTCTTCGGTATCGTTCAGAAAGCCGATAGGAACATCAAAACGGTTGACCAAAAAATTAATTTCTTCGTTGGTGGGGCATTCAACGTTTATCCAGCAGTTAGATTCCCAGTTTTCTAATTCTGAGAAACCACTATTGTTGTTCATAAGATAAGAAATCATTTTGTTCCTCCTCAAGGGTCGACAGAGGTAACAAAAAACTATTCCTCTGTCTTATTTACAACTGTGGTAATCGTCCATACTTTGATAAAAAAATAATTACAAAATTAACAAATTATTTACCAAAATGTTCTGGAGGTTGCAAATTAAAATTACCATTTGAATAGATTATTTGCATCAATTGCATTTTTGTATGCTAATTCAATTGTTTCGGACAGAACAGTGATATGACCCATTTTTCTGCCAATTCGGGATTGTTTTTTATTGTAAAGATGCAAATATGCATTTGGGATTTGTAATAAACCATCAATATTTGATGGGGCGCCATCGCCGTTTCGCTTACCTAATAAATTAATC
>CALKJQ010000122.1 GCA_937995785.1 Candidatus Kapaibacterium sp.
ATTGAAAATAATGATGAAATAAACGAAGAAGAAACCTCAAACCATCAAAAAGAATTGGATAATATCAACGAGGCAACATCTGTTAGCGATTACATTAAATATATCATTAACAATAATATTCAAATCTATGATTCAAAATCAAAGACCAAAAGAAAACTCCTTTTCTCCGATTTTGCTATTTTGGTTCGCAAAAATAGTTTGATAAATAATCTTGTAAAGGCTTTAGATAAAAATAAAATTCCTTTTGCATTGACGGGTGCGGAAGATTTTTTTGAAACACAAGAAATAATGGATATATTTTCCTTTTTAAATTTTCTAAATGATCCTAATGATAACTATTACTTTATGGCTGCTCTCAAGTCATACTTTTTTAGTTTAGATGACCAAACACTTTATGATATAATATCGAATGGTTTGCAAAATTATACGTCTTATTGGCAAATCTTTTTGAATTTTATTAGTGTTAATAAGAACATTAATACTAAAATCATTAGAGCATACAACATTATTAATGAAATATTTATCAAAAAAGAGTTCCTTACTGTTCAAGATTTGGTTACATATTTATTGAGAATAACTAATTACGAAGAAATGTTTGTTAATTTTTCCTCGAAGAATATTATCTATCAAAATATAAATAAGTTTAAAACATTAGTAAACCGAATTTGTTCCAATGGAATCAATTCAATTGGTGAACTATTGACTGAATTGGAACTTTACAAGGAGTCCCTCGAAGTGAGCACAGAATTGGACATATCCTCCGAAAATGCTGTAAACATACTTACGATGCACAAAGCAAAGGGATTGGAATTTCCAGTTGTTATTATTTACAATGCTAATTTTTCGACAAACACACAGACCCGACTAACATTTTTTGAAAATAAATTCCCAAATATCAAATACAATATTTTAATCAATAAAAGAGAAGAAGCATTATCACCTTTATTTTCATTAATAAAATACAGACAAAAGTTGATTGAACAAGAAGAGGAAAAACGACTCTTTTATGTTGCCACAACTCGAGCAAAGGATTTAATAATAATATCGAGTTTGCTAAGTCCAGATAAAAACGGCAATTATCAAAAGTCGATGATGAAAGGTTTTGGGAGTTTCTATTTTCCCATTTTATACAAAAACAGAATAGAGGATGAAAAAATAATTTTTGTCTACGATTGTCAAGATATACAGACAGATAACACCTTTTTCAATATATATTATGTTAATTCTGTTGAAGTTTCAGAAAATTTAAATATTTCATTACCAAGCCAGGAACACAGAAAACAATTAATAACAATCCCCATAGAAATAATAAATAATTTCACTGATTCTTCGGATTTAAATTATTACTGTGAAAAAAAGTTATCAGTACCAATACTTTTAACAGAAAACGTGGAATTTCCAAATCAAGACAAACATATTTCGGCAACGAAAGTCCAACAATTCCACAAAAATAAAAAACAATATTTTTTAAAATATATTGCAGGTTTCAACTTAGATTATTTGGAATTGTTGGATGATAGCCAGTTCATCGATAATTTAGGATTAAGTGGGAGAGAACGCGGGACAATAATTCACAACACTATAGCTAATATTCATAATTGGTTCACGAACGATGAAATCAACAACGAAAGCTTAAGAAACGAAATAATCAAAAATATAAATAGTAGTTCCAACTCCGAAATTCTTGATGATATCCAAGAGGAAATAATTCGAGTATTTTCGAATAATTTTATAAAACAACGAATAAACTATATCTTAAAATCTCAATTTGAATTGCCTTTTTATTATTATTGGGAAGGTCGCTACGTCGAGATCATTATCGATTTACTATATAAGGATGAAAACAATAATTATGAAATTTGGGATTGGAAGAATAATCTGATTAGAAATGATGAAGAATACCAGCAAAAAATTGATTATTACTCATTGCAGATGAAAATTTATTGTTTTGTTCTGTCCAAGCAATTTCCGAATCAAGACAAGTTTGTTGCAAGATTGTTTTTCACACGATTAGCCGGAAGGGATAACAGATGGATGAATTATTTGGAATGGAGCAGAGATGAATTATTAGATTTCGAAAATGAATTGAGAGAAATATCTGATAAAATGTATGAACCTAAATCCATAAATTTTGATTAATTTACCAATTGATAAATTGTAAATGGAGTAAAATTGTTCCAAAAAATATTAATAGCAAATAGGGGAGAAATTGCAGTTCGAATTATTAGGTCGCTAAAAGAATTGGGCATAGTTACAGTTGCCGTGTATTCCGAAGCTGATAAAAATTCTTTACATAAAGAATTTGCCGACGAGTCTGTTTTTATTGGTGATTCCAAGCCATCCGAATCATATTTAAATCAAGAAAAAATTATTCAAGTTGCAATCGATAACGGTTGTGATGCCATTCATCCTGGTTATGGTTTTCTTTCCGAAAAGTGGGAATTCAACAAGAAAGTTGTTGAGGCTGGTCTGACTTTTATAGGTCCTAATTGGCAAGCAATGAAATTATTAGGTTCCAAGGTTCAATCTCGGATAGCGATGATAGAAGCTGGAGTGCCCGTTTGTCCCGGTATGAAGGGCGGTAGCAAAGATTTCGATGAATTCGAGAAAGTAGCAGAAGAAATTGGCTTTCCGGTTTTGGTAAAAGCTTCGGATGGGGGAGGTGGCAAAGGTATGAGAGTTGTTTGGAATATCGAAGACTTAAAACCATCGGTCGAAGCCGCTATGAGAGAATCCATTTCTGCATTTGGTAGCGACGTAATCTTTCTCGAGAAATACATCCAATCGCCCCGTCATATTGAATTTCAGATAGCTTGCGACAAACACGGAAATGCCATTCACCTTAACGAGCGAGAATGCTCCATCCAACGCCGTCATCAAAAGATTATTGAGGAAACCCCATCGCCAATAATGACACCTGAATTGCGTAAACAAATGGGCGAAACTGCAGTCAGGGTTGCTCGTGCTGCTAAATACGACAACATTGGAACAGTCGAATTCCTTGTGGATAAGAACCTAAATTATTACTTCCTCGAAGTAAACGCACGAATTCAAGTAGAACATCCCGTTACTGAATTAACCACGGGAATTGACTTAGTAAAATTACAAGTGAATATAGCCAATGGCGGCAAATTACAATATTCTCAATCGGATATAAAACAACTCGGTCATTCTGTTGAGTGTAGGATTTATGCCGAAGACCCCGATAACAACTTTTTTCCAAGTCCGGGTTTTATCAATTTCTTACAAGAACCAAAAGGTGTTGGGGTGAGATACGACAACGGCGTTAAACAAGGTTCCGAAGTTCCAATTCACTACGACCCCATTCTTGCTAAACTAATTACTTGTGGCGAAAATCGCGAGGAATCAAGAATTAGAATGATTAATGCTTTGAAAGAAAATGTGATTCTGGGAGTGAAAACTTCGACTGCTTTTATGATTCAAGTGCTAGAACATCCCGATTATATCGCAGGCAATATCAATACTAACTTTCTAAATGATTTTCAAATATCTTCTAAACCATCCGAAGAAATCCAAAATGCCGCATTATCACTTGCTGGATTGCATTCGTCCTCGCAAAAAAAGAATTTTGTTACATCACATAATAATCTCATTCAATCCAATCCATGGCTTGAGATTGGCAAATGGGAAATAATTCAAGAGTAAACATATGAAAGTAAAATATAACAATACTATTTACAGCATTCAAAGTAAAATTCAGAATAATGAATTAATATCTACTATTAATAATGCTTCTATTAATTTTCAAATCGAAAAGATTGACGATATAAATTATTACTTATGGATAAATGGACGCAAGTACAAAGTTTATGCTTCGTCCGACAAGAAAAGTGTATATGTATGGATAGATGGTCATTCTTTCAAATTCGAGTTGGTTGATAGCGATAATAACGATAATAATGGTCAAAACCAAAATCTGAATCGACAAGACATTTACGCTCCAATGCCCGGAAATATAGTAAAAATTATGGTTGAAGTTGGTCAAGAAGTGGACGAAGCTGCCCCATTATTGATTGTTGAAGCAATGAAAATGGAAACAACTTTGTACTCACAAATTTCGGGCAAAGTTACAGAAATTAATTGCAACGAAAAAGAACAAGTGGATAGCGACAAAATCCTTATGGTTATAGAAAAATCAAAGTGAATTTGATTGCATATTTTGAATTAAATTGTAATAATGAACAAATCAAATGGTTTTATTTCTCAGATTCTGTTGTAATCTTTAAATCCACAAAACCTTTTAAATTTGCATAGAGTTTATCTCCATCTTTTAACTTTCCCACGCCTTCGGGTGTGCCAGAAAATATTATATCGCCGGGTTGTAAGTCATATATGGAAGATAAAAATTCAATTAATTCTCCAACTGAATAAATCATATCTATAGAGTTTCCAATTTGCCTTGTTTCACCATTAATCATTAATTCAAATTCAAAATCATTTTTGTTTCGCTCAAAATTTTCTACTGGCACGATTTTAGAAATAGGTGCTGAAGTTCGAAAACCTTTAGCTATTGCCCAAGGAAGACCTTTTTCCTTTGCATATTTTTGCAAATCCCTCAAAGTTGCATCAATTCCAACACCAAAACCGGCGATGCAATCCCATGCATCTTCTTTGTTTATGTTTTTGCATTCACGACCAATCACCACTACCAACTCAACTTCGTGATGAACTTCACTGGAAATTTTGGGCAAAATAAGAGTGCCTCCATCGGGAACATAGCTCGATGATGGTTTGATAAATATTATCTTTTCACCCCGTTGTAATGATGAACCCATTTCGCGTGCGTGTTTATCATAATTTTGTCCGATGCCATACATTGTTCCAACTGGCAAAGTTTTTCCATTAGTAAAAACTAACTCTTTCATATATTTTTCATTTTTTGTTTTACAATTTCGAATATAATTATTCCTGCTGCAACCGAAGCATTGAGCGATTCGGTTTTACCAAAAAGTGGAATATTGACTAATTGGTCGGAAAGTTTTTTTATATGTGGACGAATTCCTTTTCCCTCGTTGCCAATGATTAGAGCAATTGGCTGATTTTTTGTAATTTCGGTGTAGTTAGTCGTAGCATTCGAATCAGTTGCAACTATCCAAAAACCTTTTTCCTTCAATGTTGTAAAGGTTTGATTTACATTTTTTACAATCGAATATGGAAGAAATTCTAAAGCACCAGCAGAGACTTTGTATGCAGTTGGAGTTATCGGCGAGGAATCCGATTCGGTGATTATTAAACCTCGAACCCCAGCAGCCTCGGCAGTTCGGGCAATAGAGCCCAAGTTATGTGGATCTTGAATTTCGTCTAAAACAATAACAATCGGATTTTCATCTTCGATTAATGATTCATCCAATAGCTGAAATAGTGGTAAAGATTGTCCAATTTCCCTTAAAGCAACAACGCCTTGGTGGTTTTCTTTTTCGAGGTAATTTTTTCGTAAAAGGTTATTAAATTTGTTGTTGTCGTATTGAGTAACAGATATTTTAGCTCTTTTCGCAAGAGTGTATATCAAATCAATTTCATCACCTTTTGCACCAAAGGTAATATATATTTTCGAAATAGCCGCACCCGAGCGGAGTGCAGCTATTATCGGTTTTCTGCCGTAAATATATAATTCGTTCAAGTTATTTCCAATTCAGAGCAGAATAAATCAATGTTTCTACTTTTTGACGAGAATCGCCTTCGGCATAAAATCTAATCAATGGTTCAGTTCCCGATGCACGGATGAGTAGCCAACCACTATCGACCAAAAACTTAAATCCATCGCGTTTGTTAATTTCCAATACCTTGTATTCTCCGATGTTTTCGGGATTGTGTGAGGCGGCACTTAAAATAGCAGTTTTTTGCTCCTCTGTTACTTTTTGGTCAATTCTCAAAAAATGATGTTCGCCAAATTCGTCGTTTAATTCTTGAACTAATTCCGAGAGTTTTTTCCCGCGATTCAACATCATTTCGATTAACAACAAACCATTGAATATACCATCTCTTTCGGGAATATGCAAACAAGTTCCTAAACCGCCCGACTCTTCGCCACCAATTAACACTCCACCTTGCGACATAAGTTCTGCGGCATATTTGAATCCAACGGGCGTTTCTACTAGCTCGATAGCATATTTTTGAGCAAATTTATCAACCATCGATGTTAATGAAACAGTTTTAACGATTTTTCCCCGAAGACTCTTGTATTCGTAAAGATATTTCAATATAAGCATATAAATTTTATGAGCATCCACAAACTTACCTTTTTCATCTACTGCACCCAATCTATCGGCATCGCCATCAGATGCTAAACCAATATCATAGCCCTGAGCAGTCAATGCCATTAATGTGCCAAGCATACTTTCGATAGGTTCGGGATGGTCGATTTCGCCAAAACTTGGATTATAATCGGAATGAATTTCTTTTACGTAAGGAAATAAATATCCAAGCGTATTAATTCCCGAGCCATGCATGGGGTCGAATATTATTTTTAAATTAGACTTGTTAATACCATCAATATCTATTTTGGAACGGATTAAGTTCAAATATTCATTTTTAAAATCTTTGTATTCTATTGCACCGTTATCAATATAGTTTTTAATTGGTTTCAAGATTATCTTGGGAGGATTTTCAGTTAAATAAGGTATTTCTGCTTCCACTTGAGCAATAGTTTCGGGAGAAGAAGGTCCACCGTAGTTTGCTTTAAGTTTATATCCACTATATTCGGCGGGGTTGTGCGATGCAGTAATAATAATTCCAATATCTGCATTATAATGTTTGGTGCAAAAGCTAACTTGTGGAGTAGACGAAATACCCTTGGATAGGTAAGTTTTAATTCCATTTTCGGCAAAAACACAAGCAACTTCTTCGGCAAATTTGTTGCTCAAAAAACGAGTATCATAGCCTACCACGGCAGTTAGGTTCTCTTGATTTTGTTTTTTTAAGTAGTTGACGGTTGCCATTGCTGCAATCCGAACATTATCAAAAGTGAAATCGCGTGCAATTAATCCACGCCAACCATCAGTTCCAAATTTTATCATTTTTATATCCCTTTTTATTCAAAATTACATATTTT
>CALKJQ010000123.1 GCA_937995785.1 Candidatus Kapaibacterium sp.
ATTTTGCTTAAGTGAAAAAATAGAGAGGTGGTTATGGCAACAGATAGTATCAATCTTAGCAATAAAATCTACGAGCAAGAACGCAATCTACGAGCAAATGCAACATTGGAAACTAACAAAGAGGGGTCGAATCCTCAGCAAAAATTACAAGTGGAAATGTTGCAACAATCAATGAAAGGTGATGTTGTGGGTGGCAATAATAATTTGCAAAAGCAATTACTGCAAATGATGTCTGCTGCTGCTCCACTACAGCAAATTCAAGCAACTGCTCAGAACCAGATATCCAAAGGGTATTTGGATATTCGAATATAGTTGCAATGTTAGTCGATTACATCTAAGACATTTAAATTTCTTCAAATAGTTTGTCCAAAAAGATAGGCTTCTCCTTAGTTCGGGAAGCCTTTTTGTTTTGCCTTAAGAATTCATCTTGTTGAATCCGGTCATAATACCTATAAAAGTTGTCTTCCACTTTCAAATTACGTATTTGTAAAATATCTTTAATTATTTTTTGTATGATATTTGGGTCTGTCCTACTAAGTGTGTGGTAAGGCAATTTATTATTATCCAAAAAAATACGAATTTCACTATCTTTTTTGATTGCTTCATCGATATCGTGAACTCTTCCATTCATTCTATGGATTAAATTCCGAGCTCTTTTAAGAAAAATATTCACATTATCGAACTCATTGTGGTATTTAAGCAAAAAAGCATTGAATTCTCTCGAAATATTTTGATTCTTATTATAGATTGCACCCAATAGGATAGGTGAATCGACAATCACGTAATCGTAAACTTTGGCAGCACACCAAATACGATAGCCCTGATTAGCGGTAATATAAAACTGATTATCCAAGGATTGGGCATTTTGCTCCACAATCATATCTTTAGGGAATTCCGAGATAATTTCGGCGTTTAAGTGTAATACTTTCAAGGAATGGAAAATAGCAGCAGCCAGCGTGGTTTTGCCAGCCCCCGGTCCGCCAAACAAGTTTATAATCTTTGCCATTTTCCTTGTAAAAAAGTTCGAAAAAAACAAAATTATCAATATTTAATTATTGAATTTTAAAAAAGTGGAAAATTTTGAAAAACTAATGCAAATTATTTTTTCATTAAATCCAATTGTCGGATTGCCTGGTCGCGTAATTGCTTTAAATCGTTTCTATTTTTGGACTCGGTAACGAATTGCTCTAAATAATTAATCGTTTGAGTTGGATTTTTCATTTGTTGGTTGATGAATGCTAAATTAAATAAATTTTCAACTAAACTTTTATCTATTTCGTAAGCAAGTAACAATGCTTTTCCAGCTTCGGAATATCTGTTATTTTGCAAAAAACACATCCCGATATTGGTTAAAATATTGCCCTTATTTTGGAATGATGTTGGATTATCCTCAAATAGTTTTAGTGCCTCATCACATTGATTGCTATTTGTTAAAATGTTTATTTTAAGTTGTAGCAGCTCGTTGGATACAAATCCAAATTGTTCTGATTTTTGAATATATGTTAGTGCATCGGAATATTTTTTTAGTTGCACATAGTTGTAAATGATATTAATAAAAAATTCATTTGCAGGGGATTTGGTAAGTTTTTCGTACTTTAAATAATTGTCGATTGATTTTTGAAATTCATTTAATTCTTGAAAACAAAAAGCAAGTTGGAAATAATAATTGGAGTCATTCGAATTTAGTTTAATTAACGACTCGTAATCTTTGATAGCATTAGCAAACAACGATTTGTTTTGGTGAAGAATTGCTCTCAAGTAAAGCGACTTTTCATCTTTCGAATTGATTTTTATGGATTGGCTTAAATCTTTTAATGCTTCGTCAAACCTATTTAATTCGTAATAAACAGTAGCACGAACATAGTAAGAAATAGGGTTCTTTTTGTTTAATTCAATTGCTTTGGAAATATAGATTATAGCAGAATCCGGTTTGTTGCTTTCGGCGGCTAAAATACCTAAATTAAGATAATAATTATCAGATAATTTAGTGTTATCTTTTTTAACTAAATAATCTTCAGCATTAGATACACCGAAATTGAGGTTTAGTATAGTTATAATTAGTAAAAGCCGTCTTAATGTTGATTTCACTGAAAATCATAATTTTTAATAGGTAACTATATCAATAATCTTGCCAAATTAACCTAAAAATGCTTTCAGTGATTTGGTTCGATTTGTGTGTCGCAACCTACGGATTGCTTTTTCTTTGATTTGACGGACACGTTCGCGAGTTAAACCAAATTTTTCTCCAATTTCTTCCAAAGTGAGTGTTTGTCCATCTAATCCAAAATATAGCTTGACCACTTCGGCTTCTCTATCGGTAAGCGAGGAAATCACGTAATTGATTTCCATCCTAAGCGACTCGTGGATTAATTCACTGTCGGGGGGGAGTTGCTGTTCGTTTGGTATAATATCGAGTAATCGATTATCTTCGCCTTGTTGTAATGGGGCATCCACAGATAGGTGCTTTCCCGCAAGACGCATTGTTTCGGCAATTTCTTCGGGTGTCATATCCAATGCTTCAGCCAATTCTTGGGGTGTTGGTTCCCTTTCGAATTCTTGTTCCAATTCATTGAATTTTTTTCCAATTTTGTTTAATGCTCCCACTCTATTCAAGGGCAACCTAACGATACGAGATTGTTCGGCTAAAGCCTGAAGAATTGATTGGCGTATCCACCACACCGCATAGGAAATAAATTTAAATCCTCGATTGACATCGAACCTTCGGGCGGCTTTGATTAAACCAAGATTTCCTTCGTTTATTAAATCACCCAGAGATAAACCTTGATTTTGGTATTGCTTTGCAACCGAAACCACAAATCGCAAATTGGCTTTAACTAACCTTTCCAATGCGCGGTCGGCATCGGGAGCATCGCTCTGGATTCGTTTTGCCAATTCGATTTCGGTATCTTGGTCGAGCAATTCCACTCTTCCAATTTCTTGTAAATACTTATCTAATGATTGACTTTCTCGATTAGTATATTGTTTGGTTATTCTCATATAGTATTTTTGGTGATTTAAAAAATTTACAAATTTATTAGTAAATAAACGATTTTTGGTTATTATTATTTGAATTTGATGATTTGGATTATTATATTTTTTTCATATTTTTGAATTAACTTATAATGAAACAATCATAAATGAGCAATATAGATAGAATTCCAAGCCAACTATTCGACCACAACGAACATTACTACGGAAAACCTGCTGAATTCAATGATAGAATAATCGACAGAAGAATAAGGATTTTGGAAAGTTACAAAGAATTCACAAATAAGGAATTAACATTGCTCGATATTGGTACGGGGAATGGTGCGACACTCTTTAAACTTTCGAATAAATTCAAACATTGTGTTGGAATTGATATCACTGATGCTCACAAATCATTTTTTGAAGATTATAAAGTGCAAAACAAAATTGATAATGTTGAATTAAAAATTGTTGATATTTCCAATTTTAGATTTGAGCAAAAGTTCGACAGGATTGTAAGCTTCGAAGTTATCGAGCATTTAGAAAGTGAAGAACTATTACAATTTTATTACGATACGCTCAATTCTGGCGGATTTATGGCAATTACAGTTCCAAATAAATGGTGGATTTTCGAAACCCACGGAGCAAAATTGCCAATTCTTCCTTGGAATAGGGTGCCGTTTTTTTCTTGGTTGCCTCGTTCCATCCACGAAAGGTTTGCCAACGCAAGAATTTATACAAAAAAACGCATAATAGATTTATTAAAAAAATTCAAATTCCAAATAGTTGATGTCGATTACGTTACTGCTCCTATGGATGTTTTGCCCGAAGGTAAGTTCAAAACATTTTTGATAAATAATATTTTCAAAAAGGATACCACAACCAATCCATTCAAAGCGGTATCGATATTCGTTTTGGCTCGCAAACCATAATTTATCGGTATCGAGCCCTCAAAGCATTGGCGTTGGCAACAAAAGTTAAATCGTAGAAATTTTCTTTATCTTGCTCGATTAATTTTTTCTCGGCAAGAAAGCCAATCATTGCCGCATTGTCCATCGATAATTTGATACTTGGAAAAACTGCTTTCTTGTTAATTTTTTCCATTTCTCGTGTCATTTGGGATTTTAGTTGCGAATTGGCAGATACTCCTCCGGCAACAACGACGAATTCAACATTGTATTGAATAGCAGCCTTAAGAGTTTTTGTAACCAATACGTCAACGATAGCGGATTGGACTGAGGCAGCTAAATCCCTCTTGTTTTGCTCGCTAAGCCCGGCAGGGAAATTCTTTTGGATATGATACCGAAAAGATGTTTTTAAACCCGAGAAAGAAAAATCAAAATCATTAGAATTAATCATAGAGCGAGGAAAATCCACATAGTTTGGATTGCCTTCCTTTGCTAATCTATCGATAATAGGTCCGCCGGGATATCCAAGGTTCATAAGTTTAGAAATTTTGTCGAAAGCTTCACCAGCAGCGTCATCTCGCGTAAGACCAATAATTTCGTATTTATTATAGGAATTAACATAGAATAGTGCAGTATGCCCACCACTCACTACTAATGCGACCGAAGGAAATCCACAACTCGGGTCTTGCAAATATCCCGAATAAATATGACCTTCGATATGGTTAATTGGAACTATTGGTAAATCATAGGCAATCGCTAATCCTTTTGCAAAATTAATCCCCACTACTAACGAACCCAAAAGCCCAGGCCGGTTGGTTACTGCAATTGCATCAATCTCATCTATTTTGGTATTAGCTTCGCTGAGTGATTGCTTGTATACTTCCGAAATAGA
>CALKJQ010000124.1 GCA_937995785.1 Candidatus Kapaibacterium sp.
TTTTTCATTGGTCTACTCCTTAAACTATTATTCACTGTTCGCCACGGACGGCGGGCGTCGTGGGGGCGGGGTTAAGAAATGTATTTATCATCAATTCATTTTCTTTTCCACTGTCTTGGCGCTCTGCCTTTCGCACAAAAACTATTTAAACGCAATAATATAATAATATTGTATTTAATGCGTTAAACCAGCTAAATTAGTATTCTATTATGTATAAATGCGTTAAACATGAAAACAGATTATCTTAAAGATTTTAAACAATTGCTTAGTATTAAACGATATTCTTTTCGCTCCATAAAATCTTATGCTTATGCATTAAATGTATTCTTTTCGGCTTTTCTTGATAAAAATCCTGAAACTATTTCTATTACTGAAATTGAATCATTTATTAACTACCAGGTTACTTATAATAACATTTCTCAATCTTATCAAAAAGTTCTCATTGGTGCTATTAAGTTTTTTTTTAACGAGTTGCTAAGAAAGAATTATAAACTGAATTACCTTTACCCCGATAGAACCGAAAAGAAATTACCCGTTGTTTTAGATAAATCGGAAATTAGCAAATTACTTAATTCTATTGAAAATCTTAAACATAAAGCAATTATCTCATTGATTTATAGTGCAGGTTTGCGTTTGGGGGAAGTTATAGAACTTAAAGTAAATAACATAGACTCCATGCGGATGCTAATTAGAATTGCTGATGCTAAAGGAAAAAAAGATCGTTATGTGATGCTTTCCGACAAACTTCTATCTCTTCTTCGTGAGTATTATAAAGATTATAAACCGAAAGATTATTTGTTCGAAGGGCAAAAAGGTGATAAATACTCAGCTCGTTCTGTTCAGTCCATCCTGAAACAAGCGCTGAAAAAAGCAAAGATTACTAAAAAGGCATCGGTTCATACTTTAAGGCATAGCTTTGCTACACATTTGCTCGAATCAGGAACTGACATCAGAGTTATACAACAATTGCTTGGGCATAGTTCGATTAAAACCACACAAATTTATACACTGGTCTGCTCATCAAATATTGCTAAAGTTAAAAGTCCACTTGATACATTATAGATTGAAATCAGATTCAATATTTTCTACCTTAAATCTATTTCTTCAACATCTTTTGGATATTTAGGCTTAAAGGTGTCTTTGTTAATTTTGGGATTGTATTTAATATTTGTTAATTTAATATTGCCGCTATTTTTTCCGATGTTGAATTTAATGTTATTTATATTGTAATTTTCGTCGTAACTTAGTTCTATTGTCTCATTTGAATTATTCATAGAGGCGAGAGTGAGAACGAAGTAATTTTTCTTTTTCGAGCCAAGGACTGAATGTAAATTAGTTGGTTTGTAATTATCGGTAATATTAAAAAAAATGTTTTGAAGTGATGCGGATTGTGTTCGTCCAAAATCGGATATCACAACTTGTTTTTGTTTTGTGTCGTAATTCCAAACCGACTCGCCATCGCAAACTAAAATTCTATCAGAAAGGGCTAACTTGAACTTATTGGACTTATTGGCGATTAAATAACCTTTGTAATTTGGGTCGTTAACCGAAACAAAATTGAATGAAATACTTTCTATTTTGTCCAACTTTTCTTTGAAATAATTAAATGCTTGTTCTTTGGTCTGAGAAATAGCATTGGCTAAGGAAGTTATTGATAACACCAAAAGAGCAATTTTAAAAAATATTTTCATAAATATAATCCTAATTATATTTTATTTTGAGTTGATTAATCAAACTTTGCAAAGCCGAATCGAGAGATGTGGATTTGATTGTAGCACCAGCAGCATTTAAGTGACCACCCCCGCCCATAGCATTAGCAAGAGAATTAACATATATTTCTCCTTTGCTTCGCAAAGATATTTTAAATTCGCCTCGTTCGAAAACTTCGGTAAGCAAAATTCCAATTTCAACCCCTTCGATGGACAGAGTTCTTTCGACAAAAAATTCTGTATCGCGATAATTAGTGCCCGTAGATGCAAAATCTTCTTTGCTAATAGTCATTATACATACTTTGCCATTGAAATGTATCTGCATTTTGGATAAGGCTATACCCAAAAGCCTTATGATTTTAAGTGGATTTTGATTATGAACAAAGTCGTAGATTTTATAGGGGTCTGCTCCGGCATCAATTAGATTTGCAATAATTCGGTGAACTTCCGAAGTTGTACGGGGGAACCTAAAACTACCTGTGTCGGTCATAATGGCAACATAGATACATTCGGCAATATTCTGGGTTATTTTAAAATCATCATCGGCACTTATCAATCGGTAAATTAATTCGCCTGTGGAAGAACATTCGGTATCGGAATACAATAGATTGGCGAAATCTTTGGGGTTGGTATGATGGTCAATCACAATTTTGAATGCATTAGATTGTTCCAAAATAGGGGCTAATAAACGAGTTCGGGAAATTTCGTTCAAATCGAGAAAAACAATTGTATCAGTAGATTTGATATAAGAATTGTGGCGGTTTGGATTGTATGATTCCACAAGCTTGGAATCGGGCAAAAATTGCAGATTTCTCGGAACATCATCGCTAATTACAATTTGGGTTGGAATATTATTGAGTATTAGATAGTGGTATAATGCCAGTGCAGAGCCTATTGCGTCGCCATCGGGATTAGTGTGGGTTGTTAGGAGGACTTTACTCGATTTTTTTAAGATTTTTAATATGTCGTTGTGCAGTATATTTGAATTATTCATTAATTTGTATTTTTCTAATAGTTAATTTGACGAAAAAAGAAAAAAACATTATATAATGAGCCATTTCAAAAAATATTTACCATATTTAGAAATACTTGCCGGTTTTTTGGGATCAATCTTAATATTATTCCTAATTTTCGATAATTGGATTTTTCCGGCTTTAATACGCAACAAAGAAGTAGTGGAAGTTCCTTATATTGTTGGCAAAAAATTGGAAGATGCAATATTGGTATTGCAAAATAAGAATTTAGAATATGTAGTTGTGGCGAAACAAAGTAGCGAAAAATATCCCGCTGATTATATTATTAAGCAGATTCCCAACGCTGGCACTAAAGTAAAGGAATCGCGTCAAATACTACTCACCATAAGTAAGGGAACAGAGACAACAACTGTACCTTATTTAATTGGTAAGGAATTGGGGTTTGCCAAAAATCAACTTCAACAATCTGAATTGCAAGCTGGGAACATATACTTCGAGCAAAACGATTCTATTCCTAATAATGTGGTGATTCGTCAAAATCCTAATTCGGGTAGGGAAGTAGCCCTTGGGTCAATAGTCGATTTGGTTGTTAGTTCGGGTGGGAGTAGCGTAGTTTTGATACCGGATTTATTGGGCAAAACCTACAACGAAGCAGAGGTAATGATTCAGGAATTGGGTTTGAGGATAGGAGAAGTTCATTACCTAAAGAATGAAACATATTTACCAAATACAATATTCAAACAAACTCCAAATCCCGGTGATTCCTCCAAAAAAGGATTCCCCGTAAATTTATTTATCGCAAAATAGATGGTTTTTGTAATATTTTCAGTTTTATTCTGTTTATAATATTATATTTTAAGGATTAGTAATGAAAAAACTTGTATTTTTTTTATCGATAACATTGATTATAGCTATAGCCAAATCCGCAAATCCAAACCAAGAATTAAACGATGCCTTAAAGAATATTGCTGCAAAATATCAATCACACAAATCAATTAGCTATCGTGTAAATTATAAAATAAAATCATTGATGAATAAAAATATTGAACAAGTAACATCCGATGTTGAATTAATCCGCAAGGAAAATGATAATAATTTTGGGGCAATTATATGGTACAAATTGGGTGATACAGTCGAAAAATACTATTCGGGTAGCGAATTATATACAATTAATCACAAAACCAAGACTATCACAACATTTAACACCTCAATTGGCGAAATTGATGGAATTATACAAGACATTGATGGGGATGTTGTTAGAATTCCATTTTCCAATCCAAGTATGATTACCAGTTTAAACGATGGTTTGAATAAATTATCAATAAAAAAACATCCAAAAGATAATAAATTAAAGCAAATTTTGATAAAATATCCTAACGAAAAGAGCTTCGAAAATGCAGAAATGGAAATAACTTTCAACATATCAACTTATGAAATAGTTAAAATTTATTCTAAATTCAAATTTCGAGGTGAACTTCAAACTAATGAATGGAATTTATCTAATATTTCTTATGATAAAATTATAGAAACTGATTTCGTAAAAAGGTTTGCAAAATACAAAGCTTACAAAAGGGTGAAATTCCAAAAACCTAAGCACCAGATGATTGAACAGAATAATTAGTTTGTATTTCTTTGTTGTTACCTTTCAATTTTTCTACTTCTATGATTGTTTGGCGATAAATTATAATTATTAAACCAGCCTCCAACCAAAAGCCATAATTGCCTATTGCTCCTCCGATAAAAAAGTTCGAGAAAAAGACAATCAGTGTTAAATATATTGCAAAAGATTGCAATGTGGCTAATTCAGGTGATGATTCAATAAATTGGTAACGGTATTTATGAAGGTAAAGAGCAATCCTCATAAAATAGTAGGTTAATAATAAAAATGCAGATGCTCCAATTATGCCTGTTTCGCCCAACAAGTGGAAAAACGATGAGTGGGTGAATCGCTTTGTTGATTTAGGATAATAATAAGTGTTGCCACTTCCAATCCCCGTAATTGGATAGTCCATAAACATATTTGTGGCATTTTCAAATGATTCTAATCGGTCGGGGGCAGATTCTCCCGTTGTCATCTTATTCCCACGTGTTTGGTCGGACAATAATCCTGTAATTCTTGTATAAAACAGCTCAGAAACACTAATTTCGGTAAAATTCATCTGAATCAAATCAGTTATTGTTAGCAAAACTACAATTGCTAATGTAACACTAAATAATCGGAGGAGTTTAATTTTTTCGATAATTACTATTGTTAAAACAAAAAAAGAAATCATCAATAAGCCCGATAACGAAAATGTTAGAAATAAACTAACTACTGTTAAACCAAGCATGAAATATAGAAGCCATTTTTGGTTAATAATCAACTTATTATGAGTGAATAGAGGTATTAGAATGATAATAAGGCAATAAATATTAAACCACGCAAGAGCAGAAGGTTCCGAAAAAATTGAAGTTGCCCTATAAAAGTTCTCAAAATTGAGTACAACTTGGGTGTATTCGCCAACTTCTCTATCAAAATCGCGTGTCTGAAATGATATATTAGTAATATCAATGTAAGCAAATGGCAAACCATTTATTCTTGCAATAAGTTGATAAATCGAATACAAGTTTATCAATATTGAAGAATATAAATACATTTTCAAAATATTGAAAATAGTTTTATAGTTGATTTCTACCGATAATGCAACTAATCCATAAAATGCTACAAATAAAAAGTGAGTTAAAGTTTTTAAATACTGAATGTAGGATTCCCTTCCAGCCCAAAATAATAATCCTACTCCCGAAAAAACAACAGCAAAAATAACAAGCAAAATAGGTATTGCAACCCCACGTTCGACAATAATGAATTTTCGTTTGTCAAAAACAAATTGTTTGATAATAATAAAATAGAGAATTGCCAAAAAGAAATCGACGAATGTAACTCCATAGCCCATAAATGAAAATACTTGGAATATACCCAAGAGAGTCGAAAAATGAAGTAATAAAATTACCCAAGATGCTGGTTTTATTACATTATCACTTTGCAAGTCTAATCCACTTTATTAAATCTTTAAATTGTGGTTTTTTGCCGTACATCAATATACCAATTCTATAAATTTTGGATGCAACCCATATCGAAAAATACAAAGTTAGCAAAGTAAGAGCAACTGATAGGATGATTTGCCAGATTGGAACTGTTGTTGCCGCAATTCTTGCAGTCATCAATATTGGACTGAAAAATGGAATCAAAGATAAAATAATTGCCAAAGGACTATCAGGATTACCCATTATAGCAGGCATAAAGAGTATTGGAATAATCAACGGCATTGTTATTGGTGTTTGCAATTGAGCCGCATCTTCTTCTTGGTTTACTGCCGAACCTACCGCAGCAAATAACGACGAATAAAGGAAATATCCTGCCAAGAAAAAGAACAAAAAGGCAACCCAAGTTCCAATTGGTATTGGCGGAATTTCGAATGGTAAAGATTGGGCGGGGGTGGGCATACTATTCAAATTCACAACTTCGGGTTGATTGATAAACATAGGAAGAAGTGAACCGGCAAAAAGACTAACAGCCATTATCATCAATATCCAGACTAATACTTGAACCAAACCAACTGCGGCAATTCCAAATATTTTGCCCATCATTATTTCCATTGCACTTGCCGACGAATTCAATATCTCGATTATTCGATTTGCTTTTTCGTTTATTACTCCTCTCATCACCAAAGCGCCGTAGGAAAACATCAAAATATAAATCATAAAACCAAGAATATAGCCAAATATTGAATAAAATTCTGTATAATCTTTTTGAACGCCTTCTTTGGTTACTTTTACTGTGTTAATTTTAACCTCTTTCTCAACCAAATCAATAACAGATTTATTTACCCCCGCATCTATTAAGCGCTTTTCTCGTGCAATTTCGCTAACTGTGCTTTGAATTTTTTCTACTAATCCAATCCCTCCTCCTCCGGGGGTATATATCGAGGCTGATCCTACGGAATCGATATTTTTTGGAATTACTAAAAAAGCATCTAAACTGCCATCGAGAACTTGTTGTTTTAATTTTTCGATAGGTTCATCACTTTTAAAAAAGGTTGATTTGTCGGAATTAACAATTTTGTCCAAAAAGTAGCCCGATTGGTCGACAACAGCAATTTTTTTTGAGGTATCTTCCATAGATAATGCCGCAACAATACCGGGAATTACCATAATTGCCAATAAAAAAATGGGTCCAAGTAAGGTTGATATTATAAATCCTTTTGATTTTACTCTTGTTATAAATTCGAAGGAGATTATTGTCCAGATTTTACTACTTTTCATTTTGTGCCTCAATAGATTTACTTACAACATCGATGAATATTTCGTTCAATGGTGGTTCTTGAATGTCGAACTTGGTAATTTTATTATTAATAACTGCATTTTTAAGAATGAGTTGCGCTTCCTCGTAGGAATCAATTTTCAGTTCAATTCTATTTGATGTTTTATCAATAATTTTTTGATTATCTATTTGATGAATGAAATTACCATCGCCTTCAAATTCAATAATTAAGTGGTTGGTTCCATATTGTTTTTTTATATCTCTCAAATTACCCGAAAGCACTATTTTTCCTTGATTAATCATAAGTAATTCGTCGCACAATTGTTCCACTTGATACATTTGGTGAGTTGATAAAATTATTGTTGTTCCTTGAGATTTCATCTCCAATATAATGTTTTTCATCAGTTCTGTATTTATTGGGTCGAAACCCGAAAATGGTTCATCTAAAATTAATAATTTGGGATTGTGCAATACCGTCGAAACAAATTGAACTTTCTGAGCCATTCCTTTGGAGAGTTCCTCAATTTTTTTGGTTTCCCATCCCGATGCCCCTACTTTTTCTAACCAAAATCGGGCACGATTATTTGCTTCTTTCGAGGACAATCCTTTCAATCTTCCAAAATATTCTAATTGTTCGATAACTTTGTTTTTTTTGTATAATCCACGCTCTTCGGGCAAATAACCTATTTTGTTTTTCAATCCAGGGTTAATCTTTTCGCCCATAATTAAGATTTCGCCAGAATCGGGAAATAAAATGTTGGTAATTAATCGAATTGTTGTAGTTTTTCCAGCCCCATTAGGACCAAGTAATCCGAAAATTACACCTTCATTCACTTGCATCGATAGATTATCAACCGCATAATAATTTCCAAATTTTTTAATTAGATTAGATATTTTTAAAATTTCCATAAAAATTATAAATTATTTCGAATTTTGAATTAATTTTGTTTTCTAAATTACAAAATAATACGGATTATTATGGAAAAAGTTCTTGAATACATTATCAACAATCAAAAACGTCATTTGGAAGAGCTATACGACTTTCTCAGAATTCCAAGTGTGAGTAGCGAAGAGCAACACAAACAAGATGTTTTGCGAGCCGCACAATGGTTAGTAGACGATTTTAAACGAATTGGTATCGACAATGTAAGAATTATCGAAACAGCAGGTCATCCATTGGTTTATGCTGAATGGAATGGAGCCGGCAACGATGCCAAAACTATACTTTATTATGGTCATTACGATGTGCAACCCGTCGACCCAATTGAACTATGGGAAACAACACCTTTCGAACCTTTCGAAAAGAATGGGAAGGTTGTTGCACGCGGTTCTGCCGACGATAAAGGACAATTATTTGTCCACCTTAAAGCAGTAGAAGCCTATTTAAAAACTCAAGGCGGTTTACCTGTGAATATCAAATTTATAATTGAAGGCGAAGAAGAAGCCGCAGAATCGCATATCGACGAATTTATTGAACATAATCCTGAGCTATTAAAATGCGATTCGGTCGTTGTGTCTGATACCGAGTGGTTTTATTATGGAATGCCCTCAATTTGCTATGGATTGAGAGGTATTGCGTATTTCGAAATGGAAGTAATCGGACCAAATCGCGATTTGCATTCAGGAACATTTGGCGGAGCAGTCGATAATCCAATAAATGTTCTTGCATGGATGATTACCCAAATTAAAGATAGGTACGGAAGGATTACAATACCTGGCTTCTACGATGATGTTTTGGAACTTACACAAGAGGAGCGAAATAACTTTCTTAAGCTACCTTTTAACAACGATGAGTACAAAAAAGATTTAGATTTAGGCGAATTGAACGGCGAAATGGGATATACTACTTTGGAACGAACTTGGGCTCGCCCAACATTCGATTTAAATGGAATAAAAGGTGGCTATATTGGTGACGGGCAAAAAACTGTTCTACCTTCGAAAGCATCGGCAAAATTTTCATTTCGTCTTGTTCCAAATCAAAAGGCAACCGACATATCCAAGAAAGTTGTTGATTACATCACCAAATTGGCACCTCCAACTGTTAAGGTTAAAATTACACCAATGGGGATTGCCAATCCAGTGTTGGTCGACCCACATTCAACTGCTGTCGAGTCCGCAATCAAAGCATTAAATCAAGCATTTGGCAAAGATGTAGTTTTTATGCGAGAAGGAGGCTCAATTCCCGTCGTCGAAACATTTACAAATGTATTGAAAGCACCCGTTGTCCTTATGGGACTTGGTTTACCCGACGATAATATCCATTCTCCAAACGAAAGTTTTTCTATTGATAATTTCTATGGCGGTATTAAGGCTTCGGCAATTTTTATTAATGAATTTGCCAAGTAGATTATGAAGAGTCTTATAGAATCGAACTTAACTGATATTCCTTTGTTCAAACGAGGTAAGGTGCGTGAAGTTTATGATTTGCACGACAAATTATTAATGGTTGCCTCTGATAGAATATCTGCATTTGATTACATAATGAGGCAACCCGTACCCGGAAAAGGTATTATACTGAATCAGATTGCTAAATTCTGGTTTAAGCAAACAGAACATATTATACCCAATCATTTCATTACTGACGACGTATCTAATTATCCTGAGGTTTGCCATAAATATTCAGATATTCTGTTAGGTCGCAGTATGCTTGTTCAAAAAACCAATCCTCTGCCCATTGAATTTGTTGTTCGAGGCTACATTACTGGTTCTGCATGGAAAGAGTACCAAAAACAAAAATCTGTTTGTGGTATTGATTTACCTGATGGTTTAAAAGAATTCGACCAATTAGATATACCTATTTTTACCCCCGCAACAAAAAACGACATCGGACACGACGAAAACATTACATTTGAGCAAATGACCAAAATTATAGATGCCTCACTATCTATCAAACTAAAAAACATATCTATTCAATTATACCAATTTGCCCACGACTTTCTTTGGGAAAAAGGATTAATTTTGGCTGATACTAAGTTCGAGTTTGGATTATCTGATAATGGCGAAATTATGCTAATAGACGAAGCTCTCACCCCCGATTCTTCACGCTTTTGGCTAAAAAACGATTATCTGAATGGCGACAACCCAATTAATTTCGACAAACAAGTGCTTAGGGATTATTTACTCAATTGTGGATGGGATAGGAATTCACCTCCGCCAGATTTGCCCAAAGAAATACTAGAAAAAACACTTTCACGGTATCAAGAAGCTTTCCTTTTAATAACCGGAGAAAAATGCTAAAGCAAAGAATTTTTGTAGAGCGTAAATTCTATGATTATATTGATTTCAAATTGTTAATACCGGTTTTACTATTATCGATTATTGGCTTAATGTCGATATATAGTGCAACTGCCGATTCATTGCTTTCAAGTGAATTTTCAAATCAATTGACCTCATTTTTGGTTTCAATTGTTGCTATGATTTTCTTTATGTATCTTCCCGAAAAAACAATTAGACCTTCATCGATATATTTCTACATAATCTCGATTATTGGATTATTAGCAGTTCTTTTAATTGGAAAACAAATATATGGAACAAAGGGGTGGTTATCTATTGGTGGTAAGTCGATTCAACCTGCAGAATTTGCCAAACTATCTGTGATTTTAATTTATGGATTTATTTTTTCTAACATCAACGTAAGCGTAAAACATATTCGAGTTCTAATTGCCGTAATATTATCTACATTTCTTCCCGTCGCATTAATATTACTTCAACCAGATGTGGGAACAGCAACCGTTATAGTTGCTACTTTTATTGGACTATTATATTGGACTGGAGTAAGTCCTTTGTTAATATTTTTGGTTGTGTCAACCCCAATCATTCTCATCGTATCTTTGAAAGGAATTATTTCAATCATAATAGCACTTGTCATATTTTCGATAATCACTATTCTATTTAAAAATAAACTTTACACAAAAGTAATTATTATTGGATTGGCAATCATAGTATCAGCCTCATCGCCATTTATTTATGAAAGACTTGCTCCACACCAAAAAGCCCGTATTCAGAATATTTTGGATCCCGAAAGCGCTGATAAATTAAAATCTGGTTACAACGTAACCCAATCGGTACTCGCAGTTGGTAGTGGAGGAATACTCGGAAAAGGTTATATGCAGGGCACGCAAACACAATTACGTTATATTCCTAAGCAATGGACCGATTTTATATTTTCTGTTCCTGCCGAAGAATTTGGTTTATGGGGTTCACTTATAATCCTATTTTTATATTATTTTATTTTTTCGAGATTAATTTTCATAAGTACGATTACTAAAAGTAGATTTTTTAGTATAATTGTATTTTCGAGTGCAGTCTTGTTTTTTTATCATATTGTGATAAATATTGGAATGGTGCTTGGTATTACCCCCGTTATGGGAATACCTTTGCCTTTTTTAAGTTATGGAGGAAGTGCTATGATTGTATATTATTCTTTAATCGGAATTGCACTTAATGCTTACCGCAGATTCAAATTTTAAAATCAATTCAAAACAAACTATTTTTTGCTTTTTATAAACAATTTTATTGTTTTTTCTGTTATTTTAATCCTTTTTTTGTTGTAATTTTGCATATTGTTATATTTACTCATATATCTTGAGGATTTTATGTTCAAATTTAAATTCACAGAAAGAAATGATACTCGATACGATAGTATCGATTGGAAGAAGTTAGGTTTCGGCAAATATTTTGCGGATTATATGTTCGTAGCAAATTATAAAAATGGAGAATGGAACAAAGGTGAGATAGTGCCTTATGCACCCTTTATGATTGAACCATCAATGATGACCTTGCACTATGGACAAACTATTTTCGAAGGACTAAAAGCCTATTACAATATCAATGGTGGAGCAAACCTTTTCCGACCAAATATGAATGCCAAAAGGTTGAATAATTCTGCAAAAAAATTAGTAATACCAGAGTTTCCCGAAGAAACTTTTATCGAAGCTTGCAAAGAAGTGGTTTATTACAATCGTAATTTTATTCCACAAAAGCGAGGTGAATCCCTTTATATAAGACCCGTGATGTTTGGTTCGTCCAATATGTTAGGAGTTCATCCTGCCGATGAGTATATGCTAATTATTTTTGCATCACCAGTTGCTAATTATTACGAAGAAGGGCTCAACCCTGTTAAAATTAAGGTTGCTGATAGATATGTAAGAGCTGTCCGAGGTGGTTTGGGCGGTGCGAAAACTGCAGCAAATTATGCGGCTTCACTTTATGCGGGAATGGAGGCTAAAAAAGACGGGTATTCCCAAGTTCTATGGCTCGATGGTGTCCACTTATCAAATATAGACGAAGTAGGTGCTATGAACATTATGTTTGTTATCGATGGTAAACTCATTACACCTACTTTAGAAACTGGTACAATTTTGGCAGGTGTAACTCGAGATTCTGTTATTCATCTTGCAAAATCAATGGGAATTGAAGTGCAGGAAAGAATCATCGCAATCGACGAAATCTTGATGGGTTTAGAAAAAGGAAAACTGACCGAAGCATTTGGAACAGGAACGGCGGCAACAATTTCTCCCGTGGGTAAATTGTCGTTCAAGGGAGTAGAATACATTCTCAATAACAACCAAATTGGCGAAATATCCCAAAAGATGTATGATACTCTATTGGGTATTCAATATGGAGAAATTGAAGATAAATTCAATTGGACAATTAAAATTGATTTTTAACATACCAAATCTAATTTTTTAAATTTATCAAAAAGTTATAAAATAGAAATCATCCGCTGAATTTTGAATCAACGGATGATTTTTTTTTGAATTAAATTACAAACTGAAATTCTTTTGTATTTTTGGACTTACTTTTGTATTATCAATTTATGCCATTCACTGGCTTTATCATTGTCGATTTTAAGGAAATAAACACCTTGTGGCAATTGATCTACGGGTATTTGTATTATATTTGAATTTGAATCTATATCCAAATTTAGTACTTCCAAATTTGATGAATTATACAAAGTAATCTTAGAATTAGGATTTAATTTTTGTTTAAATTGAACAACAATAAATTTAGAAGCAGGATTAGGATAAATACCGATTAAGTCATTGTTTATATCGTTAACTGAGACCAAAGGAATGGCATTACCAATTACTTCGAAACTGAGGGGTTCTCCATCGGTTTTCAAATTAATTGTTGCGGCTTTCTTACCCGTTGTTGTTGGATTGAAACGAATGCGAATATTGGAAATAGATTGAACATCAACCGAAATGGGTAATTCAGTTGAAAAAGTAAATTCATTTGCGTTGGTGCCTTCTTGGGGAATAATCTCGTATGACTCAACATTTGTCGTAGAATTACCAGTGCCAGTAAGTTTCAAGATTTTTGTTCTATTTTTAGTTATTTCCAAATTACCATAATCAATCGGGGTGTCGTCCATTATTGCAATTTTTTTGATGGCAACTGTTGGTTTGAATTCAAAATCTAAGTAACTCAAACCCGCTCCTAATTGCCATAAACGAACATTACTACCATATTGATTGTGAGAGCCTAATATATAGCCCTCATACAAACGGGATTGTAAATAGCTCCATGTATTGCCGTTATCGTCGGATTGGTGAATAGAACCATTAGAGAATAAAATGTATTGTTTTTTGCTATCGATTGGCGAAAAGGCATAAACTGGAAATAGTCCCATAGTTGTGTAATTAATTGTTGGGTGGGTTATCCAATTTGTTCCGTCAGAAGTTTGTGCCAAATACCTATTAGCATTTGCCGAACTAACATTATCGGAAATCAAAGCAATTCCTTTTCTCTCATCGCTAAAAGATAATTCTACCACCGCTCGTCCAGTGGTCGAAGCAACACTAATACTCCAAGTTTTTCCTCTATCACTGGAATAGAACACTCTACCTTTGGTGGTACCAAACCAAATCTTATCGCCTGTAAATTGACCCGAACCAACAAGTCCATCTTCGCCCACCTGTGCAGCAGGAACAGTGCTTAACAGATTCCAACTATTTCCACCATCAGTCGTAAATCCACAACCCCAAACAGTGCTATTTCCAATTGGATCACCTAAAAAGACACCATTTTTACTATCGTAGAAATGAATAAAGTTTATAAATCCAGTAATGTCGCTTGTATTTACTGTTTTCCAATTTCCCCCTCCGTTAGTTGTAATCATTATTTCGGATTGACTAATTGCATCATCGCTACCCGTGCCAACTATTGCTGAGGCATTATCGAATGCATATACTGCATAGATTGGTCGTCCACCAGTTGATTTTAATTGCGAAGGTGT
The DNA here is from genome assembly GCA_937995785.1 of Candidatus Kapaibacterium sp. Taxonomy (GTDB): domain Bacteria; phylum Bacteroidota; class Ignavibacteria; order Kapaibacteriales; family UBA2268; genus GWF2-33-9. Next base: position 14,224 of record CALKJQ010000124.1, read on the forward strand.
TCCATTCACCATATTAGAATAAACACCCTTATTTTGTTGTCTGTCGTTACCCACAAACCAACCATTGTTTTTATCCACCATCATCATTCCACTAATTTGAAAATAAGATGGATGGGCAATATAACCAGCGGCTATTCCAAATTCATTTTGCGAAGGTAAATTAAGTGGGAGTTCCAATAAATCATAATTGATATAATTACCATCTGCTTTAATTGTAACAAGAAGTCTGATGGAAGCAAGATACCAAGGGCAATTTTGGTCGATTGCTATGTTAAATGTCATCTCTTTGATTGCATCAGTGTTCATCTCACCGAGTTTTTGAGTGTTGTCGATTAATTTAACCCAATTATCGTAAGCCGATATTGTTACTTCAACATTGGTTGCAATGGCTAAATAATTCACTAAATTTATCTTAACTGAGTTACTTTCGTACGAATTAACAGCATTACCACCTAAAATGGATGTTGATTGAAGGGCGATACCGGGAACTACTTTGTTAGGATCTTGATTGTTGAATAGTACAGCATCTGCGGCATTTACCATCCCGAAATAAAGAGGACGTTTGCTTCCATCGTTGAGGGATAATCTATTAACAACCGTGGAGCGAACTTGCATCATTACTTTTTGAGGCGACCAATTGGGATGAATTGATTTAACCAAACCACACACCCCCGCAACGAGAGGTGAGGACATAGAAGTGCCACTTTGACGTTGATATTGATTGTTCAATACCGTGGATATTATGTTCTCGCCCGGTGCCCAAACGTCAACTAAAACCCCATAGTCCGAAAAAGTAGATACATTGTTGCTACCAGTGGAACCTACGGTTAAGACTTCGGGAAAAGCAGCTGGATATTGCTTTGCTAAATCGAGATAACCACCAGAGTTACCCGCAGCAACCACAACAACGCTTCCTTTGGAAACAGCATGTTTGATAACGTCGTGGTTTGCTTGGGAATAACCAGGTCCACCCCAGCTACAATTGATAACGTCAGCACCCATATTGGCGGCATAAAGAATGGCTTGGTAGCCAACCAAAATGTCGGCTACATAAATATTATCAGAACCTACCTTGCAGGGCAATATGCTACAAGAAAAACCTGGGCTTGCAATTCCTTTATTGTTGTTTGTTACTGCACTTGCACAACCAGCTACGTGGGTTCCATGTTCATTATTGGAATTCAGTGGTTTGGTATCATTATCTGGTTGCAAGGGGCTATTGGGCGACGAAATATTTCCAACAAAATCCCATCCATGCACATCATCTATTAAACCATTGCCATCGTCGTCTTTGCCATTGTTTGGTATTTCGCCCGGATTTGTCCAGATATTATCCTTCAAATCATCGTGAGTCCAATCTATTGCACTATCAACTATTGCAATTTTTACATTTTTATTTCCTTTGGAAATATCCCAAGCTTTTTGAAGTTTAAGTATATTCAAAGCATATTGCTCGCCAGCTGCATATCTTGGGTCGTTTGGTTCATAATCGTAAGCTCGTTGTCGGAAAATTGGGGTTGCATATTCCACATCGGGATTATTCGCCAACTCTTCGCAGAGTGAATAGGGGTCGACTGGCAAGTCGAATTTTATTTCATATATTCTCGAAATTCCATAAGGGTCTTCTTCGTTTGCTTTAATAAATCTTTCGTAGGGTAAATCAATGTTTTGAATATTCATTGAATTTAATTTGTTGGATAGAAGGGAATTATGTATATTTTTTCGATTAAAGGTTATTTGCTTTTTTTCTTTCAATTTGATGTGTATAGCATTTGGCATATAATCATTTGGTCCAACTTTCTCGGAAATACTTTGGTGAGTAAGTAAATGCCAATTATTTTCCTTTTGGTTGACTATATTTTCTTTTTGGTTGACTATATTTTCTTTTTGGTTGACTATATTTTTCTTTTGGTTGACTATATTTTCTTTTTGGTTGACTATATTTTCTTTTTGGTTGACTATATTTTCTTTTTGGTTGACTATATTTTCTTTTTGGTTGACTGTATTTTCTTTTTGGTTGACTATATTTTCCTTTTGGTTACTTATATTAGATATTATTGAATGGATCGGGTGAGTTTTATAGATATTTGGAAGGGCAAAGGCTGTTGACAAAGCAAAAATTACAGCCCAAAAAAATAGTAGAGTGTTTTTCATTTTTTTCCTTTAATTAATTTTAGATAAGTTGTAAATTACTATAATTTAAAAAAATAATAAGCAAAATAGATTATTTTTTCTCGGGATTTATTAATTTACCATCGGGCATAACAAATGGATAATCTGGTAAGATTTCTCCCTTTTTGATTTTGTTGAGTTTATTTTTAATCAAAGTTCTTTTGAACGTGGAAAGGTGTTGAAAATATAATATACCTTCTAAATGGTCTATTTCGTGTTGGATAACCCTTGCCAAGTAGCCGTCGTAATCTTTAATGATTTCTTTTTGATTTAAATCCCAATAATGTACTTTTACAGATTCGGGTCGTAAAACATTTTCGTATAAATCAGGTATAGAAAGGCATCCCTCTTGCATCTCCAATTGGTTGTCTGATTCCAATATGATTTCAGGATTAATCATAATTAGGGGCAAAGAGTTTGAATATTCTTCAATTTGGCGAACATCTATTAAAAGAATAGATTTGTCGTAACCAATTTGATTGGCAGCTAATCCGATTCCATTAGATATCGATTGTAAAGTATCTTGAAGGTCTCGTGCAATTTTTATAGTACTATCATCAATACTTAAAAAATCATTTGTTGGTTGATTGAGAATGGGGTGGAAGCAATTATAAACGGGTCTTATAGCCATTATTATGAATAAAATTAAATTAGAAAAAATAGACGAATATTATAAATACTTATTAAAATTGAAGGTAATTATTAAGGCGTCCTTCAAGTATTTAATATTCTTGTATAAGAATGGACGAATACTTGTTTTTAGTTTTACTACCACCTGCAAGAATAAGGCTATATCTTTTGCCCAGAGTAGCTTCGAAATTGAAATTAAGGAACGACTTCATTGTTTTGTTGTCGAAAAAGTAATAAGTGTATCGCTTTATTTTATCTAAATTTGTATAAAATGTATATTCTTTATAGGGAAGTATGGCAATTACTGATGTATCCTTGATATTTTCGAC
>CALKJQ010000125.1 GCA_937995785.1 Candidatus Kapaibacterium sp.
TTCATTATCATTAATCGTTAGCGAAAAGTTGTTAAGTATTAGCTTGTCGCCAAAGGATTTTGAAATATTTACTATTTCCAAAGGCATTAGTTACCTTTATAGGGTGTTCCTTCCAAAATCCATTTAGGAGCAGGAGTTCCTTTAAGATAATAATCAAAAAATTCTTTCATCCGTCGAGCATAATCAACTTTATTGTAATATTTTCGAGGTATATGGGGTTCTTTTTCGTATTGCAACATAAATACGGGCTTTCCGGCTCGCCTTAACGCCATAAATAGCTCAATTCCCTGGGTCCAAGGTACGGCATCATCAATGTCGCCAAATTCTATTAGCAACGGAGTTTTCACTTTTGGAGCGAAAAATATTGGAGAATTCTGAATATAATTATCTAACGAATCCCATAAATTTCCACCAATACGGCTTTGTTGTTTTTCGTATTGGAATTGACGAGCCAATCCACTTTCTAACCTTATACCGCTATATGCACTCGTCATATTGCCAACTGGAGCACCCGCACAAGCAGCTTTAAAGAAATCGGTTTGAGTTATTATGAATGCAGTTTGATAACCCGACCACGAATGTCCTTGCAAACCAATGGCATTTGGGTCGGCAATACCCATATCTATTAACTTTTGCGAACCTGCAATTAAAGCTTCAACGGCAGAGTAACCGGGATACCCAACGGTATAGACAATATCGGGATAAAACATAATGTAGCCATCATTCAAGTAAATTACTGGATTAGGTCGATGATTCAACGCAGGTCGTTGAAATCGATGCATAAAGTCCGAAAATCTGTCGTAATAATGGATGATTACGGGATATTTCTTTTTTGGGTCGAAATTCTCGGGCTTCATTATAAATCCCTGAAGTTCATTTCCCTTTGCATCTTTGTAAGATATTAGTTCAGTCGTGCCCCAATAATATTTATCCAACTGGGAATTCAAATTAGATAGTTTCCAAGTGGAGTCGTTGCTTCGGAATATGTTGTTCTGGAATTGTATATCAGGAAATTGAGAAAAACTTTCAATAGTGTAAATAATTGAACTATTCCCTTTTGCTTTTTTCAGAAAATTTACGAATTTATGGGTTTCTCGCGTTAATTTTTCGGGACCAAGAATTCTGAAATCCTGAAAATAGAAGTTTTGCCACTTAAGTATTGTATTGTAACCCGTTAAAAGCAAAGTATCCCGAGGATTGAATGATTCTTTATCGGGATCAAAATTCACTATCCTATATTGGACTTTATTCTCTCTCCCATAAGCAGCAGTCAAACTTAATCTATTTTGAGGATAATCGCAAACAAACATCCAAATATCATATTTATCATATATCAAAATTCTATTGCTACCATCCATCCAACCAGCAAAGCCATAGCTCTGTGCTTTTTCGGGCAAATCATTGTCTTCGTCGTATAGCGGTGTTTTGATGGGTTTGGTTACTGCAAAAATAGAGTCGGGTTGATTGTAATAAATATACCACACACTATCTTTATAGAACACGGTATAAGCACCATTTGGGGATAAATTAGCCCGTTCTTGCAACTCGGTTGCAATCAATTTCTTCTCGCCATTGCTCAAATTAATTTTATATAAATCGAACTTGTCATAATTCCAATTGCTTGCTAATTCGTAGGGAGTTTGGTCGTAACCAATCGTGAAATCAGGATTATTACACAATTCAACTGTTTTAATTTTTGTATCAGCAATATTCACTAATTTTCGAGTATCAAGATAAAGTAAGGCGGGATAAGTCCTATCCTTAATTTTATTCCACTGAGTTTGTTCAAATGTTTTGATGCGATTATCCAGATAATGCCAAAAAACTAAATTTGAGTTATTTTGAATCGAGTCCAAATTGTAAAGCGTTGTATCGTTGTATTTAATTTCTTTCTTTTCGGGGTCATATAGTTCTGCCATAGGTTTTAATCCCACCCATAGTCTTTTACCATCTTTTGTAAATTTCAGCTGATTTTTGTGATAAATTACCCAATCTTTTGTTAATTTATTGTTTTCGAGGATTATCTGGGTTAGGTTAGGCATATTTGGATTCCACAATTTGAGTATCGATTCTTGCGGAAATCCATTATCTTGAATTGATGAAACTGTATATACCAACACTTTTGCAGTATCAGAATAAGTTAGATTAGCAAAAATTGTTTTATCTTTGTTTTCAATTGTATATTCGGGAGCAAATTCCTCATCTAAATTGCGATAAAACAAACCATCTTTGTTTCCATCAGGATTGGATATTGAATAGAAGAAATAATTACTCAAACTATCGAATTGATACTCCAAAACATTATTAATTTTTATTTCTGTACCAGATTTTAAATGCATAAAAGAAATATTAGTGCCTAATGGCTTGAATTTCAATTTTTTGTCTTTTTCAATCTCTTCATCAATTTCATAAACCAACCATTTACTATTTTCCGAAAAAATCATTTTTTTTACTTTTTCATAAATTCTGGACGAGCCATTTTCCAAATTAATTAATTTCAAATTCGATTTAGGTTTATCTTTTGGATTCTTTGCATTTTCTTGGTCCAATAATTTTGGTCTAATATAACAAGCATACCATTGTTCATCATTCGAAAATAGTCCATTTGCTCCACGTTCGATAGTATAATTTCTTGTTGTATCGAAAGTAGAAACAACCTTTGAATAACCATCTCCCCAATCGGGAACAACATCATAACTAACCCATTTTCCATAGTAGCTAATGTTTGTTCCTCTGATATATTGGAACTTAACAGCTTCGTCTAATGTAAATTTTGTTTTGATGGGTTTTATAGATTCAGTTTCTTTTTTCTTATCTTTTGCAATTAATTGTAAAGAAATAGTTAAACTTAATAATAAAAATAATACTTGAAATTTTTTCATAGAAAATCGAATTTATTAAGTTTGTAATTTACGAAAATTTTGATTAACAATATTTAACTTGATGGTACAAATTGAATAAAGATTTAATATATATTGGAATAGTTAGCTCTTACTCCGAAAAACAAAAATTTTTGGTTTTGAAGGATATTCCACCTTTTTTTCCAAATATTAATAATGAAGTTGAAATTTATTTTGGTTTTTCAACCAATTTTTTACAAAAAATCAAAACGATAAAAATTGAAAATCGGAACACCAATATTCACATTTTTATTCCGAATGATATTACAATAAAATACGAACAACTCCTGAGAATGGGGGTATATGTGGAAAGAAAAGTTGTGGAAAAATACAAATCTGATTACTATGGTCCGGAGGATTTGCTTGATTGCTCCGTTTATGACCAAAACGACAATTTACTTGGTAAAGTCGTAGATGTCCATATTTTGCCCTCACAATTTGTTATTTATGTAGATAGTAATGCTTATGTGGTTCCTTTGCCCTTTACTCAACAGGTGGTTTTGGAATTTAATCTCAAGGATAAAATTATCAAAATGGAAGTACCCGAGAATTATTTGGATATAGCAGAATTGAAAGGTTAGGATATGAGAATAGATATAGTAGCGGCAATTCCCGAGTCAATCGAAAGTTATTTGGATTACAGTATTATCAAAAACGCACGGGAAAAGAACTTAATTCAAATTTACTTACATAACCTACACGATTATTCGGCAAATAAATGGCGACGAATTGATGATTACCCTTTTGGGGGGGATGCAGGAATGGTTATCCAATGCGAACCCGTATTTAATTGCATCGAAAAGTTAAAATCTGAGGTTAAGTATGATGAAATTATTTTTTTAACGCCCGATGGAGAATTATATAATCAAGATATTGCAAATGAATTATCATTGAAAAGTAATATAATTTTATTGGCAGGACACTACAAAGGGATCGACCAACGCATTAGAGATAGCCTTATAACTCGGGAAATATCAGTGGGAGATTATGTGCTTACCGGAGGAGAATTACCTGCTTTAGTCCTTCTTGATTCCATTGTGAGACTTTTACCAGGTGTGATTGGAGATGCAACTAGTGCTTTAAATGACTCATTTCAGGATGGATTATTAGAAGCTCCTATCTATACTCGTCCTTCAGTTTTTCGGGGAATGGAAGTTCCAAAGGTATTATTAAGCGGAAACCATAAAGAAATTGAGGAGTGGAAATACCAACAAGCTTTAGAGAAAACTAAAAAGTTTCGACCAGATTTGCTTAAAGATAGGTTTTGATCTATTTTTTTTCGACTTTTCAACAATTAATTCCGTTTCAAAATCGGTTACCGCATATCTTCCTAAATTTCTTTCGTCAGTTTCAGGATTGTGGAAATCAGAACCTCCCGACACTAATAGTTTATTCTTTTTTGCAAATTCGAGAAAGAATTTGGATTGTTCGCTACTATGCAAGGGATGGTAAACTTCAATCCCATCAATTCCATCTGCCACGCAGCTTAGGAGTTCCTGAGTTGTATAAAAGTTTGCAGGGTGGGCTAAGATAGCCACTCCCCCCGCCGAATGAATTAATTCTACTGCTTTTTTGACTGGAAAGGTTATCTTTGGTTGGTAAGCCGGACCATTATCGTAAAGATATTTGCTAAAAACTTCTTTGGCATCCTTGGCATAACCTTTTTTTGCAACAACTCTTGCTATATGTGGACGAACAATAGGAGCGGTATTCGCTTCTTTCATTATCTCTTCTAACGTGATACTAATTCCTAAGTTATTGAACTTTCTTATCATAATCTCGGCTCTTTTCAAACGCTCATTGTTATAATTTCGGAAATATTCCACAAATCCGGAGTCGTCCACCACAAAATTTAATGCGATTATGTGATAATCTTTGCCGCCCTGGAAAGCACTCACTTCGCAACCCGGGATGAATTGTAGGCTATATTGCTTTGCTAATTCAATTTCTTTCGGTATGTGTTCAATAGAATCGTGGTCGGTAATCGAAATAGTAGTTATACCAAATGATTTGACCTTGATAAAAAGTGCATTAGGGGAAAGCAACCCATCGGAATGAAATGTGTGAGTATGAAAATCTGCTTTCCCCAAAATAGATTAATTAATTTTATTTAAAAGTTCAATTATATCTTTCATATAATTATCCGCCGAAATTGTAATCCTCTCGCCTGTTCTTCTTATTTTTATTTCCAATTTATTCTCTTGCAAACCTTTGTTGCCAACAATAATCTGGATTGGAATACCTATTAAATCTGCATCATTAAATTTAACTCCGGTAGCTTCATCTCTATCATCATATAAAACTTCAATATTGTTTTCGGTTAAATCATTGTAAATTTTATCAGCAATTTGTCGAACATTTTCGAATTTATTGGGCGCCATCGATAAAATGTGAATATGGAATGGAGCAATAGATTTGTTCCAAATAATTCCTTTTTCGTCATAGTTTTGTTCGATATAAGATGCTATTATTCGTTCCACACCAATACCATAACTTCCCATTATAATAGGTTTTTCTTTGCCCTCGCTATCGAGGAATTTTGCATCTAATGCCTCTGAATACTTTGTACCTAACTTGAAAATATGTCCAATTTCGATTGCTTTGACTATTCTGAGCGGTTCGCCCGAAACAATTGAGGGTTCGCCATCAACAACAGTTCGCAAATCGTAAAATTCACTAATATTGCAATCTCTACGGAAATCAATATTCTTAAAGTGATAACCATCCTCGTTTGCACCCGAAACTAACCCATTGCAATCCAACAACAAATTATCAGCAATAATTCTCATCTTTGTCTTTAAATTGATTGGACCTATCGAACCAGCGTTTGCGCCAGTATATTCCAAAAGTTCGTGAGGTTCTGCGGGTCGGAAAATAGTTGTGCCAAGAATGGACGATAGTTTTGTCTCATTCAATTGGTCATTGCCTCTCATCAAAATTAAAATTGGAGTATCTTCGGCAATATAAACAACTGACTTGGCACAAATTCTTTCGTCAAAACCAAATTGTTCAACTAAATCATCGATCGTTTTGGCGGTGGGAGTTGGAAATTTTTCTATAGCCAGAGAAGGTTCCAATCTTGGCAATGGGACTAATGCAGAGGTTGCAACTTCGGAATTTGCGGCATAACCATCATCAGCAACAGCAACTGTATCTTCGCCTGCATCGGATTCGAGCATAAATTCTTGAGATTGTCGCCCCCCCATTGCACCAGAGGAAGCAGTTACAACAAAGAATTTCAACCCACATCGTTCGAAAATTCTACAATATGCTTTATAATGCAAATCATAACTAACGTCCAATCCTTCAACCGAACTGTCAAGCGAATAGGCATCTTTCATTGTGAATTGCCTTCCTCGTAATACCCCGCTTTTGGGACGCGGTTCGTTGCGAAATTTTGTTTGAATTTGATACCATATTTGGGGTAATTCTTTATAGGACTTAATATGTTGCGAAGCGTGGTAGGCTATAATCTCTTCGTGAGTGGGAGCTAAAACTAAATTATCACGATTTTTTATATGGAACAAAACATCTCCCATTGCTTCAACCCTGCCGGTTTGTTGCCATATTTCAATTGGATTGAGAGCAGGCAACAAAAATTCCTGTGCTCCTATTGCATTCATTTCCTCGCGTATAATATTAACCACCTTCTGATAAGTTCTAAGTCCTAATGGTAAAAATGAAAAGATACCCGAAGCAAGAGGGCGAACAAGTCCCGACCTTAACATTAGCCTATGGGATGGAATAATAGCGTCGTTGGGAACTTCGCGTAGTGTCGGAATAAAATAATGATTTTGTCTCATTTTCGTTTAATTGATTATTTGCATTTGTTAAAAATCAAAATTAACTATAATTTTTTTAAAAATTGTATTATATTTGAAAAAAAAATCGTAATTTTGTAATTCTTAAAAATTTGAATGAGATATGGCTAAACAACAATCATTTGGTGACAAATTAAAGAAAAAGAAAATTGCCGAAAAACCAACAGTTAAAATCATCAAGGGATACAAAGGTGATGATGGCAATACACACTTTTTAGAAACTTTCGTTAAAATCGACGAAGTTGCAAATGTTGACAAATTAGAGATAACTAAATAAGGTAGCATAAATGAAAAAAGGTATTCATCCCTATTATCATACAGTTGAAGTCGTGATGACTGATGGTACTGTATTTAAAACACGCTCTTGTTACAAGAAAGATAAAATGGTTTTGGAAATCGATTCTAAATCTCACCCATTCTTCACGGGCAAACAGGTTCTTGTTGATACTGCTGGTCGTGTAGATAGATTTAACAAGCGTTTAGAAAGAACTAAGCAAATCAAGGAGAATAAAGCAAAATGAACAGTCTATTTCCATTACAACCCGAATCTAATCAAAAAGGAAAGCAAAGAGTTTTCAAAAAGAGAGCCAATCCAATTAAAGGTCAAAAACTTATTGACCATTTAGATACAAAATTTCTAAATAGATTTATTAACGACCAAGGTAAAATATTACCTGCAAGAATAACTGGAGTTTCGGCTTACCAACAAAGAAGAGTTAAAAAGGCTATCAAATATGCTCGTCATCTTGCTTTACTGCCATTTGTTGGCTCAGATTTGAACTAAAAAAAATAAAAATATTTTTAAAACAGGTCGAACGACCTGTTTTTTTTATTTGAACCATAATCGAGAAATTACGAAGTTAACCCTTTCATTCCGTATCGTTTTTCGAAGTACTTTGCCAATCTCACAAATGGTAACCCAATTAATAAATAAATTATTGCAACTATGATACCAGTACCCAAATAGTCGAAATAGGTTGCTGCCACTTGATTATAAACTTTCGTTAATTCCACCATCGTGATCACCGAAACTAAAGAACTATCCTTAAGTAATGAAATAAAATCGTTTGTAACTGGTGGAATTACAATTTTGAATGATTGTGGCAAAATAATATATCGAAGTGCCTGGCGTCGTCCCATTCCAAGCGACAAAGCTGCTTCCATTTGCCCCCGTGCTATTGCAACCAAACCTGCTCGGTAATTCTCGGCTTCGTAAGCTGCATAATTTATACCCAAACCCACTATTGCTGCTAACATTGGCGACAACTTAATTCCTATACTCGGGAGCGCATAGAAAATGATAAAAAGCTGTATTAAAAGAGGTGTTCCTCGTATAATTTCGATAAAACTTGTTGCAATATAGGAAATCCACTTTGGACCAAATATTTTCATCACTGCCAAAAATGAACCAATTATTATTGCCAACAACATCGAAATAACTGATAATGTTAAGGTTACCAAAGTAGCCCGTCCAAACAATGGCAAAACAGAAATATATCGCTCAATTCTTTCCATAAAACTGATACCCAAATTGTTGAACTGAACAAAATCGTCCCAGCCAAATTTAGGATAAATTTTTTGTGAAAAATCCCCCCATTTATTAGCCAATACACTGTTCCACAAGTTCCATTTTTCCAAAATTTCTCTCATTTCGCCCGATTCAATCATTTGGGATAATGCCAAATTCACCCGTTCGAGTAGTTTTGGATTATCGCGATGTATTGCTACTGCATAAACGACCTCACCAAAAGGCTCACCAACCATTTTAAGTTCTGGATGAATAGCAGTATAATAAAGTGCAATAGGATAATCAACCAATGCTGCATCAATCCGTCCGTTTGCCAAATCTTCGAATGCATTAACTTCTCCCTCGTAACTTAATAGCTTGATATAATCGAAATCCCTTAATATTCTTTCGGCAAGTGAGTTCTTTAGAGCACCAACCGATTTCCCTCGTAAATCCTCTATTCTATTAACTTTATAATCGCTTGTTCTTACTACAATTTGTTCAAAAGTATAATAATATGGAATAGAAAAGAGAACTTCTCTTTTTCGGTCTTCTGTAACTTCAATACCGTTAATTACTGCCACATAATCACCCCTCGATAGTCCCGGAATTAGCCCATCCCATTGATTTTGGATATGCATTGCTTTCATCTGTAACTGGTTGGCTATTGCATTTGCAATATCATATTCGAAACCCTTTAAAATTGATGGATTTTTTGCATCCTGAAAAATATAAGGTGCATTACTTTCGGCATCTGCCGCCCAGCGAAAATATTCCTGACAAAATAAATTTGTTTGTATAAGAACAAAAAGAAACATTATAGCCTTTTTCATTTTGCACCTTAAATTGTAAATATTTTTAGATAATTGTTAGTGCGTTCATCTTGGGGATTACTTATCATTTCCTCTGTGTTACTGTGTTCAATTATTTCGCCGCTATGAAGATATACCAGTTCGTCGCATATTCTACGAAAAAAGAAATATTCGTGAGAAACCACCAATTGTGTTATACCTTCGTTCTTCAAATTATTTATCACTTCGATTATTTCTACAACATTTTCGGGGTCTAATGCTGAAGTAGGTTCGTCGTACATAATAATTCTTGGGGATTGCGCTAATGCTCGAGCAATGGCAACTCTTTGCTTTTGACCTCCTGAAAGATGATGTGGAAATCGGTGTTTATATTTAAGCATTCCCACTTTCTCCAAAACTGCTTCAGCATTTACTACTGCTTCGTCTTTTGTTAACTTTTGCACAATTATCAAAGGTTGCAATACATTATCCAAAACTGAAAAATGCGGGAACAAATGTAGTTCTTGAAATACAAATCCAACTTTAGCTCTGATTTTATAAATTTCTTTCTTAAATCGATTCATCAATTCGTTTTCAGCAGTAAATATTCTAAATGGATTTTCACTATTATCTATGTCCCCTACTGATTTTTTGACTATTAAATCGGCATTAACTTCGATATTGTCAATTATGATTTTGCCCGTATCAATAGAATCCAAAAAATTAATGCATCTTAATAGCGAAGTTTTTCCACTTCCCGATTTTCCAATAATCCCAACAACTTTCTGGGGTCTAATCTGCAAATCAATGTTTTTTAGAATATGAACTTTATTTTTGGTCAGATTAATGTTCTTGACGGAAATAATTGGATTTGTCAAAATTTCCTCTTATTTTTTGCAATTTTATTTTTGCAAATTAATGTATAAATTCTTTTTGTAGTAATTTTGAATAATTTTTTTTGAATAAAATGCAAGAAACAAATAAAATACCAAGAAAACCAGATTGGTTAAAAATAAAAATTAATTTAAGAGACAACTTTCGCGATGTAGCCGACAATTTGAAAAGCAATGGATTACACACAATATGTACTGATGGTGATTGCCCTAACAAATATGAATGCTGGGCACGAGGTACCGCAACAATTATGATTTTAGGAAATATCTGCACTCGTCATTGTAAATTTTGTAACGTAACCCCCGGGAAACCTCTACCTCCAGATAGTAACGAGCCAATAAAAGTAGCAAAATCAATCAAGGAAATGCAATTGAAGCACTGCGTGATCACTTCGGTCGATAGGGATGACTTACCCGATTTTGGAGCAACACATTGGGCAAACACTATTAGTGAGGTTAAACAATTCAATCCCGGGATAACTATCGAAGCATTAATTCCCGATATGAATGGTTCATTGGAATACTTAAATATCATATTAGAGTCAGAACCAAATGTAATTTCCCATAATTTAGAAACCGTAAAAAGATTAACTCCAAAATTACGAAGTAAAGCAAGTTATGAACGCAGTTTATTTGTTTTGGAACATATTGCGAAAACTGGCAGGATTGCAAAATCTGGCATAATGGTTGGCGTTGGCGAGACATTCGAAGAAGTAACCCAAACTATGGACGATTTGCTGTCGGTTGGTTGCAAAGTTATGACCATCGGACAATATCTACAACCAAGTTTGAAGCATTATCCCGTTGTTGAATACATTCATCCCGATGTATTTTCTAAATACAAGGAAATAGGATTGCAAAAAGGATTTCAATACATAGAAAGCGGTCCATTGGTTCGTTCATCCTATTTTGCAGAAAAGCATATCAATGTTAAATTAAAATAAAATATGGCAACAAAAGCAAAATTTACAGATTTAGGCTTAATCCGTTATCAGGATGCTTTTGATTATCAAGAGCAAACTCATTCCGCTATAATGGATGCCAAGTTCGGTCGTTCTCCTGCTCGCCCCGAAGAAATAATCTTTTGTGAACACCACCATGTTTACACATTGGGCAAAAGTGGCGACCAGAATAATTTATTAATCGATTATATTCAATTGCAAGCAAAAAATGCTGAATTTTATCACACAAATCGTGGTGGAGATATCACCTATCACGGACCAGGACAAATTGTTGGCTATCCCATTATCGATTTGGACGCAAGGAAAATTGGAGTGAAAAAATATGTTTGGTTATTGGAAGAAGCAGTGATACAAACCTTGAATGAATACCAAATTGCAGCACAAAGATTAGAGGGTGCAACAGGAGTATGGTTAGATGTGAATCAAACGGGAAAAACAAGAAAAATAAATGCAATAGGAGTAAGAGTATCAAGAGGAATTACTATGCATGGCTTTGCATTCAATGTTAATACCGATTTAACTTATTTCCAACATATTAACCCTTGTGGATTTATCGACAAAGGAGTTACCTCTTTACAAAAAGAATTGGATAGGACTATTGACTTAAATGAAGTTAAATCATTTTTATTAAATAAATTGACGAATTTACTCGATATAGAACTAATTTGAGGTATATATGAATTATTGGTTAGTAAAATCCGACCCCGATACCTATTCATGGAATAAGATGTTGCAGGATAAACGTACCTTTTGGGATGGAGTCCGCAACTACCAAGCACGCAACTATCTGAAAGAAATGAAGAAGGATGATTTGGTACTCTTTTATCATAGCCAAAGCGATAAATCAATTGTCGGGATAACAAAAGTAGCACGAGAACATTATCCCGACCCAACAACCGAAGATGAACGCTGGGTGGTGGTCGATTTGGAGGTTGTGGATAGTTTGCCAAATCCAGTATCATTAGAAAGAATTAAAAACAATCCAATTTTGGCAATAATTCCACTCGTTAAGCAACAAAGATTATCGGTAATGCCACTTACAAAAGAGCAATATAATGAAGTTATGAAATTAGCCAAAATGTAAACACTATTAAGTGCAAACTTATGTAGGAATATCATCTTATTTTAATTTATTATTGATATTTTTTATAAACAAAAAAACTGCCTCGTATTGGAGGCAGTTTTTATTTTTGTGTGTAAATCTTAAGTTTTTTTAATTGAATTTGTAACGCAATGTTAATTGGAACCTATAAACATCATCTAAAAATACTGTATTGGTAAATGATTTGTAGATAAATTGTGGTTCAATGAATTTTCCTTGGGTTTTATCGTAAGTTCCGCCACTTATTGTTCTCAATCTGTATTGTGGAGTACCATCAGCTGCAGCAGGTCCACCTTGTGCAGTTGAAGGAACAATTAAAGGTTGGTTTGTTGTAAGAGTTTGACCAACTCCCCAATCTTTATTTATCAAGTTGCCTAAATTCAATATGTCCAATCTGACTTCGAAACCGTTACGATAACCAAATAATTCAGTGTAGAATTCTTGGGTTAAGCCAAAATCGAAGCGTGTTATCATCGGTAAAACTACGCCGTTTCTTTCGGCATAATTTCCACGATTATTGTTTAGATAATCATCTTGTTGAATAAATGCTTCCCAAGCATTGGCTTGCATATCTTTAGTTACAGTATAAGTTTGTTTTACGTTATCTTTATCGGTATAGCTTATTGTATATTCTTGGAAATACATTTGCGATTTATCTTTTGGAATGTAAATTAAGTCGTTCGATGTACCACCATCACCATTCATATCACCGCCCATAACATAACTTGAGCGTCCGCCGGTAAACGAATCGAAGAACAAGGAGAAAGTGGTTGAACCAAAGTCAAAATAATCTAATTTATAGGAGACTGCTCCAAAAATTCTGTTATCTGGATTATATGCCGAAAAGCCTAAACCTGGATTATTTGGATTGCTGGAGTGCTGATTGTTGTTCCATGAACCAAACGCAATGGAACCTGCATCAACAGTATTTTTAGAAACGCCATAAGCATAACCAACTTTGGCGTACCAGTTGTTCGACCAAGGTTTTTCGATTGTTGCAGCTAAGTTCCAAGAATATCCAACATCTTGATTTTTTAATACAACTGCGTTGCTAATTTTGTTGTAAATCCTATTTCCAGTTGTCCAACGAGGACGAGTATCGGCACCAACAAATGCTTTATCGGGATCTTTGAGATTAGCGTTGATATAGTAGATACCATTTAAATCTTTGCTGTAAATGAATTCGAGCGAACCAACTAAATCAAAAGGTAATCTTTGGTCTACACCCAAATTTGAACGCCAGATTTGTGGAAACTTGAAATCAGGATCGGTTAATGCCAATTCGTAACTTGATGCGGGTTTACCCGAGATCTCTTTTGGTTTGTATGCATCGGGATTGGGGTTGAAAGGTCTTTCTTTGGTGTTGTCCTTTTGTTCAAATCCTGTTAACATACCGTTGTTACCAATTTGATTAGAAATCCATACATAAGCAGGCTGGGCAGTAAATACGCCTGTTCCACCTCGAACTTGAGTAGTTTTATCAGCAAAAACATCCCAATTAAATCCTAAACGAGGCGATAGAAGCGGTTTGGGATCTGGTAATTTTTCGGTTTTGTATTGAACTTTGTTTCCATTTTCATCTTTGAAAAAGAGGGTATCCATTTCGGGATTAACATATCCGTTATCGCCAAAGAAAGGAATATCAACACGAACACCACCGGTTAATTTAAAGTTGTTCAAAACATTCCATTCGTCTTGCAAATAAGCTCCAGCATAGAAAACATCCAAAGGTTGGACGGGTTCGTCTTGTCCGGGAATATTTGACCATCGATATTGGAAACGACGAATTGTAACGGTATCGATACCATTTGCAGAATTATAAAAATCTTGCAAGCTATTAAATACATAAACACTTTGGCTGCCTGGGAAGAATACGTTTTTGGAATGATATTTTTCGAGGCTCACACCAAACAAAAGTGTATGATTATCTAAGAAATAAGTAAAGTTATCTTGTAATTGAATTGTGCTATAATCTAATTTATTATTTGGAGTGAATGGCTCGGTTCCAAATGATGTATAGGTTGTTCCATCCTTCAAAATATCAACAAATGGGAACAATTTACCGGGTTGCTCGCGACTTTCGTCGTGAAAACGATAACCAACAATTAAGTTATTGCTCATATTATCGGAAATCACGCTATTCCATTCTGCAATAATTGAACGAATGTTTTCTAATATTGCATAGTTCGAATTCTTAAAGTTTAAAGCTTGTGTGCTCGAACGACGGCTGCCAAAACCTAACGAGGAGGAGTTCGAGAGTAATACATCTGTTTTGGAATCAAGATGATTGTATCTTAGAGATACTTTATTTTTTTCATCAATGTTATAATCAAATTTAAGCACAAATCGCAATGCAGGAACTTCGAAATTATAACCTTCGTAGGAACCCGCATCGTAACCGTATTTATCTTTGAGAAAAGTTGAAAGTTGATCCATATCGGATTTTAAAACTCGTGTGATGTTGCCACCAACGGGGTCATTGCCTTTGTTAGCTAAAAAGGTTGTTCCGGGTTGAGTTGTTGCTTCTGTTTCGAAGTTTGTGAAAAAGAACAATCTATTTTTGATGATTGGTCCTCCAATTGTTGCACCAAATAGGTTGTATTTAAATGTTCCTGGATTGAAAGTTGAACTAGCTGCTTCGGTTCCTACAAAGTTTTCGTTACGAATTTGATAGTATGCAGTTGCAATGTAATCATTAGTACCAGATTTAGTAACCATATTGATGCCTGCACCTACAAAATTGCCTTGACGAACATCATAAGGTGCAATATTCACCTGTATTTGTTCCAATGCATCCAACGATACGGGGGCAACTCCAGTACGGTCGCCAGGTTGACCAGCCAATCCAAAGGAGTTGTTAATATATGAACCATCTATAGTGATGTTATTCAATCTGTTATCTTGTCCCGCAAAGGAAAGACCATAAGTCCCCGATTTTGCTTGTGGCGTTAGACGGGTGAAATCTCCAATTCTTCTCGAAATTGTTGGTAAAATTTGTATTTCAGTATTGCTAACTGTTGTTGCCGCTCCAGTTCTATCCTGGCTAAACACAGCATCAGCTTTACCATAAACAGTAATTTCTTGGGTGCGAACGCCTGATTGTTGGAGTACGAAATCCAAATCTACTGCATTACCAAGAGTTACAGTTACATTGCTGAATGATTTTTTCTCATATCCAGTGTAAGTTGTTGTTACTTCGTAAGGACCACCAACACGAACACCCAGAATAGTAAAACGACCATCTCCACGGGTAATTGCCCCATATTTAGTGCCCGATGGTAAATGAATTGCAGTTACGGTTGCACTTTTTAATGCTACTTTGTCCGACCCAGTAACTTTACCAGTTATTGAGCCTGTTGTTACTCCTTGTGAATATACATTCACACCCAAGAAAACGATGAGTGAGAAAATTGTTAAGAATTTTTTCATAAAATTTCCTATTATGTGGAACAAATAAAATACAAAAATAAGTTTTGAGTTATAATTTAGTGTTAAAATTATGGTCAGATTGTTAAGATATTGTTAATTTATTTTGCACAAATTATCCACATATTTTCAACATGAGTAAAAATAATCAACATTTTTACAATTTATATCTACACATCTATTAATTTTGTTAATAATTAATAGCAAAAGAGGATTAATATGCAACTTTATCTTGATTCCGCTAATATTCAACACATACGCGAAGCTGCTGGTTGGGGAATACTATCGGGCGTTACAACAAACCCTTCACTACTTGCCAAAGAAGACCCTAAAGTCGATATTAAAAATCGAATTCTCGAAATTCATCAATTAGTTGGAGGTCATTTATCTGTCGAGGTTATTTCCACCGACACAGATGGAATGATAAGAGAAGCCCACGAAATTAGATCTTGGTTCCCCGATGCTACAATTAAAATTCCTATGTTACCCGCAGGATTGGCAGCCGTTAAAAAATTGTCGAGCGAAAATATTCCAACGAATGTAACTCTAATTTTCAATCCTATCCAAGCAATTGCCGCCAATAATGCTGGTGCAACCTACGTTTCGGTATTTTTGGGAAGGTTAGACGATATCGGAATGAATAGTGAACACATATTAGATGAAATTACAAGTATATGGTACACACACGGTTTTGAATCGAAAATCATTGCCGCATCTATTCGTAATCCTCTACATATAATCCAATCAGCTAAATCCGGTGCCCACATTGCTACTATCCCCTATGATGTTCTTAAAAAATCTCTAAAGCACCCATTAACTGATATTGGTATTGATATTTTCTTGAATGATTACGACAAATTGCAAACTGAAATTCAGAAGTTATTGATAGAACAATAAACTTCCATTTCGATGTATAGTCTATTCAATCCCGATTTAGTTATCGCTTGTTATTTGAATGGCTATTTTCCAATGGCGGACTCATCCGATAACGAAATATATTGGCATTTTCCCGACCCAAGAGCAGTTTTCGATATATATAAAACTGAATTTCCACGCTCGGTTCGGCAACTTTATAAGTCTGGAAAATACTCTTATAGAATTAATCATAATTTCGATAAAGTCATTGAATTTTGTTCTGAACGCGAAACCACTTGGATAAATCAAGAAATAATCGATGTATATTGCGAATTAAATAAAATGGGGTTTGCCCATTCCGTGGAAGTTTATAATCAAAATGAAATTTTAGTCGGTGGATTATACGGAGTGGCGATTGGTGGTGCATTTTTTGGAGAATCAATGTTCAACACCGAACCAAATACAGCCAAATTAGCCTTTGTTAAATTAATCGAAATTTTAAAAAACAACAACTTCATTCTTCTTGATTCGCAGTATATCAATGATTTTACTAAACAATTAGGAGCTATCGAAATTTCTGCCAAGCATTATATGAAAATTCTAAGAATTGCTGTCAAACTCAATTCGAGCTTCGAAATGTAATTAATTTTTTTATTATTATTTTTGTAATAAATCTTTTTTTTGTAATTTTGTAATCCTTTAAACAAAGCGCCTTGGAGAGGTGGCCGAGTGGCTTAAGGCAACGGTTTGCTAAACCGTCGTAGGGCTAACACTCTACCGGGGGTTCGAATCCCCCCTTCTCCGCAAAATCTCTATATTTATCAGTAGCTTACGGATAAATATCCTTAAATTTAATACAATTTCTTCAATAACACATCTTTATATCATTTTTTAATTACATTTTAGAGATTTAATAAATTATCAATACATCCTTCAAATCATTTTCGAGAAGAATACTACTCTTTTTTGTGCCATACAATTTTCAAATCCTGTTGGTTACCAATAACTTACGTAATTTTGATTAATTTGTGTTAATTTTACGTTATTTTATAA
>CALKJQ010000126.1 GCA_937995785.1 Candidatus Kapaibacterium sp.
TAAATTATGGTCGGTAAGTTTTATCAACAATAAAATCGAAAGTAAATTACTTTTGAACAAAGTAGAAGATTATGAAATTGAGGATAACCTTCTTTTTTTGATTGAAAAACACGAGAATTTCATTGTTCTGAAAGAATACAATCAATTAGATTCTACAATTCGCCAGCTTAGGTTGGAGTCAGCAGAATTTAATAAAATAAAAATTGATAAGGGATTTATTTACATCAAATCATCTTTTTCGGAGATTAACTCAACTTTGGTTCAAATCGTAACAAGAAACCATTTCCACACATTTTACAAAGCAAATTTTGATATAAATTTAGAATTAATTGATTTTAATACAGAACAAATTAATCCCGTAGTATTTTATGCAACCAACGAACGCAATCGAATTTCAATTGTTAAACTTAATTTATTAAATTCCGACATATCCAAAGAAACAACTATACTGGACGAGACTATTTACGAACCACTATCTTTTAAAATAATTGAAAACCAATTATTTCTTATCACAAGGAATTCTCTTTTAAGATTAAATATCAATTTAAAAACAAATTTACTTTATTATTCGCAATTTGGTAGGAAATTAGGGATTAATCCAACCATTAATTTAATCGGAAATAAACTGATAATTGCGTCCGAAAATTACTCTGAACTATTGGAAATAAAAGAAAATCGGTTTTGGTTTTTATATTATATTTATCACAATTTATTGAGATTCATAATACCAATTCTACTAATAATAATTGCTTTGATATTTTTTAAGTTATACCAAAAGCAAAAGAAAGTATTTACGGAATTACTTAACTTGCCGAGTGCTAATATTTTTATTATTATCGACACAAAAGGAAATGTCGAATATTTAAGTGCCAAAGCACGCGAGCTATTGATGCTCGATCCAGCAGTAAAAACCAACGTTCCATTGCCCACACTATTGAATAATCCAATTTTTGAACCCATACTAAATTTTTACGAAAATACAATTAAAAATCCAAGTTACAACACTCAAAAATTAACAATAATCAAGCAAAAAGAAGCAAGAGAGTATATTTTTAGTATTTCGCCTTATTTTGCTGTTAGCGGCACGCTAAATGGATATTTAATAAATGCATTGGACATTACCGAGCAACTCGAAAGAAAAAAAATGGCTAATTGGGCACAACTTGCCCACGATATGCAAACCAATTTGTTGACCATTAAATTGAATGCCGAACAAATGAGTTGCGAACATATGTCGGAAAATAATGACCGAAAGAACCGAATTCTCCACCAAGTTAATCTACTTCAGAAACGCGTTAGGGATATTGTTACTATTGGTCGTTCAACCAATTTGGAATTAGTATTTACCAACACTTACGATATTATGACCGAGGCTGCTTCGGAATTCGATAAAGTATTATTTCCTAATGTCGAAATTTCTGTTGTTTGCGAAAAAATTGATTTATTTTGCGATAAGCCCAAAATTTTGAGAGCAATTCGCAATTGTATCGAGAATGGTATTAAATCTATGACCAACGGAACAGGAAGAATAGAATTGAATGCCTGGAACGAAGGAAAAATGATATGTCTTTCCATCAAAGATAGCGGCAAAGGTATGGATGAAATTACCAAAAAGAAATTTATCGAACCTTACTTTTCCACCTCCAAAGATGGAACTGGTTTTGGTATTGGTACTATTATCATCCAACAAGCAGTTGAATTGCACAATGGAAAGATAGAAATTAAATCGAAATTAGGTAACGGTACCGAAATAATTCTTAAATTACCAAGGATTAGAAAGAACTAATATGATAAATAACTGGGATAATAAGAAAAAAATCAATCTTTTTATTGTTTTTACAATAATAATCATTGTTTTGGCTTTTATCATTTTTTCGCCAAGTGGGTTAATAAATAGGATTCTCCTAAACCAAAAGAAGGAAGAATTGATTAAACTTATCAATCGGGAAAAATTAATCCAAGATAGTTTAAGTAACAATATCAATCGATTGCAAAAAGACACATTGGAAATTGAGAGATTGGCACGCGAAAAATATGGAATGAAACGACCTGGTGAGAAGATATTTCTTGTTCCCAAAAAATAAAAAAACTGCCCCGAATTATCGAGGCAGTCCCTTTTATTCATTTCTTTTTGTGATGTTATGGACGATTTCCTGTTCCAAATCCACCTTTGCCACCCTTACCTTCGCGGCTTTTGATGAGTTCGAGCCATTTGTCGAAACGAACTTTTTGGTCTTCGGTAAGTATACTACGGATAGAATTAAGCATAGTGTCGGTGCATCCTTTTAGTGCAGCTTGCAATTTTTCGAGTTCGCCTGTTGCTTCGATATCAGCTTTGAGTTTTGCATTAATATCTTTAATAGCGGCACGAGCTTCTTCGGGAGTTATTTCGCCTGCATCCAATTTTGCTTTCACTTCCAATCGTGCAGCAGCAGCAGATTCCATATATGATTGCAAAGCTTCGTGGAATGCAATTCTTGCAGCACGTTGGCAATCGCGATGGACAAGCATTATTGCTTTAACTTGTTCAACTTGTTCGGGAGTTAATTGTAACTGACGAAGAACTTGACCAATTGGCAATACGGGTTGTTTACCTCCAAAGAGCATACCAGTTTGAACTCTTTCTTGTGTTATTTCGTTGAGCAACATTGGATCTCTATCCAATTGGCATTCAGCATATTGAATGTCCTCGACGAATGTTCCAGCAGACATAAATAAAGTTTGATTAAAAATATCGTCCGATGGTGTTGTTCCATTTTGAGTGCAAGCACTCATTCCGAACATAATTGCAATTGCGATTGCAAAAAGACTTGTTAGTGTTGTTAGTCGTTTCATCTTTCGACTCTCCTATTTTTTTTAATACTAGTGTTGTTTATTAATTTTGTTTGTTAGACAATTTTATTTTCAATTTGGTTTAATCACTCTTGAAATTTTTTAAATTATTTCAGTATTTTTCCTGTTTGCAACTTCCAAAGAACTAAATCCAATTCTTCTACGCTCAACCTATTGTAATTACACCAATCGATATACAAACGTTCCAAATTCTCATAATTTTTTTTCGAAATACTTTTTGGTATTTCCTCGATAACCTCGAAACGCTGCATTGTTCGTAATATGTGCCTATCTAATATTGGCAATCCAAATTGCCCAATATTACGAAGAAAGTGCGAGGCTTCCTTCATTCCAAATCCTTTAACTATTTTAATAAGATTATTTCGCTTGTCTTCAACATTCATACTATCTTGAATAATAGCAAGGATTTGATTGAATTGTTGGTGATTTTCGATTATATATTTAGATTTTTGTTTATGGAATCTTATATAATTATTTGGATTGCGTAAAATGGGATAAGGGTCGGTGGGATTGTTACAATAATTAATTGTCTCGAAATATTTTTGCACTTTCATAGCATTTTCGGCTTTACTCATTGGTGTGCATAAGCAATAAACCATTTCGTAGAAATATTTTTCTTGGGATACTGATTTGAACTCTTGTAATTTCGATAAAATTTCGGACTTGTTTTCCAAATAAAATTCTACGATTTGCTTGGGAAGTGTTCTCATTTTTAATAAATTGTGTTAAATTTTGCTAATTCGAAACATTAATATTATTTAGACGTAGTTATTAAAAAAGATTTATAAAAATGAACACTTTAATATTATTCACAAGTCATCACGGAACCACAAGAAAGTTGGCGTTTCGGTTAGCAAAGGATTTAGGAATCCCCGAAGAGTCTGTTCAAGATTTTAAAAATAACAAGAATATTAATTTTGATATTTACGATTTCGTAATTATTGGTTCATCAATTCACGTTGGGAATATTCCATCAGATTTCAAAAAATTCCTTATAAAAAATACCAACTTGCTTTTAACAAAGCAAATTGCCATTTTTATGTGTGCAATGGAAAAATCCGAATTAAAAATAAAGGAATTCGAAGATAATTTTCCAAAAGAATTAAGAGAGAAATCGTTAGCCAATGGTATTATGGGGGGAGAATATTTATTCGAAAAAATGAATTTTTTTGAGAAATTTATAATTAAAAAGATATCGGGCTCGTTGGAATCCAAATCGGATATTGACTATGAAGTTTACGCCGACTTTGTAGAAAAATTAAAGCTTTCGGCTCAGTTCTGTTAGTATTCTTTTTTCTCGCTCGGTCAAACTTTGATATCCCGAGAT
>CALKJQ010000127.1 GCA_937995785.1 Candidatus Kapaibacterium sp.
CCTTGATTATATAATTCAAATAATTTATTACCATTGTTATCAAATGGAGTGGTTGGCAAACCGCTTGCTAATCGGAACTTGCTACTAAATTCCCATTCAGGGTTGAATCTATATCCCGCAGTTATATTCAAAATAACTGGCGAATCGTAAGCACCTTCGGTGTAATCGCCTTTAATCGATTTGAATTTGGTTTGTGCTAAAGTTAAACTAAATAATCCATACAAAGGTATTTCGCTAAATTTCTTTTGAACAAAGAATTCTATTCCTCGCGAAAATCCAACGCCTTCACTGTTGAGTGGTTCTAACCCAAAGGGAATATCGTTGGTTAAATCGTCGAATCCCGAAGGGGCAAGAACTGCATAAGGTCGGAGTAATCTAGCTGGATAATTATTATACCATTTTTGATATATTTCTAATTGAACTTTAACATCGGGACGAGGATTATGTGCAAACGACAATACTACCTGATCTGCTTGAATGGGCTTAAGAGCAGAGTTGCCAGCATCTCCTACAAACCATATATAAGATGGAGATTGATAGAAGCGACCATATCCAACGCTTAGTGTTGTTCTTTCTGTCCACAAGTAGCTAATTGCAATACGAGGAGAAAAATACAACTTATCTTGTAAAATGCTGTAATAATCTAACCTACCACCAACTTTATATTGCAAATATCCAACATCGTGGGCATATGAAATGTAAGTAGAATTTTTTAATGCATTAAATGATGTATCAACAGCTAATGGAAGTTGGTTACCATTCAAATCAGTTCTTAAATATCCAGGTATTTTAACATCATAATCCAAACTTGTTGCATACTTAATTTGATTGCCAAATGTTAAATTTGACTTACGATTAATTTCGAAAAAGAAGTCTGTTTTTAGTGATGTTTCCGCTTCTTTAGATATATTTTTAAATACAGTGGTACCTGCTTCATCATTTTGGTATGTATCGAATTTGCTTAAGTATTCACCCAAGGTAACGTTTAAAAATCCTTTCGAGAAAAATCTTTTCCAATTAAATGCAGAAAAGTATTGATTTTGCTGGGGTACAGCTATTCTACTGTTCGAAAACAAATTATCTTCAGTTTTGTTGTTCAAGGTAACTTTGTCTATTGCTCCTATTGTTAGGAATGATAATTGGTTTTTATCGTTAATTCTCCAATTGAATTTGCCTTGGAAATCCCAATACTCGGGAATAAAAGAAAAACCGGCAGCTTTGAAAACTAAATCTAAATAGGATCGACGGACACTAAGCCAAGCTGAACTATTATCCGAAATTGGTCCTTCGGCATTTAAACCAAATCCTGTTGCAGATAAATTCACTAAACCCGTGTATTTTTGAGTATTTCCATTTCGTAAAGTTATATTTGTTAGCGAAGAGGTTTTGTCGCCAAAATTAGAGGGGAAAGTACCAGAGGAAAATTCCACATCTTTAACAAAATCTATATTGATTAGCGACAAAGGTCCGCCAGTTGAACCTTGGGTTCCAAAGTGATTGATATTCGGAACTTCGATATTATCAACAATAAATAAATTTTCGAATGGGGCACCCCCGCGAACTATCAGATCGTTCCGACCAGCAGAGGTAACGCTAACACCAGGTAATAGTTGAGTTGCACGAACCACATCTTCTTGTGCGCCAGGAGTTCGACGAATATCTTGGAAATTCAACGATTGGGAACTAATAGCATTTTCGATATTTCTATCGTAATACGACGAGACCACTTCAATTTGCTGTCCTTGAACAGAGGATTGATTCAATTCAATTTCGTATTCCAAGATGTTCGTGTTTGTTACTGAGATATTGGCTTCAACAAATGGTTCGTAACCAACTCCCGTTGCTTGAATTGTATATATACCAGGTGCAATATTGCGAATAATAAACCGCCCTTCTTTGTTGGTAATTGCACCATAATTTGTTCCAACTAATCGGACGGTAACACCCGATAGACCTTCTCGAGAAGATTTATCAATTATTTTTCCTAAAATCTGACCTTTATTCTCTGCATAAATAGATAATGTAAATGTTATCATTAAAATTGTGTGGAATATAAAGAATTTTTTCATTTGTGTGCCTTCTTATATTTTTTTGAGAATATTAACGATGACTAAAATAAAATATTGTTGCAATAAAATGTCTCTATTTGACAAATAATGTACAAATAATGTATAATTAACTTACACTTTGTTTTATGCTTACTTGTGAATAAATCTATTGAATTTTTTTATTTCTAATTTCGCGGATTTGTTTGCGGGCTTCTTCGTAATGAATTGATTTGGGAAAATTAACTAGGATTTTTGTGTATGAACTCTCGGCTAACTCTGGTTTATTTTGCTTTTGATAAATTGCTGCAATTTTCAAGTAGACTTCGTCTAAGTAAACGCTATTTGGATAAGTATCAATATAATCTTCATAAATTTTCAGAGCAGTTTCTAAGTTCCCAGATAATGAATGAATTTCTGCAATATTTAATGATGATAATTCTTCTAATTCTGAACCTCGACCATAATTTTTTGCTTGCTCGTAATTCTTAATTGATTCTTCATATTTTCTTATTAGTTCATAGAATTCAGCTTTGGCAAAGCTGCGAATTGCTGCATTCATATTCTCGTTATTTGTTATAAAACTATAAAATGACAAGTAATCATTTGTGATAGGTGAAGTTGGTGTAATTTGAATTTTATCAAGATAATTTTTTGTCGAATCGATTTGACCTTGATAATAATGAATTTTTGCTATGTTAAAATAAGCATTATTTAATTGGTCTTTAAAGTTTTCTATGGATTTTTTAGGAATTTTTTTCGTTAAATCATTGATTATTGACTTGGATTTATCAAAGTCCTCGATGAATAAGTAAACTCGTGATAATTCGAATTTTGCATTAAAAAACAATTCTGTAAGCCCATATTTTTCATCAATTTGCTGGAGATAGTAAATTGACTTTTGGGGATTTTGTTCTATATCTAAACTTATCTTGGCAAGTTGATAGAACCCATCATATTGTTGGGATGAATTTGGAAAATCTTTAATAATTTTTTGATATATTTCTTTGATTATATCCAATTGATCTTTATCGGCATTTTTGTTATTTAAAATTTTTTGTTCCAATGTTTGAGCATATCCGTATAGAACGTTTGGAAGAATTATATTTGTTTTATCGGCATTTTCGATTATGTAGGCAAAAGCCTTTAAGGCAATATCTAATTGACCATCGTATCGTGATTGAGTAGCAAATCGAAATATTTCCGAATAACTTGCTTTCTGGGATTTATCTACTTCAATTGTAATATCTAATGCCTTCTGGTATTCGCCAATGGTGCGATTGAACCAAATGTATAATTCCAACAAACGAGGAAATGGGCTGGATTTGTATTCTCTTTCGAATTTTTCAATTAAATATTGCTTCGCATCTTCGTTTATCAACAGCGAATATATTCGCCCTTGAGCAAGTGGCAAATTAGATGAAGATTTGAAGTCAAGAAAAATTTCGTCTGCTGCATTCACAAAATTTCCGGTCGCAGTATAAATTTTTATTAAATCATTAGCAAAAAGATTCTTTTGTTTGAATTGTTTTCGACCATCTAAATAAACTTCAATGGCTTTTTGGAATTGTCGCACCGATACCATACTCGAGGCTATTTTGGAATAATCATCATCGGTTTGAGCCAAATTTTGAGCAGTTTTCCAAAAGGAATTGGCATCATTTGGTCTTCCTTTTAACCAATAAGCTTCGGCTAAAAGTAAATTAGTGAGAAAATCATTCTTGGATTTAATGCGAATTTCCAAATTTTCAAGTAATTCGGTGTATTTATTGAGCTGCTTTGTAACTCTATACCATGATGTTAAGTAGTCGTTATTATCGGGAATTTTTTGGGTTAATTCTAAATATATTCTCGACGCATCTTCTAATTTTCCATTTTTTTCGTAGCTTTGAGCTAATTGAAATTGCCTTTGCTCAACAGTTTGAGAGTAGATAAAATTTGTTAGAAAAATTGCGTTTAAAAATATTATTTGAATTAATCGTTTCATTAAAATATTGGAATATTGTTTTCCAAGACGTTTACTCACAATATTTATTAAATGTAGTATGTGTTATTTTTTATCGTTAGCCGAGGCAGAAATTAAACTTCAAAAGAGGTACAATGCCCGATTTGAAAAATATGGAAAGCTCAAATTACAAAGAATAATTAATGGATATTCGTTCCCCGAAATTCCGGTTCTAACAAATGAATTCCCTCAGTTGTTTAGATTTTTCAAATGGGGATTGATACCAAATTGGATTAAAACAAAAAATGAAGCAATGGAAATAAGAAAAATGACCTTGAATGCAAAGATAGAAACTGTTTTCGACAAGCCATCCTTTTCTTCATCTGCTAAATATAACCGTTGCTTAATCCCAGTTAATGGCTTTTATGAGTGGCAACATCAAGGAAAAAATAAAATTAAATTTTTTATCAATCTTGCCGAGCAAGAAATTTATAGTTTAGGAGGTATTTGGAGTACATGGACTGATAGAGATACTGGCGAAGAAATTCATTCTTTTTCTATTCTAACAATGCCCGCAAACAATCTAATGGAAAAAATACACAACACAAAAAAAAGAATGCCCGTAATACTAACCAAAGATTTCGAATTAGAATGGATAAGGAATGATTTGAATAAAAATGACATAATTGAACTAGCTCATCTTTGTCCCGAGGACATTATGCGAGCCCATCAATGTCATTAACTTATTAAAATATGCTCTACTACGATTTTAATACCAATAATTATTAGAATGAATCCACCAGTAATTTTAGCATATTTCGAAAATTTTTTCCCAAAGTATTTACCAATATAGATACCTATCAATGAAAGTAGCCCAGTAATAACGCCAATACATAATGCAGGCAACAGCACATCTATTTTAAGCATAGCCAAACTAAAACCAACCGCCAACGCATCAATACTCGTTGCTACGGATAATAATATCAAATTTTTGCCCTTTGAAGGATTATTTCTTATATCATCATCTTCATTTTCATTCGATTCATTTATCATTCTGTATCCTATGTATGCAAGAATTACGAACGCAATCCAATGGTCTATTGATGCAAACCAAAATGCAATTT
Organism: Candidatus Kapaibacterium sp.; assembly: GCA_937995785.1. Classification (GTDB taxonomy): domain Bacteria; phylum Bacteroidota; class Ignavibacteria; order Kapaibacteriales; family UBA2268; genus GWF2-33-9. The sequence goes on from CALKJQ010000127.1 coordinate 5,115, forward strand.
GAATACCAACGAACCAACCAATAATTGGCATTATTAGTTGAAACAATCCAAAATGAAATGATAGACGAAACCGTGCTTTTGGGTTATCAACATCTGGACGAGTTCCCGAAACAATTGAAACTGCAAAAGCATCGAAAGCTAAACCTAAGGATAAAAGTATCAATTCTAACAAATTCATCATTACAAAAATATTAAATAATATCTTTTAATTGTTATATGATTATTAGTAAATACTAAAATATTAATTTATTTTAATTGTATGTTTATTTTTTTTAACCATTTAGTTATTTATCTAAAAGTTTTTCTTAAATTTGTGATAGTAGAATTAGCATAAATATAAATAAATGAAATTAATTATTATTAATATTTTTGATAAAATTAAAGGTTACAAAATGAAGTACATTCACCTTTTAGTATTGCTTTTGGGATTGGTTCTATTAGTAAGTTGTACTGAAGAAACTACAAATCAACCCGACGAAAATGCCAAGAAACCTTTGGCTTCTTGCGAGGGGTGCCATACAGATTATGCGCATTTGCAAAAAGTTTACACCCCCGACACTGAATTGCCCGCCGGAGGATGTGGAGGTGAAGCCCCACACTACGAACCTTATGATCGTGTTTTTATGGGAGGACCTGGTTTTGAAGAATTCAAAAAGTCTTCTCACTACAAAATTGGCTGTACAAATTGCCATAATGGTGTTGATGGAACAGACGACAAAAAGAAGGCTCACTCTGGTGATTTTATTCGACATCCATCAGTTGTTTCAGCTAAAAAGTGTGGTTCTTGTCATAAAGAAATCACAGATGTATTTCCGACAAGTATTCATAATGGTTTTGGTCAGATGAGAAAAGTTGCAATCAGAAGTGGCTTTAATGGATATGAGGATTTCGAAAAGTTACCCGAAAATCACAAAGAAGGTTACAAAAAGAATTGTGCTACTTGCCACGCTAATTGTGGAGAATGCCACATAATCCGCCCAACAACAGGTGGAGGTGGTTTGGCTAATGGTCATAATTTTGTTAAAACACCCGATATGATTAAAACTTGCACAGTTTGCCATTCATCTCGAGGAGGCCATGCGTTTTTAGGAGTTGGAACAGGAACTAAACCTGATGTTCACCAAACCAAAGGTATGGTTTGCACAACTTGCCATAGTGGTGCCGAAATGCACGGAGACGGTACAAAACCTAATCAAAGATACGAATATTCCAAAATGCCAAAATGTGAAGGCTGTCATTCAAATATAGAAAAAAAGAATACTTATCATTCAATGCATTATAATGACTTTAATTGTCAGGTTTGCCACTCACAAAAATATAACAATTGTGGAAGTTGCCATGTGCACGGTTTAGGAGTAAGAATCCCATCTTATATGGATTTCAAGATAGCATTAAATCCTTTGCCAGATATTAAAAAAGGTTGGAAATTTACAACTATTCGCCGAACATTAGCCGCACCCGACAATTTCGTTGAATACGGAGTTCCCTCCTATGCTAATTTCGACGCATTACCCACTTACAATTTTACAACACCGCACAATTTGTTGAGATGGACAGAAAGGACACAAGTTGCACAAGGTCAGATGTGTTACGCTAATTGCCATATTCGTAAAGAGGGAGATAAATTAATTAATGCTCAATGGTATTTGTTCGAAAAAGATTTATTAGATTGGGAAAAAAGTGCCACTAAAAAAATTACTGTCGATAATTCATTACCATCTAGTTGGTTAAAATAATTTTTTTCAAAATTTAAAGGAGTAATAAAATGTTAAAAAAGTATTTCTCAATTCTTAGCATATTCTTTGCTTTAATGTTCATTGTTTCGTGTTCTGATGATAAAACAACCGAACCTACAATCAACGAAGCCGAAGTACTTGCCCAGTATATCGAAAGTACTACTGATTTCATCAACTCGTCGTACCATCCCGGTACAATTTCTGCAACAGACGTAAAAACATTAGTTACCAGTGGAAAAGCCTAGGTTATTGATATTAGAGCAGCTGCAGATTTCGCAAAAGGCAGAATTCCCGGAGCTGTCAATGTTTCACTCAAAGATTTAATAACCAAAGTAAAACAAATGAAAACCTCCGGAGATTATGACAAATACGAAAAAATCGTTTTGGCTTGTTATTCGGGACAGACTGCAATATTTGGAGGTGCTATTTTAAGAATGTTAGGCTATGATAAAGTCGTTTCCCTCGGGTTTGGAATGGCTTCGTGGAACAAAGATTTCGGTGCTGGTTCCTGGCCCGATAAAATATCTAATTCCTATGCCACTCAAATAGTTAAAACCCCATCACCAGCCAAAAATGCTTTAGGAAATATGCCCGTACTGAATACGGGGAAAAAAGAAGGCAAGGACATTTTGGAAGCAAGAGCAGCTGCAGTTATAGCCGAAGGTTTCTCGCCAGCTGCAACAATAACTGCTCAACAAGTTTTCGACAATCCATCTAATTACTACATAGTAGCATATTGGCCCGAATCACACTACTTGGACCCAGGACATATACCAACTTCGATTAACTATATTCCTAAAAATGATTTGAAGTTTGCTACCTTTTTAAAAACATTACCCACCAACAAAACTATTGTTGTCTATTGTTACACTGGTAACGGAAGTGCTGCTATTAGTGCATATTTAAGAATGTTAGGTTATGATGCAAAATCGTTGTTATATGGTGCAAATGGATTCATTTACGACTTAATAAATGGTAAAACCGGTTTCACCACCTGGAAAGAATCTTCTTGTATGAATTACGAATACGAAAAGTAAGATTTTTTGAAATAAACAAAAAAAAGCCGACTTAATGTCGGCTTTTTTTTGATAAATAATCTCAAATTTTAATTTTTCTTTTGAAAGTCTTCCATAAATTTGATTAAAGTTTCGACCCATTCAATTGGACAGGCATTATAGATTGATGCACGAACTCCACCAACACTTCTATGTCCTTTCAAATTAGTCATATTATGGGTAGCTTTGGCGTCGGCAATAAATTTGGCTTCTAACTCGGGAGTTTCTAAATTGAAACATACATTCATTAACGAACGGTCTTCTTTGGCTTTCACAGTTGGTTTATAATATCCATTGCTTGCATCCATAAAATCATATAAAATCCCAGCTTTTTTGATATTATTTGCTTCGATTTGTTCCAAACCATTCTTCAAAATCCATTTAAATGTTTGACCAACAACGTAAATGGGCAAGCAAGGTGGAGTGTTGAACATAGAGTCGTTTTCCATATGCAATTTATAATCGAGCATACTTGGGTAATTATCTAATTGTCGTCGTTTTTCGATAAATGATTTTTTTATGACTACCATAGTAACGCCGGCAGGTCCAATATTCTTTTGGGCACCAGCATAAATCAAATCGTATTTGCTAAAATCGCGACGAATAGCAAACATATCCGAAGACATATCAGCAACTAAGGGAATAGGAACATTTTCAGGATCTGTTTTCCATTCCGTTCCATAGATTGTGTTGTTCGTTGTTATATGAAGATAATCAGCGTCGGTGTCGATTTGATAATCTTTAGGAATGTAATTGAAATTAGTGTCTTTGGAACTTGCAATAACTTTGACGGTTCCAACTTTTTCCGCTTCTTTGATTGCTTTGGTTGCCCAAACACCAGTATTAATATAGTTTGCTTTGTTTTTTAAAAAATTGAATGGTAACATATAGAATTGTAAACTTGCTCCACCACCTAAAAACAAAACATAATATTCTTCGGGTGATAGGTTCATAATCTTTAAAGCATCTGCTTGTGCTTCTTTTATTACTGCTTCGTATTCTTTTGAGCGATGGCTCATTTCCATTATCGACATACCCAAACCATTATAATCCAAAACAGCTTGGGAGGTTGCCTGCAAAACTTCTGTAGGTAATACTGCAGGTCCTGCACTAAAATTAAATGCTCTGTTCATTTTCTTTCCTCCGAAATAATTCGAAAATTGGTAAATAATTATAATTCAAAATTATGAAAAAAAATTAAAATTCTTACATAAAACATTTCGAAAATTATTTAATATCAATAATTTTTTGATAATTTTGTATTTGAAAACTTAACCCATTTTAAAAATATGAGGGAAAAATGAAAGTATTAATCACAGACGGAATGAGCAAGGAAGGTATCGAAATTCTTGCTAATGCTGGATTAGAAATTACAAATCAGAAATTTACTCCAGAAGAACTTTTACAAGTTATTCCAAATTATGATGCAATTTTAGTTCGTTCTGCAACAAAAGTTACCAAAGAGGTAATTGATGCAGGTGTTAATCTTAAAGCAATCGCTCGCGGAGGCGTTGGATTGGACAATATTGATGTTGCGTACGCAAAAGAAAAAGGTATTCCAGTATTGAACACACCGGGAGCCTCCTCTATATCAGTAGCAGAGATGGCGTTGGCTCATTTGTTTTCACTATCCCGATTTGTTTATCGTAGCACTTACGAAATGCAACAAGGCAAATGGCCCAAAAAAGAATATTCCGAAGGCTTCGAATTAACGGGAAAAACCATTGGCGTGTTAGGTTTGGGCAACATTGGACGCGAATTTGCCAAAAGAGCAATTGGATTGTGTATGAACGTAATTGCCCACGACCCATTTGTAACTTCAACAGATTTGAATGTCAAATTGGTTTCCAAAGATGAATTGTTGGCTAATTCTGATATAATTTCTTTACATATGCCCAAAATCAAAGGAGAGCCGCCAGCAATCGGAGCCCCCGAATTTTCCAAAATGAAGAATGGAGTTGTTATTATCAATGCGGCTCGTGGTGGTGTAGTTTCCGAAAAAGATTTATTAGATGCTTTAAATTCTGGTAAAGTTAGATTTGCAGGCTTGGATGTATTCGAAAACGAACCTCCAACCGAAGCACAAAAAGATTTATTAAATCATCCTAATGTATCTTTATCACCACATATAGGTGGCTCCACACCCGAAGCCCAAACAAGAGTTGGTATCGAAATCGCAGAAAAAATTGTCGAAACACTTAAAAAATAGGTGAATAAATGGCTATCTACAAACCTTTCAAGGCATTCCGTCCCAAACCCGAATTAGCCGAAAAAGTTGCTTCCAAACCCTATGATGTTTTGAATTCTCAAGAAGCAAGATTAGAAGCTGAAGGTAATGAACTTTCGTTTCTGCATATTGGCAAACCCGAAATTGACTTACCCGAAGATACCAATCTGTATGACGAAATAGTTTATTTAAAAGCAAAAGAAAATTTAGACAAATTAGTAAACAACAAAGTGTTGATAGAGGATGAAAAACCTTGTTACTATCTTTACGCTCAAACAATGGATGGAAGAATTCAATTTGGTTTTGTTGGTTTAGCTTCAGTGGATGATTATTGGAAAGATGTTATAAAAAAACACGAAAAAACTCGCAAGGACAAAGAAGAAGATAGAGCAAATCACGTAAGATATACCAATTCTCACTCTGGTCCAATATTTTTAACATTCCACGACAATACCGATTTGCAAAATATTATCGACAAGTATTCATCAATGACCCCTAATACCGACATTACAACCAATGATAATATCCGTCATCAAGTATGGTTGATTGATGATGACAAAGAAATCGAACAAGTTCAAATTGCTTTCAATTCGATGTCGAACTTGTATGTTGCAGACGGACATCACCGTTCGGCAGCAGCAGCTATTGTTGGTCGTGAGCGTCGAGAAGCCAATCCAAACCATACCGGTAACGAAGAATATAACTTTTTCTTAGCTGTTGCTTTTCCAGCTTCTCATTTAAAAATTCTCGATTACAATCGAGTTATTAAAGATCTGAATGGATTGAATAGAGATGAATTTATTTTGAAATTAAGCAGTAATTTTAAAATAGTTGAAACTTGTTGCCGCTTTAAGCCCGAGCAAAAAGGTCAATTTGGAATGTATTTAGAAGGCAAATGGTATGCATTGAAAGCCAATCAAGAATTGTTAAATAATTCAGATCCTATAGAAAGCTTAGATGTTTCGATTTTACAAAAATATGTTCTTTCCGAAATTTTGGGAATTCACGATCCAAGGACAGATAAAAGAATTGATTTCGTAGGTGGAATTCGTGGGTTGACTGAATTAGAAAAACGTGTTGATTCTGGAGAAATGAAAGTTGCCTTTGCTCTCTATCCCACTTCGATTAATGAATTGATTAAAATTGCTGATGCTGGTCAGATTATGCCTCCAAAATCAACTTGGTTCGAACCTAAATTACGCGATGGACTATTTGTTCACTTTTTTTAAAAGGAAACAAATAAGTTAATTTAAAAAGGGGCTGCTTCAAAATGGGGCAGCTTATTTTTTTTGATGTTTCGCCTTTGCTGAAAAAAACAGAAAAATTTCCCCTAGAACCTCAAAATAGATGATAAAACTGGTCTTTACGTTTTTTCACCATCTCTTTATAAGAGATGATGGTACGGAGGTAGTTTATCTGCAAAAATATTAGTCAACCTTGTAGATAATTAATATATGATAATTTTTTAATTATGTTTGCTTATTGTTTAATCATTCTAATAGTTCGTGTTTCACTTCCGTGCTTGATTGTTAGCAAATATACACCGGCAGGATCACTGCTGCAATCCCAGCGAATTAACCCACTGTAATCATTTTCGGGAATTATTGTAACCTTATCACGACCAGATACTTGGTTCCCATATATATCATAAACAACTATTTCTGCTTTTTCTATGTCGTTATGGGTATCCCACCAAACCTTTGCCTGAACATAATCCCGGGCAGGATTTGGATATGCTACCGATGCCCAAAGATAATCTGGTTTTACATTAATTTGGGAATCGTCCACACTAACTACCAAATTCTTTAAATTATATCTATATAATCCCGTCGATGTCCCTGCATATAAGTAATCTCCAAATACTCTTATCCTATTCATAGTATAGCCCGCCAAACCATTATTAAGCGGATACCAATCTGCCCCTTCATTCGATGAATAATATACGCCCCCATGCCAATTTGTTGCAGCAAATATATAATCTCCGTAACTTTCTAAACTTACTGTTTCTAACGAGTCAGGATATCTCTTATTTTTCTTTTCCCAACTCTCTCCTAAATCCGATGACATAAATATGCCTTCGCCTCTGACTCGTATTTTTTTTGATGGGTCATATGTTTGTATGGTTGCTATATATAATTTCTTTTTGTAATATAATATATCTTTTATAGTTATTTCATCATAACTCGTTGGTAATTTTAATTTTTTCCAAGATTTCCCCCCATCTACAGACTTAATTAAGCCATAATCAATTGTCCCTGCAAATAAATAATCACCAACTTTTAACAATTTTAATACTTTATAAGTAAATCCATCTTCTGTTATCTTTTGCCAATTTTTCCCTTCGTCGTTCGACAAAAATATTCCCCAATTATTCGTTACATAAACAGAATCATTTGTGTGTACATATATTCCATAATATGGTATATTCATCATTTTTGGATCTGTTGCATACCGAAATGTATTTCCTGTATCATTTGATACAACCAAACTATTTTTGCCATAACTATTTCCTAAAAGTGCATATAAATTTTGATTTATTTTGCAAAAATCATACGCAATGTTAATACTGATTGCCTGTTTTTTTGCTAACCTTTCCCATTTCTCATTTTTATTTACGCTTATTTGGTATATAAAATCATTAGCTTTTGTGGCATATATCCTCTCATTATCTGCGTAAAAATCATATACAAAACCACTATTAAGTGTATCTTTTATTATTTGTGTTTTTTTTGTTAGAAATTTATCAGTTTCGAACAATCCATAATATGAGCTTATTAACAATTTATTATTTACAACTTTTACCTCTTGTGGTGCATCAAGTGTAAATAAGGTATCGTTTATCCAACTTTCACCATTATCAGTACTATATACGAGCGTTGTGTATGCCGAGTAATAATTGCCATATGGGCGTGGTGGATTTGTTATACCATAAATTATTCCATCGTATTCGGTCATTTTGTGTATTTCGTAATCGTAATCATAATATTCATTCTTAAAATGTAATCCATTACTTTTTCTTATCCATGTAATACCTTCATCGGTGGATTTATAAACACCTGTCGATGTCCCAATGAATAGTTCGTTATCCTTTACTAAAATACAGTTTACGTAACTTTTCCATAAATCGCTTGATGTATCTACGATTGAAATCATTTGCTTTGATAATGTATCATATATGTATATGTTTGGTCTTTTATAACCTTGGTCGATTGAACCTTGCGATATTTCAGTTCCCAAGTATATTTTTCCGTTGTACTCTGTTATTGTTTTTATGTTGTTACGAATTTTTGAATATAACGTGTCATCAATTATTTCAACCCATTTATCATTATTTTTATCGTATTTCAATGTTTTTTGTTTGCCTTCATTACCAACCATATTAATAATATTGGCATAAATATAATTTCCATATTTAGTTATGAATTTCACATAACCTAGCTGAACATCAAAATTTTCTTCCTTCCACGTTCTACCATTATCAGTTGATTTCATCATTTCATAGTTAATTCCTTGTGTTCTGTATGTTGATTGTAAAAAAATAATGGAATCCAACTTTATTATATTCTTAATATTTGAAAATGATAATGTATCATTATACTTAATTTCTATCCAGTTTTTACCAAAATCAGTTGATTTAAATAATTTTTCATTGAGACCAATATAAATAGTCTCTTTATCAATTTCAATTGCTGTAATATTTCGATTTGTGCTTGGTCCTTTAATAAATTCCCAACTATTTGAATATGTGATATTATTTATTATAAATAATATTATTAAAATTTGTATTAACTTGTTCATGTTTTTTCTTTTTTTTATTAAACATTTTTACTCCCACTCTTTTTTGCTAAGCGGAAGATAACTACTTATGGTAACATCTTCTAATCATAATAAGCTACAAAGCAGTGCTGGTTACCACCTTCGGCAATTGCCCTGTAGCGGCTTCGCAATGAATTTCCACTCGCAGTTATAAACATATATTTTTCTCCGACAAAATTTATTTGAACAAAATATTTTTTCTTTCTTTGGATAATTTGAATTAATCGTAGTTGCGGTACAATAAAAATATTTTTTGAGCGTACATATTAAGCCATAAAGCCATAAAGCCATAAAGCCATAAAGCCCATTCTACGCCCTTTTCTGCTCTTCGCTTTGCTCTATTTCTCTCGCCAAGTAACATTTCTAATAAAAGTTACACCCTCTTTTGCAAATATACATAATTCTATTATACTATAACAATAAAAATCGTAATTTATTACAAAGTGAAGTAAGATTTTTTTTGGCGATTAGTTCAAATGATTGAATAAGAACACCACCGTCCCCCTGGATTTTGGGGGACAGGAACTACCGTATCATAGCAAAATTGTTGTAAGTAATTTTATCTTATTTCTTTTTTGGGAGAAATGATTTTACAAATGAAAACTTATCAGAAAAACTTTGAAAAAATTCGAGGATGGAATGTATTGGTTTATAAACAGAATCGTAGAGTGATTTTGTGCCGGTTGCCACTTGGTCGAAGACATTTATAACACTTTGTGCTTTATCGTCCACTTTACTTACCAGAACAGACATTTTTTCGGACATATCATTAACCTTTTGCAAACTTTCGGAGGCAAGATTAACAAATTTATGAACGTCAACAATTAGGAAATCTATTTTTTCTATAGTCTCTGTAAATTGTTCTGATTGTTTATTAATTTTGCTGCGCGTTTCTTCGATTAATTGGTTTGCCTTATTCACAAATGAGATTAAATAAACCAACAAAGCAATCAGCACAACAATGGCAACAACTCCCAATATTATGAGAAGGTTCATATCGCTCTACTTAATTTCGTTTTTAAATGCATCCACACCAGCTTTAACTCCACTTTGCACTTGTGATGCTTTTTCTTTAGCACCCGAGAGTAAATCTTCGGCTTTGTGGATTAAACCCTCAGCTTGTCGGCGTGCGGATTCCACTATTGCTTGTGCTTTTTCTCTTCCTTCGTTCATAATGTTTTGGGCTGACTCCTGAACTACTTCGGCAGAATCTGCAAAGTAATCAGAAGCTTTTGAGTAAATATCTGTTGTTTTTTCGGCAATTTGTTTGCGTAATTCCGAACCAGGTTTTGGTGCATATAATAGTGCAATTAACGCACCGACCGAGCCACCAATAATAGAACCAATTACCAATCCTTTAAGGAAATCGTTTGAATTGTCGTTTGTAGCCATTTTTTCACCTTTTTAATGTTTGGTTTAATAATAATTTACTAATATAATGAAAAGTTTTGAGATTTCAAAATCATATCTATTAATTCACGAACAGCGCCATTGCCACCGTTTTTTGATGTCCTAAAATCAACATATTCCAAAATACCATCGGAACAATCGTTTGGAGCAACAGCAAGCCCAGCTAATTTAAGTGCGGGAATGTCATTTAAATCATCGCCTATGTATGCAATTTCGTCGTAGTTCAATCCATATTCTTCGGCTATCATTTGAAAGTCATTAGCTTTGTTGGTCGATCCCATAACTACTTTATCGATTTTTAGTTTTTTAGCTCGTGTCATCACTATGTCGGTGTATTCTTGGGTTATGATTGCGGTTTTCAATCCCGCTTTATGCATCAAATCTATTCCAAAGCCGTCGCGTGTGTAGAAACGCTTCATAAATTCACCTTGTGAATTATAAAACATAGCTGCATCAGTTAACGTTCCATCGACATCCATAATTAGTAGTTTAATTTTTTTTAACTTGTTTTGTATTTCGATATCCATTTATTGTTCAATACTTTTTAATTTTGACGATTATCTTTTGTTAAATATTATTTTTTATGAAGGAATTCAAAAATATTACGATTTCGATACCCGAAGAATATTTCGATTTGGCTATTGCATCACTTATGGACTTTTCGGTTTTGGGTATTCGCGAGGATTATGATTCCTTAATTATAACTTTCGATAATGCTGTTGTTAACGAAAAACTTATCGAAAACTTATTAGAGGCTCTTCAGGATATTTATCCTGACACGAAAATTCTGTCGCAAGATATAATTTCCCCAAAAAATTGGAACGAGGAATGGGAAAAAAACGTCCCATTAATTAAGATTTCCGAAAGAATTGATATTTTGCCCGAATGGAAAAAAAGCGAAAGCAATGCAGAAATTCCAATCATCATTAACCCAAAAATGAGTTTTGGAACTGGTCAACACGAAACTACAAGGCTAATTTCGCGACTGATGGAAAAATATTGCAAACCAAACCAAAAGTGGATTGATGTGGGAACTGGAACGGGTGTATTAGCAATTTTGGCTGTTAAATTAGGTGCAAAATCTGTTTTTGCCTTCGATAATAATGAATGGTCGATAGAAAATGCTCGTGAAAATATTATTTTGAACAAAGTTGAGGATTTAATTGAAGTTCGAGAAGCAGATATCGAGGAGATTGAATTGCCCGAATCCGATGGGATATGTGCCAATCTTTACGCAAATTTGGTTATTTATGGTTTCGAAAAATTTTATAATTCACTAATCGAAAACAAAGGCGTATTATTAGTGTCGGGGATACTACGCTATCAAGAAGATGAAATACTTCGAGAAGCAAAAGGTAATGGTTTTGAATTGTTAGAGATGATATACGAAGAAGAATGGTTAGCAGCAGCATTCCAAGCCACTGATAGATGAAGAAAATAGCAATCATAGATATTGGAACGAATTCATTTATCTTACTTATTGCCGAAATTACTAATGGCAACTACAATGTTTTGAATCAATACTTCGAAATACCACGATTAGGTGCAAACTTGATGCTTGATGGAACAATTTCAGAAGAATCATTAACGAGCGGTGTTATTTCTTTAAAAAAGTTCAGAAAAATAATTGAAAATGAAAAAGTTGATATTGTTCTCCCTATAGCCACTGCTGTATTGCGAGAAGCAAAAAACAATAATGAAGTTAAAAAAGTATTAGATAATATTATTGGAACTGAAATCAAAGTTATTTCGGGGACACAAGAGGCAGAATTTAGTTTCTTGGGTGCTATCAACACAAACGATGATTGTTTTGTAATTGATGTGGGAGGTGGCAGCACCGAAATAATTTTTGGAGAAAATAAGCAGATTAAATTCAGCCAATCTTTTCCAATCGGTGCAGCAAAATTGAAATCAAAATTTTCCAACCACATAGGCAAAATTGATAAAATCGAAAAATCCGTCAATTATTTGAAAGAAATATTCAATCTAAATTGCAAAATACCACAAAAATTCAGACTAATTGGCGTTGGTGGTACTATTACAACTTTAGCATACATTCTTAACAATTTGAGCAAATACGATCCAAATTCAATTAATGGAACTCTTTTGAGCTATGAACAAAATAAATTGTTATTCGAAAAACTTAGGGAAATTGATGCTATCGAATTATCCAAAAAATATAATATCCATCCTAAAAGGGCAGATATTTTAACCTCTGGTCAGTTAATTTATTTAGTGTTGCAAGAATATTTTAAATTTGCAGACGTAGAAGTTAGCACACTGGGATTAAGATTTGGTATTTTGAAAAAATATATCATTGAAAATTCTTAATTTTGTAAGTTATATAAAATTATTTTTAAAATGTTTAAGGAGAAAAACGTGACCAAATTCATTTCCAAAACACTCTTACTTTTTGCCACTGTTACCATTTTGGTATCTTGCGGCAATCAAAAACCACAAAGCCAATATGTAGAAGAAAAAGTTACAAAGGACAATCTCTATTCATTAGCCCAAAAGATTGCTGATGAAAATAAAATGAGCCGCGAGGACATTCAATTGCTAACTGGTGCAGTCAATCGATTAGGATTGAATGCTGATTCTATAGTTGGAAAATCAATTGGACAACTAATTGCTATGCAAGAAGAATTTATCCGCCAACAAGAATTTAAGCAAATGACCTCGATATTAGCAAAAGCCGAAATAATCGCCAATCATACTATTAAATACGTGGGATTGAAACCGCTCGATACATTAGGCAATAGTTATGACTATTTAATTTTCGACATCACAAACAATTCTGCAAAAAGCATAAAGGAATTAACTGGACAATTCAGATTTTTGGATGCCAATGGAACTATTATAAAAGCCTATCCAATTGAATTGAGTAAAATTATGACCGCACCATCCGAATTGAAATCCAAAGAAACTCGTCGATTTGTCTATCCATTTTTCCACGATAAGAATAATCAACGCGACGAAATCGTCCGCAATACCAAAGGTTTGCAAGTTGTTTGGTTCCCAACTGTGATGGAATATACAGACAAAACAAAAATTTCGTCGATTGTTGAACAAAATAATTAATATCAATAAAATTTTTTTGATACAGATATATACTCCAAACCTGTTAAATTAAAAAGTGGAGCCAAAACAATAAGCTCCACTTTTAATTATATTTCACTCCTTTATCATTCTCACCGCATCTATCTTTGTGCCATAATTAACCAACAAGGTGTATGAACCCGTCGGTAAGTTGCTTACGTCCAATGCCATTTCGCCCACCGCTGCGAATCCTGACCACAACGGGAACGAACGCCCAAGCATATCGACTGCGGTTATTTCCGCTTGCCCCTCGTGCTGCAAATTCAACCGTGTAGTGGAACGAGCGGGATTGGGGAAGGGTAACAGTACTTTATCGTTGTAAATTTGTTTATTTATAACATTAGCAGGGAATTTATTCACATATTTATAGGCATTTAGAACATCATATACATATAATTCGTTAGCAAAGGGGTAAAAAGGTAATAAACTTCCATTTGATTTTGATAGACCAATGTTAATCCAATTTCTACCTCCATTATCAGTGTAGAATACATTGCCTTCATTTCCAGTTGCAACCCCATTTCTTTGGTCCGTAAATGTAATATATATAACAACAGGAATTTTAGGGTATTTCAAGTCAAAACTGTACTCATCTGTAAAATTCTTTCCACCATCATAAGTTTTACGAATATATTGCTTATCACCAATAATTTTGTGAGTTAGACCAACATCTTGACTTATCATTGTAAGATTGTTTAAAGAAGAGCTTAGTTCTTGTATTTT
>CALKJQ010000128.1 GCA_937995785.1 Candidatus Kapaibacterium sp.
GCAGAGGATTTAGCAGATTATTTTCAAAATTTGAATCTTAAAGTTGCCTATATTCACTCCGATTTTGATGCGCTGGAAAGGGTTGATATTATTAGAAACTTACGCTTGGGGGAATTTGATGTTCTCGTTGGAGTTAATTTATTGCGCGAAGGATTGGATTTGCCCGAAGTAGCGTTGGTTGCCGTATTAGATGCGGATAAAGAGGGATTTTTACGAAGTGAGCGTTCTTTGATGCAAATTGCCGGACGAACCGCTCGTAACGAAGAGGGTATGGTTATCTTCTATGGTGATAAAATCACTAACTCTATGCAAAAAGTCATCGATGAAACTAATCGACGCAGGCAAATTCAGACGGATTACAACAGAGAGCATAATATTAATCCTAGAACTGTTTATAAATCGATTGAAGAAATTTTGAATTCAACCTCTGTTGCCGATATTCATAAAAACTACAGTTCTAAGAAAAACAAGCAAGTTATCTCGACCAAAAGTACCAATTTTGATACAATCTTCGAAAAAATGCCACAAAAACATCTTTCCGAGTTAGTAGAGCAACTTTATGTTGAAATGAAAAATGCTGCAAAAAATCTCGATTTCGAAAAAGCGGCGGAATTACGCGATGAGATTGCCGCATTAAAAGTAAAAATTGAAAATAAAAAATAATATGAAAAAAATTTTAATTGTATTTGGCACACGACCCGAAGCACTAAAACTTATTCCAATCTATAACGAATTGAAAAAGTTCCCCAAGCAATTCGACACCAAAATTTGTATATCATCCCAACACAAAGAAATGCTTTGGGATATGTTGGATTTTTTCGATGTCAAACCCGATTATGATTTGAACGTAATGTCGCCAAACCAAACATTATTCGATATCACGAGCAAGATACTTTTAAAAATCAAATTAGTTTTAGATGAATTTTTACCCGACTTAATTATCACTCAGGGGGATACTACCACTACTTTCATTGCCTCGCTTGCGGGATTTTATTCCAAAATCATGGTTGCTCACGTCGAAGCTGGATTGAGAAGCTCCGACAAATTCTCACCTTTTCCCGAGGAAATCAATCGTATTCTAACTTCAAGACTTGCAGACTTTCACTTTGCACCTACCCAAAAAGCAATCGAAAATCTTCATTCCGAAGGTATCACTACACATGCTTACCTTGTGGGCAACACAATAATCGATACTTTGTTCCTAACGCTTTCTGTTATCCAAAATCAATCAGATTTATTTCTTGAGAAGTTCAATTTTATTGATTTTAACAAGAAAGTAATACTCGTTACGGGACATAGAAGAGAAAGTTTTGGTCAACCATTTAGAAATATCTGCAATGCAATTCGACGAATCGCTACTTACTTTTCGGATGTTCAAATTATATATCCCGTTCACCTAAACCCAAATGTGCAAGCGCCCGTTAAGGAAATACTTTCGGATTTGAATAATGTCCACCTAATCGAACCACAAAAATATCCTGAATTTGTTTGGTTGATGAGCAAATCCTATTTGATTCTTACTGATTCGGGTGGAGTGCAAGAAGAAGCACCGAGTTTGGGCAAACCCGTACTTGTTATGAGAGAAGTTACAGAACGCATAGAAGGAATTGAAGCTGGAACTGCAAAATTAGTTGGTACTAACGAAAATACAATCTATCAATCAGTAAAGGAATTACTTATTAGTTCTGAAATATATGACCAAATGTCCAATGCCCAAAACCCATATGGTGATGGTCGGTCTTCGGAACGAATTGTGCAAATTCTAAAAAAAGTATTATAAATTATTCAATAACTTTTATCAAATTAAACTATTAATCTTATTCCTCGAATTGATATTGCTTGGGTTTCGACAAGTTAAATATGTAACTGAATCCAAAAGATACCGATGCATTACGGGGATTTAAACTCGAATTTTGAGTATTTGCAGGATTTGGTGGTGCATATTTGCTCATAGCATCTTTGCTTGGATAATCGGAATAGATACCACTAAAATTATATTGCCCTTTAATAATAAAATTGATTCTGCCTGTTTCATTCCAATAAATTGGTATAATGCCGCCTATCTTAACACCATAAGTAGTGTTAATCAAATCGCTAATATCTTCGCCATTGTCGATTTCGGCTGATAATGGAATATTCATATTAAAGCCAAAAGTAAATCCAGAAAAATAAAAGTTTGGATTAATTTCGAATGAATGAAAATAAAAGTTATAAGGGTTATTGGTAAAGTAATTTTTCATTTGATAGG
Organism: Candidatus Kapaibacterium sp.; assembly: GCA_937995785.1. Lineage (GTDB taxonomy): Bacteria > Bacteroidota > Ignavibacteria > Kapaibacteriales > UBA2268 > GWF2-33-9. The sequence continues at coordinate 2,249 of CALKJQ010000128.1, forward strand.
GTTGGGTTGTATAGGATAAATCGAGTGATAATCCTAAATTTGCAGTTTCGGTAAATGGTAAATAGTAATTCAATCCAAAATCGGGTATATTGCTAAATGCCAATCCATTTTTTCGACCCTTAGGAACATCGTTTGCGTTCACTCCAAGTGAATAGCTTAATGAGGGACCCACCCCCATAGGAAAGAAATCTTGAGAATAGTTAACCGATGTTAAACAAAATATTCCTAAAATTGTAATTATTATTTTTTTCATATTAATCCTGTTTAAATAATTATGGCAAATTACAAAAAAAATATTAATCAAATTAAAGTCTTTATCGATTTTGATGGCACGATTTCGATTAATGATTTAACAGACGAAATTTTTAAACAAAACGGCGAATTTGATTACCACATAAAGCGTTTTCTAAATAAAGAAATTACAATCTTTGAATATTGGCAAGAATTTACGAAGATTTTACCAGAGAATTTAGATGCATATTTACAGAATTTCTTGGCTAATCAAGAATTAGATGCATACTTCGAAAGTTTTATAACATATTGCTCCGAAAATAATATAGAAGCCTCGATTGTTACTGATAATTTTGATTATATTATCAATTTTGTATGGAATTATTACAATTTGCCAAAGATAAAAGTTTTTTCGAATAAGTTGAAATTCGATAGTGGTTGGCAATCATTATTTGCATTGGCAAACGAGAATTGCGGTCAACATTCTGCTGTTTGCAAGCGGAATGTGATAATCAATAATACGACGGAGGACGACATTATAGTATATATCGGAGACGGATTTTCGGATTATCAGGCGGCCGAGGTAAGCGATATTATTTTCGCAAAAAATCACTTGGCTAAATTTTGTGCCGAAAATCGCATACCACACCACAATTGGAAAACTTTTTTTGATGTGAAGAGGGTTTTCGAACAATATGTTTGGAATAGTTCTGCACGAAAACGACACCAAGCATCTTTGCACCGAAAATGGGTAATTGAACAAGAATAGTTTTATTCGCCTATAAGAGGTAGGGTTGGCAAAGTTATCTGGTTGGTATCTACCAAATTCATCTTTTCGGTTGCTTTTTTGGCTAATAGCATAATCGTGTTCACATATGTGTTGCTGTGGTTATAGGAATATATTGCTTTTCTTTGTTGTTCTTCCGAGGGACCAAATCCATGTTTGTTCAAGTAATGGGCGGCACTGTGGATTGCGTCCTCCAAATCGAATAAATTAAAATATCCATCATTGTTGCCATCTTTTGCCCACCGAGCAAATGATGAGGGTATAAACTGCGAAATACCAAACGCACCTGCCCACGAACCATAAATCTGGGTTATAGGCATAGGAAATTTGTCTTTGTTCTTGTAAATACTTACTAATTCATTAACTGCCCAGTTGGCTTTGGTTTTGGAGCGTTGAAGCAATTTTTCTTTAAGTTCGACCAGTTCCTTTTTTGTTGGTTTCAGTTTATCTTTGTTTCTTTTCAAGTTGAATTCAATAAAATCATTTTGGTCGGCTAATGCTAACGATAGATATACACTCACAACTTGGTGATTACCCAAGTATTCTCCGTGGCGGGTTTCAACCCAAAGCAGTGATGCAAGAATTTCGGGGTGAACAGAGTATTTACTTTGTGCAGAATCCAAAATTGCTCTGTTGTTTTTTATAAATTTTATAATTTTAGAGACGGCTTCGTCATTAACCAACTTTTCATATATGTTCGATTTAGCGGGCGAGGATGGTTGTTGAGATTTTCTTAACGAAACATCAAGTTGCACATATCTTTCATTAAAATTGACCGAACTATCTTGGATTAATGCCAATACAAACTCGTAAGGTATGCCTTTATCAACCAATTTTTGTATTACCGGGCTAAAGAATTCAATTTTTTGATCTTGATTTTCCAATGTTCGCAGAGAATAGGATTCTTTGTTGGTCGAGATAACTCCCACCACAAACAACGATATAAAAATCGTAGATAAAAACCCGTATTTCTTTATGCTAAACATTTGATATTATAGACGAACAAAATTAAAGTAAAGTTACAAAAATTAACGATTTTGTGGAAAAATAATTATAGTTGAAAGAGATTTACAAAATAGTTTTAATTTCACCTCAATCCAAATTTTATGTTTACTTTTCTTTGCATAATCCAATCATCATCTGTTTTGGCAACTCCGCCTGCCGTTATCTTCCATTCAATATTTCGGAGCAATTCTTTTCCGTT
>CALKJQ010000129.1 GCA_937995785.1 Candidatus Kapaibacterium sp.
ATTTTCTGCTCCTGAGCAGGGACTTGAACCCCGGACCCTCTGATTAACAGTCAGATGCTCTAACCAGCTGAGCTACTCAGGAATTGCGATACCTAAGTAAATTAGGATTACAAAATTACGAACTTTTTTTTTAATAACAAAATTTTATTTAATTTTTTTATTCTTCCAAAACAACAAATTCCACTCGACGATTGCGCTGCCTTCCTTCGTCGGTTTGGTTATTGGCTATTGGTTTGGATTTGCCATACCCAAACACTTTAATTCTATTGGCATCAATTCCTTTTTCGACCAAATAGTTATAAACAGAATTTGCTCGGTTTTGCGATAGTTCTATGTTTGCTTTGTCGCTTCCCACGTTATCGGTGTGTCCTTCAATTTGGATTTTAAGTGTAGGTTTTTCTTGCATAAGTTTCAACAATCGATTGAGTTCGGGATAGGAATCGGGCAGGAGTTCGTATTTGCCGAATTCGAAGAATATGTTATTAATTTTGATTGATTCTCCGATAACAATGGGAACCATCATTATATCTTTTTTTATCTCATTTTCGGTGATGTTGGTCGTTAAATCGATATTTTCGTTTATTGAGTAGAAGCCTTCGGAACTTGCAGAAAATCCATATTTTTTACCTACGGGCAATGCAATTTTGTATTCACCCGTAATTGCATTGGAGCGTGCTATACCAACTTCTTCGCCCGAGGGAAGAATTTCGTAAGAAATTTTTGCACTCAAAGGCGTCTTTGTTTTTGCATTTAGAACACGTCCCGAAATAAGTTGGACACTTGTTGGTTTAGCACTTTGTGGTAATTGGATTCTAAATATATCTTCGCTGCCTGCTTGATTGTCTGAAGTTACAAAATAGGCATAATCGCCGGCGGCAGTAGTGGAAAAATAAGCGTCCCACTCGGGTGTGTTAATGGTTGGACCTAAGTTCAGCGGTTCTGTCCAGTTCGTCCAAGTCTCATCCAATCGTCGACTAACAAAAATATCGTTTTTCCCATATCCCGGATATCCATTTCCCGAGAAATAAAGTGTTTTGCCGTCGGGTGCTAAAAATGGCGATTCTTCGTTGCATGGGGTGTTGAGAGTTGGTCCTAAATTCATCGGTTTAGACCAAGTGCCGTCGGAGAGCATAAATGAAACATATAAGTCGTGGTCGCCATACGTAGGCTCGGAAACAATTGAGAGTAACAAAGTTTTACCATCACTACCAAGTGAATAGCTGTTGTATCTACTTTTGGATTGATATTCTTGGATGTTCAATTTTTCGGGGAATCCCCATCCTTCGGCAACTCTATTGGATATCGACAATCCCGGTAATGGACTTTGGTTCCAGCGGTATATGTTGCCAAGCAGCAAGGAATTGTTGTCGGGTGTTACGGATATAGCAAAATTATTATATTGATTATTAATTGGAGCGCCAATATTTTTTGGTTTGCTAAAATTTCCATTTTCGTCAATTTCGGAATACCACACATCTTGTTGCTTGTCGGGACCGATGTTGCCGGGGTGCCCTTCACGGGTAAAGTAAAGCGTTCGCCCATCGGGAGTAATTATTGGTGCTAATTCCGAAAAATCAGAATTGACAATTGTAACGGGTTCGGGTTTAAACTTAGTTATTGCATCGGGAATAATGTTGATTGTTGGTTTAATTGTATCGCTACAATTGGTTATTCCCACTGCATCAACTTGATATTCCTCGAGAAAATGGAATGTATTGAATTCTAATTTAACTTGCGATACATTGTATTGCTCAAAAAATAAATTTAAAAATCTACCTTGCGTATTGAGGGGAACGGGTTTGGGGTCGTCGTATATAACCTTGGCTTTTCCTATGTTATTATATAATGTTACTCGTGCTAATGCTCCGGGATTAAAGTTTTCGGCTATGATCATTTGGGTGGCAGGATAGGATTTCCCGAAGTCTAAATGAATGTGTTGCATTCTTCTCACTCCGTAAGGAACCGACCAGGAACCCAAAGATTTACCTTGATGTGGCATTATGTTGTATTTCCCTAAAATTCGATTTGGACTATATCTGGCAGCTGAATTAGTGTCCGAAGAACAATTTATAATCGATTTAGCCCAATAAACTTCGCATTCATTCGAAAAAGAAAATATTGGATACAGAAGTAAAATTACGGATAATAATCTGAAAAGCATCATTTATTTAACTACTACAAATTTCTCTAAATGTGTAATTTCTCCATTGATTAAACGAACAAAATAAACACCTGATTGTAATTTTGAAATGTTAATCGAATATTTGTATTCGCCAGTACCGTATAGACCAAGGTTTTCGGCTATTGCTACATTACCTTTCAAATCAACTATTTCGAATTTCAATATATTCGATTTCGAAATAGCGAATTCTAAATCTAATTTATCATCTGCTATAACTTCGGAAGATAATCTTAGATAATTTTCAAATTTGGACTCGGACTGCTCTACTCCGACCCCTTCTTGAATTATCTTGGTTATTTGGTTAATAGGTATATTTTGGTAAGTAACGTAATCTTTGCTTTGGGGCCAGCGAACTTCTACTTTATCTATTGATTGGGCTTGCCCGATACCAAAATGCAGAACATATGGCTTTTGCATTTTCTGACCTCGTCCGGCACCAACTTCTTGCATATATGTTTTGCCACCAGCATAAACTTTAACACGCGCGCCAATAGCAAATCGGTTTTTGTTGGAGCGTAAATCCAATTTTACCCAGTTGTTGTTGGTTTCAGTCCAATAATTCTTGAATAACTTAAACTTTCGGTCAATCGACATTGCCAAATCCAATTTGCCATCATTATCATAATCAGCCCAGCAAGCATCGTCGCCCGTAACTATTCGATTCAATCCGGCTTCGTAAGTTACATTCTTAAATTTCAAATCGGGCGTTTGTTTGTATAAGTCGATATAGCGACAACCATAGTAAGTTGTTATTACAAAATCTGCTAATCCATCGTTATCGAAATCGCCCCATGCAGCGCCGGCATGTGTTTCCTCGTAAGTTATTCCTAACGAGCTACCACCAATCTGCGAATCGTAAGTATCTGTGAAATTTCCATTCTGATTTTTGTAAATAGTTGTACCACGAAAACCAAATGCAGCGTTTTGAGGATGGGCAAACTGAGGTAATAGCAAATCCATATCGCCATCGTTATCGTAGTCGTACCAATCCACTCCCGTTCCATGGTTGCTATAATTCCTTCCATCTTTCGAGAAAATATCTATTGCCTTTTGATTGGCTACTTCCACGAAAACTAAATCTCCTTTGTTTTCCCATAATTCATCGGGTTCTTGGTAGTAATTAGTTACATATAAATCCATATCGCCATCGTTATCGTAATCAACAAACTGACATCCACGGCTACGGCGGCTTACCGCAGTTTGGCACAATCCACCAGCTAATTTAAAGCCACCCTTGCCATCATTAATGAACATATAATTTGGGTAAGGAGTTGGATAGGGGTTCCATAATTGAGTTACATAGAAATCGGGATAGTTATCGTTATTGATATCAGCAACAGCAAAACCCGAAACGGAACGAAATCCAGGCAATGAGGTTTGTTTCCGGGTAAAAGTGTTATCACCATTATTGAAGAATAAAACCATTGGTTTTAGACCATCGGCACTTTCGAACAAGAATATTATGTCCAATTTTCCATTGTTATCGATATCGATAAAGAAACTACCCTGTGGATTATCGGTTAACCCCGACTTATTGGTTATCTCTGTAAATCCATCTTTGCTATTGAGGAATAAGCGACCATTGATTAGCAAGTCCTGATAATCGTCGTTGTTTATATCACCAAAAGCAATGGAAGATTGACCCATAGTCGAGGGCAATCCCGCTGTACCAGTTCTGTCTAATAAATAAGATTTCGGCGAACTCATTGCTAATTCTATTTTCAATTCTGCTAAAAACGACCGCGGTGCTCCTGCCCATAGTTGGCTGGCTTCGGTAGCATTATAGTTAGCAAACAATTGATAAATGTAGTTGCCGCCATCTTGGGACTGACAAAATGGTGTTAATTCGCTTTGGGTGGATATAAAGAATGTCTTAGTGCGATTATCTATTGCCACTCCAATGAATACCTGATCTCCATCAAAATAAATTGGTTCGGGAAAATTAATGTCGATTGGTGTGGGTTGCTGAGCGCCAGCAAATTGGAACTGAGCCGCGCCCAACACGCCTTTTCCCGAATATGCAAACACTTGGGGCAATACGCTACCCGCTTGATGATCCAAGCAATACACATTAACATTGGAAGGTTCTCCATAGAGGAATATTCTCATCGATTTAATATAGCAAGGTGCAGGGATATCAAATCTCTGGAATTGGTGGGTGTATGGGAAAACACCTTGCCCTTCGGGAATATAATAAGTTAGTTTATCGTCTTCTTTCCAATATTTTAATGTAATTTCTTGAGAATTTAGATAATTTGGAACAAAGCCCATAATCAGTAAAAAAGTAAATATTAATGTTCTCATTACTCACCTCAGTTTGTTAATCATCAGAAATGTAAATTAATAAAAAACAAACAATTTGCAAAATCGAAGGTTTATTTTTCCCTTCGAGCAAATGTTAACTTTTCTTAACGATAAATTAACTTTTTATTAACCGAAGTTAAACCAAAACTTAATTATAAAAGGTGAATTTTGTTTTTTTAATTTGTGTGGTTTTATTAAAATGTGGTGTTATTATGTATAACAAAATTCTTTTTTATCTAATTTTGTTTTTGTTCATTGGAAATCTTTCCCTATATAGCCAAACAGGTAGTATATCGGGTAAGGTAACAGATTCAGAAAACGGCGAACGCCTCCCACGAACTACTATAATGCTGGAAGGTACGAAAATTGGCACCTATTCAGATATCAAAGGCGAGTTCAAAATCAAAAACATACCCCCCGGAAAGTATAAGTTAATTGCCCGTTACGTAAGTTATACAACCAAAGAAATCAAAGATATTACGGTTGAAGCGGGCAAAGACATTAGTATTAACATCGTTTTATCCAAACAAGTACAACAAGGCAAAGAAATTACAGTTGTTGGAGTTAGAGAAAATGACAACGAAATGGCAAATCTATCACAACGCAAGAATGCGACCCAAGTGAGCGATGGAATTTCGATGGAAGAGATTAAAAGATTACCCGATTCGGATGCGGGTCAATCTCTTAAAAGGTTGTCGGGCGTTTCGTTAGTAAACGATAAATTCGTATTTGTTCGTGGAATTAGCGAACGCTACAGCAATACAACATTGAACGGAGCAGTACTAACATCAACCGAACCCGATAAGAAAGCCTTTTCGTTCGATATGTTACCAAGTGATTTTTTGGAACAAGCAAATATTAAGAAGTCATTTACTCCTGATTTACCAGGAAACTTCGCAGGTGGATTAGTAGAATTAAATACAATAGATTATCCAAAGAAAAGAAAATTTGGAATTAGCTTGGGCTCTTCGTTCAACAACGAAATTACAATGCAAAGTGGCAAATTCCAAACTGCCAATGGTAGTAGCACATTTTTCTTTGGACGCGATGCAAGCTACTTTGCGGCACCATCAAGCATACCAACGAGTCCCGAAAAGATGCGTCAATTCTTATTCAGCGACATAAAGACGTCAAACCTTGAATTAAGAGAACAATACATAAACGAATGGATAGAGATGGGTCGTGGATTCAATAGCGAAAATTGGAAGCTAAAAACATTTTCGCCATTACCTGGATTGGGAATTAGTGCGAATTACACAGACATTTTCCAAATCGCAGACAATGATTTTGGCTTGATATCATCAATTAATTATGGAAATTCATATTCATTCAACGATTTTTATCGTGGTGTGTATTATTCTGATGGAAAGTCATTACAGCACACTGGAAATGGTTTCAATTCTATTTTCTCAACCTCGATTGGTGGAATGCTCAATTTATCTTATAAAATAGGAACAAACAATTCGGTAAGTTTCAAAAACACATTCAACAACTCGAGTGATTACGAAATTATTCAAATCCAAGGCTTAAAAGAATTTACGCAAGTGATCCAAACAAGTATGGAATACTTACAAAAAACAATGTTCTCGTCGCAATTAGTTGGCGAACATTATTTTGAATTCCTTAATTCGCAACTCAATTGGAGAATGGGTTATTCTTTGTCGCTTCGCGATCAGCCCGATTTGCGAAGGTTGCGCTATTCCCGTAACGACACTACACTGCCATACCGTATGGATATTTATAGCTTGCCCCAAGGTAACTCGAGCCAAGCCGGACGATTCTTCTCGTATTTAACCGAAGATGGTTTGTCGGGTGCAATGGATTATAAAATTAAGTTAGAAGATGTTAATTTCAAAATTGGCGGTTTATTCGAAAATCGCGCACGCAACTTCGAAGTAAGATCCTTCACAATTGTAGAAGCTCGTTCGATAGTACGCACATATTACGATCCTGAATTAGGTTATGATGTTCGTAATTATTTAGATAAGAATCTTGCTGATATGATGTATATCAAAGATGCAAGCGAATTGAACCCCGATAAAGTGTTTGCACCCGAAAACTTTAATATTCACGGATTGGGATTGAGCGAAGATACAAAAAACACTGATTCCTATAAAGCAAGCGAATCATTGTATGCTGGCTACGCTATGTTTGAATTACCAACTTTCTTGTTTGGTAATAGATTGAGAATCATTGGCGGAACTCGCTACGAAGTGAGCCAACAAAAACTTACAAGCTTCTATCCAATAGTTGACGAATCCAACAATTCTCGCGATTCCGTTTATGCCGATAAGAATTATTTTGATTTATTGCCATCTCTTAATTTGATATACGAAGTTACCAAAACAACAAATCTTAGATTATCGGCAAGCCAAACTCTTGCTCGTCCATCATTACGCGAATATGCACCTTTTACTTTCTACGATTTTATGTATTTAACCAACGTCAAAGGCAATCCGTCATTGGAACGCTCATTAATCCAAAATTATGATTTGCGTTACGAATGGTTTATGGATCCAGGCGAAGTTATCTCGATTAGTGGCTTCTACAAAATATTTAAGAATGCAATCGAAGAAACTATTTTGCCAGCACAAGCTGAAGTTGAAAAATCATTCACCAATTCCAAAGAAAACGCTTACAACTATGGTATTGAATTGGAATTAAGGAAAAACTTCGGATTTTTAGCACCTGGTACATTCTTGGAAGATGTTGGTATCAACGTTAATTATGCCTATATCAATTCCGAAATCACAGTAGAACAACCAACTAAAACATATACCCGACCAATGTGGGGTCAATCACCCTACACTTTGAACATAGGAATTTTCTACAATAACCCCGATATAGGAACCTCAGTTAATTTAGCATACAATACATTTGGTAAAAGAATCATTCAAGTAGCGGATGTGGCTGCATATGCTTTCGATAATCCACATATTTACGAAATGCCTCGCAATTTGCTCGATATGTCAATTACTCAAAGAATTATCGAAAAAATGAATGTAAAATTGACGGGTAAAAATTTATTGAACGAAAAACTTATATGGGAGCAGAACGGAACTAAAGTTGCAACCAATTACTATGGTATCAACTTTTCTCTTGGTATTGATTATAGCTTATAATAATCCATAAATATCATTTTTATTAACTAATTAAAGGTTTTTTATGAAAATCTTAAAGCTTTTTATTGCCTTATTTGTAATTTCTTCAATAAGTGCAAACGCCGAATTCAAAATCAAATCACCAAAGGCTGGGGACGAATTTCGCGTAGGTAGAACAATCACAGTAGAATGGGATGCAACAGAAAGTTACAAAAAGACATTGGAACTATATGCATCAGTCGATGGACCAAACGGACCTTGGGAAATCCTTACTTTACCAAAAGGTGCTACTTCGATTAAAGACCAAAGCACCTCTGATACTACTAAACCATTAGGTAAAACCACGACCGTTTTGCCACGAAAAGCAACAAATAACTTATACGTAAAGATTCAAGAAAAAGGTAATCCTAATTTCTCCGCTATCGCTGGACCTATAACAATTAAATTACCACAACCATCAAAAGTCGACTCTGTTCTAACGGGCGATATCAAAAGCACAATCACATTGAGCAACAAGAAAATCTATGGTTTGAAAGGCGTAGTTTATGTTCAAGATGGTGGCGTATTAAGAATAGAGCCCGGTACAATCATATTGGGTGAAGTTGCTAATGTAAGTGCTATTTGCGTTAACCGCGGTGGTAAAATATATGCAAACGGAACACCACAGAAACCAATTGTAATGACATCGGGTGCGGCTCCAGGTCAACGCGATCGTGGCGATTGGGGTGGATTGTTGATAATGGGTCGTGCTAAAACCAATTTAGGCGAAGCTCAAGTGGAAGGTGGAATTTCTGACGGACCAGACAAAAAAATCAACGGCTGGTTTGGCGGTAACGACGACGATGATAGTAGCGGTGTTGTTCGCTATGTTCGTATCGAATTCGCTGGTATTGCAGAATCCCCCGATAACGAATTGAACTCTTTAACATTAGGTTCTGTTGGAAAAAGAACAGTAATTGAATATGTTCAATGTTCTTATGGTGGCGACGATTCATTTGAATGGTTTGGCGGTAATGTGAATTCTAAATATTTAATTGCATATAATGGTATCGACGACGACTTTGACGGCGATAACGGATTTAGCGGTAAGGTTCAATTCGGTTTATCGGTTCGTTTCCCCGAAATCGCAGACCAATCCAATAGTGAATTATTCGAATTTGATAACGATTCCAAATCGAGCGAAAGACAACCATTCACTACTGCTGTATTTAGCAATATTACTGCTATTGGTCCTTTCAAAGATTTAGCTTGGGAATTAGGCAAAGAAGTTAATCCTAAATATTTAACTGCTATCCAAAACAGAAGAAATGCAAGATTGAGTGTTTATAACTCGCTAATTATCGGATGGCCTCGTGGAGTGGAAATTACCAATCAAAACACTGTTCGTGCTTTAAATAATGACTCCGCAAAATACGAATACAACACTTTCATCGGCACCAAAGACCCAAATAAAAATATGTACTTTGGCAGTGCTACAAACGCAGATGGTAAAGTTACGCTTGATTGGTTAAAATCCGTTATGAAAGGCAATGAATTTATTCAACCTACAACCTCGACTTTAGTTAGCGATATTGCTAAATTACAATATCCTTATCCAAAAGCAAACGAATTAGAATTATTAGACCCATCTCCTTTGGCTTCTGCTCCTTTCTTAACTACTGCTAAATTCGATAACGACCCTATAATTCCTATCTCCGATCCTTACTTCAAAAAAGTTGCCTATCGTGGTGCTTTTGCTGTCGGAGAACGATGGGATTTGCCTTGGGCTGAATACGACCCTATTAATCAAGAATATATCGTTAGCGTCGATGACGAGAATGTTGCCGAACAAGATGTTTACTCAATGAATATCTTCCCACAACCTGCATCTCACTTTGCAACTATGAGCTATTTCTTGCAAAATCCAACCAATGTAATGTTGAGATTAGTAGACGCCTACGGAAACGAATTAACTAAATTCGATTTAGGCTTGGTTGGCAGTGGTTTCCAATCCCAAATGATTGATTTGCAATCACTTGCTAACGGTGTTTATTATGTTCAAATTATAACAAATAATAGCACAAAAACTCAAAAAATAATAGTAGTAAAATAAAACCACACATTTTATTTATACTATATAAGGCTGTATCCGAAAGGGTGCAGCCTTTTTTATTTTTTTTTGTGAAAGCTTGTTAGTAATCAAATAATTGGTAAATCAAACCCGACACATCAAATTAATAAGTGCCTTTTTGGCATTTTCTTCCAAAGTTCTTAAGATTTGTTTGTTCGAACTTTTAAAATTATCTTTAATCGAAGGTTCTATTTTTGTGCAGATCATTGAATTGCAATCGCTCAATAGGCTTACTATAGCAGATTCTTTAGGTATTAAATCTTGCGTTTGTTCACGAAATTCATAATCAACTAAGTTATGGTCGTCAATTTCGTAAACCAAAAAGCCCTTGCAATCAATCACCGACGGGGCAATTTTTATTTTATCATTCGTAGGTATAGCAACTTTCATTTCTGAGTTATTTTAATAAATTACAAAATTAAGAAAAGTTAATGATTTAACTTGCTATCGACAAATAAGATTGGTAATTGCTTTGCGAATATTTTCTTCCATTGTCTTCATCACTTTTATTTCCATACTCTTGAATTTTTCGGATAATTCCTTTGGAATTGATTTACAAATTATCACCTGAGAATCACAAAGATAGTTGAAAAGCGTTTCTATTTGCTGTTGTGAATCTTTTATTTCCGTTAAAGGATTTTGTCGGGTTTCCAAAAAATCAATGTATCCATTCCCGGCATTGACAACAATAAAAAAAGTGGAATGGATAAAATCCTCAGATATTTTTATTTTATCGTTTGTTGGTAAGATTATTCTCATTACACAAAAATATAAAAATTAAATTAAATAAATGAACAACGTTAACAATTTTTTATTATATTGCAATATTATTTTCCAATAGATGGCAATTCTTTGAGGTGCCTATGGTTTTTTTTAACCTTTTATATAACTTATCACTATTGTTTGTATTAGTCTATATTTTATCCCATATTACAAAATTATTTAGTTCCAAAAAAATATTGGCAAATGTCTTTCAAGGTATTTTGATTGGAGTTGTAACAATAATAGGGATGAAACACTCCGTTGTATTGGAAAGTGGGTTAATATTTGATGGTCGCTCGATAGTTATTAGTTTTGGCACTATGTTTTTCGGACCATTTGTAGGTCTTATTGGTGCGGCTATTGGGGCATTTTATCGGTTTAATATTGGTGGTACTGGATGGTTACCCGGCATACTCACCTTTGTTGTATCTTTCGTAGTTGGTTATATTTTCTATACTTTAAAAGCAAATGACGCTAAAAAATGGACTTCTGATTTCAATTTAATATTGATGGGTATGATTACTCATATTGGTGTTGTATGCTGTATGTTTACCTTGCCAAAAGCAAGTATGCTCAACACCATACAATCAATAGCACCAATAATGCTGACCGTTTATCCGTTTTTTACTTGGCTACTCTCCAAATATCATTTATATACTAAGGAAAATGAGGAACTTAACCGAAACCTTTTGATAGAAAAAAAACGCTTTCGAACCGCATTATATAGCATTGGCGATGGTTTGATCACAACTGATGTTCAGGGCAAAGTCGTAACGATGAATTCGGTTGCCGAGCAACTTACGGGTTGGACCGAAGCCGATGCCACTGGAAAAAAAATCACAGAAATACTAATATTAATCAATGAGGATACTCGTCAAACCGTTGCCAATCCAGTAGATAAAGTATTACAATATGGAATGATTGTTGGGTTGGCAAACCATACATTATTGATAAATAAAAATGGTGAGGAAATACCAATTGCTGATAGTGGTGCACCCATCAAGGACGAACAAGGTAACATTACGGGGGTGGTTTTTGTCTTTCGCGACCAAATTGCCGAAAGAGAATTCTTAAAAAAAATCCTGAAAAACGAAAACGACTTAAAAAAAGCCGAAAAAACAGCCAAAATTGGTTATTGGGAACTTGACGTTGCAACGATGGTTTTAAAAGGCTCACAGGGAGCATTGGAGATTTTTGAATTTGATGAAGGAATACTCAATAGAAATGAATTCCGAAAAATCGTATTACCCGAATATCACTCATTACTCGATAAAGCATCTTACGATTTAATCTACAATAACATTCCTTATAATGTTCAATTTATTGTACAAACACCTAAAACAAATACAATTAAACATATTAAGTCTGTTGCAGAATATGACAAAGAAAACAATCAAATATTTGGCGTTTTGCAAGATATAACAGAAATGGTAAATGCCCAACATATTATCGAGGAGGAAAAATTACGATACCAAAATATCGTAGAAGGCACCAAAGCCGGCACTTGGGAATGGAATATCCAAACCAATGAAGTAAAATTTAACGACCGTTGGTTCCAAATGTTAGGTTACTCGCCCAATGAATTTCCAACTCATAACTTAGATACTTGGATTCGATTAGCTCACCCCGATGATTTAGCTGATGCCAATACTCTTTTAGACGATCATATTGCTGGAAAATCCGATTATTACACTTGCGAATTTAGAATGAA
>CALKJQ010000130.1 GCA_937995785.1 Candidatus Kapaibacterium sp.
AAATATGCAATATCCAAACCTCTATCCGAATAGATAACTGACTCCCAAAAAGCAATTTCGCCCCAACTTGGACGTAACGAAAATCGGTGCTGATTCATCAATTTTGTAGCAATTTTGGTGTTGATGCCCGATGTTTCCCGACTTTCTATCAAACCAATTAAACTTCCCAAATAGTAAGTATATCTGAAATTCGAAAAGTTTGCCGACAACGAAATTGCATCTATTGGAGGCGAAGTAGTGGAAATATAGGTGGATTGGAATAACCCCGCCCCTATTTTCTCCTCCATTCTCCCAATTTTGGCTCGGAACCAGCCATTTTGGTAAGTGATGTGCGACTGTGTTAAATCGATATCACTTTCTAAATTAGTGAATTTAAAACTTTTGCTGTATTCGGGATTATAGAAAGCCAATGCTTTGTCGCCTGCAATCTTTCGTCCATTTGTTGCTTGTAGGTAAAACCCCAATTTGCCGTCGATTGTTCCGCTTAGTTTTAATCCAAGAGTGCCAATTGCCACTTGGCGAGAACTATCGCCTTTGTTGTAGATAAAATCGATAGAACCAAGAGGTCTTACGTCAACATTATCAACTAAATCGTCGTATTTATAGAAAACTTTTTCGGTATTATCCATAAAACCATTCCAAAAAATTGAATTTGGATGTGTTTTGGATGGAAAAACAGAACTAAAATTTACAATTTCGATACCGAATTCCTTTTCGTATTGGGACAACAATTTTAAATCATTCGAGGATAAATTCGATTCGTTATCTCGTGCATTCCGAAGTATTTTAATAATTTCTTGCTTTTGCAAAGGAATATGAGACATAGGAATAGTGCCCGTCAGACCCTTAGATTCTAATCTTAATATAAAATTGTAAATGGAATTGGAAATAGGCACATCCTCAATTTGGGATTGAACATTAGTAAATACAAAAAAGAAACAAAACGCAAAGGTTAGAAATTTCATTTTTTATTTTGTAGAGTTTAAATAGATTGAATACAAAATATTTATCAAAGTGGCAGCCGCACCAACAATTGCGGCATAAGCACCCCACTTTTGGATTTCGAGCCAAGCGGGAATATCGGGGTCGCGTGGAACGTAAATCTGATCGCCAGCATTAACCACAATTCCCTCACCAGGTTTATCCCAAACCAAGTTCCTACCGCGTATAATACGAGCACGCGACTTAACGGCTCCATCGGCATAACCTCCTGCTTTTTGGATGTAATATTCCATCGGTTGATTGGGTGAGTATTCAACATATCCAGGATTTTTTACCTGACCGAAAACATACACTTGTTTGGGGTGCTTGGGGATATAGATTACATCGCCAGCTTTGAGCACAACATTGTTGTTATCATCGTTTTTATTAAAAAGCATATCGAAATCGCACGAAACATAATTTTTGGGATAGTGCATATCGATTAGAAAACGCGTAGTATCTTCCAAAGTAAGGTTGCTATATTGGAACGACTCGTTATATTTGCGAGATATATCCATTTGGTATTCGTCGTCTTTATTAAAGCGGTAAATCCGCGCAAGTGGAAGATAGGCATCGGGAGTGAAGCCACCCGCATTTTCGATTATTTCTTTAACTTTCGATTTGTTTGATTCGAAAATATAAACCCCAGGATTTTTTACTTCACCATAAACCGAAACCACGCCAAGTTGATTTGATTGCGCTGATTGCTTTGCATTCACCACAATTATTGCCCCCGATTGTATTGGACCATCGGGCGAAAGTAAATTGCCCGAATTATCTAAACGGAGGTTTATAACTTGATTTCCTTGATACAATTTAATATTATTCAAATCTGCAAAGGACGTAAGCCCATAACCAAATTTGAGCAAAGTGGAAATTGAATCGAATTCTTTATAAGGCAGTGTTATAGGTCGGTTAACTTCACCAGCGATTGAAATTTGCGGATAATCATTTAATTCGAATGGAACAATAATTTCGTCGCCTTCGCGAATATAGGGGTTATAAGTTGGGTCGTTTGTTATTTTTGCTTTTTCGATATCTACATTAACAGAAGCACCATTACTTCGAAGGAGCATTACATTCCTAGAATAATATTTGGAAATAGGCATAATTTTGCCCTCCGAAAATGCTTTGAATTTATCCTTGTTTTGCTCATTATACCTACGGATAGATGAATATTGGAATTGGGACATTTCGGTCATATTCATTTTATTTGCATAATCCACTGCCGATGAAACCTGAAAAGATGCTGGCACGATGTATGTGTTGGGAAAAAGCACATTTCCTTTTATGCTTATCAAGGATAATCTCGATTTGGTAAGAGTTAATTCGATTGTCAGATTTGGATTTCGCTGCTTCAAAAATCGTTCAATTGTATCCTTTGCAGCTTTTAGTGTTAAGTTAGATAAATTTACTTCTCCAAAACGAGGTATCAGAATTGATGATGAGGGCGTAACTTGTATTGTTAATGGATAGGTTTGAACGGGATTTATAGTTAACGATATAATATCATTCGGACCAATAACATAATGTTCGGGCACAATTTGATTGCCAACGGGCATTGCCGTTCCACTTCGCATCAATTCGTCGCCTATGGTTTTGCTAAATTCTTGCTGCAATTGTCGCTCGATTTCGAAAGGATTTTCGCCTTTCATTGTTTGCGATATTGCCAGATATGGTAATAACAAAAGTGTGAATATTAGCAACAATTTTTGCATAAATAGTTTGTATTAGTTAATGTAAAAAACGAAATTAAACAAAATCATACAATCAACATAATATCTTTTTAACATAATATCTTCTGCGAAATAATATCAATAATTCTTTTGGCGGCATTCCCATCCCAAAGAGGAGGAATAGATTTACGTTTTATTGGATTGTCCAATGCATAGTTGAATGTTTTTATAATCAAATCTTTGTCGGGAGTAATTAATATATTGGTCCCAAATTCGATAGTTACGGGTCGCTCGGTAGTTGTTCGCAATGTTAAGCAAGGAATATCCAAAAACGTGGTTTCTTCTTGAATACCCCCCGAGTCGGTCAATACCATTTTTGAATTTTGCATAAGTTTTATGAAATCAATGTAATTTGCTGGTTCGGTAATTATTAATCCGTCAATCTGTTCGTAGTGGTAATCCAAATTGAAATCCTTAATTCTCTGGATAGTTCGGGGATGCATTGGGAAAACAATTTTGGTTCTTTTCGATATTTGGCGAAAAACTTCTAAAAAATCGGTCAATGATTCTTTATTATCCACATTGCTTGGTCGGTGTAATGTAACCAAGACGTATTCTTTTGGTTTTAGTGCCAATTTTTTTAAAATCTTCGATTCCTCAATCTTTGGAAGCGATTTCACCAATGAATCAATCATAGTGTTGCCAACAAAAAATATTCTATCTTCGGGAACGCCGCTTTTCCTAAGGTTTGCTAATGCATCTTCCTCGGTAATAAAAAAATAGTCAGAGATGGAATCAGTTGCAATGCGGTTAATTTCCTCGGGCATAGTGCGGTCGCCACTTCGTAATCCAGCTTCGACGTGTGCTAATTTAATTCCCATTTTAACGGCAACAAGTCCGCAAGCTATAGTAGAATTTACATCACCAACAACAATAACCAAATCGGGATTTTCGGCAACGCAAACTTTTTCGAATTCAATCATTATTCGGGCAGTTTGTTGGCTATGAGTTCCCGAGCCAACTCCTAAAAAATAGTCAGGTTTTGGTAAATCTAATGCGGTAATGAAGCTATCCGATAGATTATAGTCGTAATGTTGCCCCGTGTGAACTATCAGGTGTTTGAAGTGGGCATATTTACTTTGGTGATAGATAGGAGCAACCTTCATAAAATTAGGACGGGCACCAACCACCGAAATTACTTTTTTCATTTGCCGTCCCCAAGCAGAACTACATTTGTGGCATTTTCCACATTTTTGCAAGCATTTCGAGTGTCGACGACAACTTTACTATTCTTTACTATCATATTATAATCGAATACTGAATGGTCTGTTGTAATTACCACCACGTCGTAATTCGAAAGAGTTTTCTTATTTATTTCTTTTAATGAATCTAATTTACCGCCCATTACAATGATTTCGGGTATATATGGGTCGTAGTAATCAATGTTTTGGATTTCTTCTTGTTTGAGCAATTCAACAACTTTCAATGCGGGGGAATGTCGCAAATCGTCCACATCGCGTTTGAATGCCATTCCGAGTATTAATATTTTTGCGGTTTTGATAGTAACATCTTGCTTGGCAATTTCGCGAATAACCATATTTTTTACATAATATGGCATATCCTCGTTAATTTCGGCAGCCAGTTGAATGAACTTAGTAACAAAATCGTATTCGCGTGCCATCCATGCTAAATAATAGGGGTCAATCAAAATGCAGTGTCCACCAATGCCGGGTCCGGGATAAAATGGCATAAAACCAAATGGTTTAGTTGCGGCGGCATCTACTACTTCCCAAATATTCACTCCAATCCTATCGCACAATTGTGCCATTTCGTTCACTAACGCTATATTCACACTTCGAAATATATTTTCCAACAATTTTTCCATCTCTGCAACTGCGGGCGATTTAACCTTCTTTATTTGCGAAACAACCACATTATGAACCATTGAAGCTAAGTCGGTTGATATTTCATTAACTCCACCAACAACAACTGTGGTATTACTCGTTGTCCAAACTTTGTTCCCCGGGTCGATTCTTTCGGGCGAAAATGCAAGATAAAAGTCTTCGCCCGACTTTTTTCCCGATTCTTCTAAGATAGGTTTTACGTATTTCTCAGTTGTCCCGGGAAAGGTTGTGCTTTTTAGTATAATTATTTGGTTAGGTGTAATATTATCACGAATAGAATTACAAGCCGAGACGATATAGGATATATCTGGGTCCTTGTTTGGAGTAAATGGAGTGGGTACACACACAAAAATTGCATTACATTTTTTGATTTCGCCAAAATTATTTGTAGCAAGAAGTTTTTTGTCGGCTACCACTTGTTCAACTTGTTCGTCTTCGATGTCTTGAATATAATTTATGCCCGATTGCAATTTACTAATTTTATTTTTATCGGTATCGAATCCGTAAGTAATATATCCTTTCTTGGCAAATTCTACTGCAATTGGCAATCCCACATAACCCAATCCGATAACTCCAACAACAAGTTGCTTGGAATTAATTAGGTTCTGATAGTTTTCTAATACTTCTTTCATAATTAACTATAACAATAAAATTCAAAATTAAGCAAGTCCATACTGAGTTTTATAATAATCAGTAAATTTTGTTTTTTTTGTAATTGATTCCAACCATTTTTTATTCTCCATATACCAATGAATTGTAAATTCCAAAGATTCTTCAAAGTTACGTTCGACAAACCAACCTATCTCACTTTTCACTTTTTCGGCATTGATGGAGTATCTTTTGTCGTGAGCGGGCCTATCCTTAACAAATTCAATCAAATCTGTGCTTTTATTCATCAGCTTCAATATCAAATGCACGATTTCCAAATTAGTTCTTTCATTGTTTGCGGCAATGTTATAAATGTCGCCGATTTTTCCTTTTTCGAAAACTTCGAATATTCCACGGCAGTTGTCCTCGACAAATATCCAATCTCTTATATTAGAACCATCGCCGTAAATAGGTATTTTTTTGCCTTCCAATGCGTTATTAATAATTAATGGAATAAATTTTTCGGGATATTGATATGGTCCAAAGTTGTTGGAGGAACGGGTAATTATGCCGGGGAAATGGTGGGTTTGAACATAGGAACGCACCATCAAATCGGCGGCGGCTTTGCTTGCAGAGTAAGGAGAATTTGGTATTAAATTAGAATCTTCTGTGAAAGTTTGGTCTTCGGCGGCACTTCCATAAACTTCGTCGGTGGATATTTGCAAAAATCGTGCAATACCGAATTGCCGTGCTACATCCATCAATGTTACTACTCCATTAATATTGGAATGCACAAATGGTTGCGAGTCCAATATTGACCTATCCACGTGGCTTTCGGCAGCAAAATTAATTATTCCATCGATTTTATTGGAGTGGAATATGTTGTTTAGTTTGTTTCTGTCGCAAATGTCGCCGTTGACAAATGTATATCTTTTATCGCCTTGGATATTGCTTAAATTATCCAAGTTTCCCGAATAAGTTAGTAAGTCGTAGTTGATTACCGAATAATCGGAATTATCGAGCAAATAGCGAATAAAATTAGAGCCAATAAATCCAGCTCCACCTGTAATTAGTAATGTTTTCATTTGTCTATCCAACTTAAATCTCTGTTTGCAAGCCTTGCAACTACTGCTGCCATAGATGCATAGCTGTCAGAATAGGTTAATATTTTGACGTTCGAATTAATTTCGTCGGCATAGTAGGGCGAACCGAAAAGAATTGAAATTACTTTTTTTCCGTCGGCTAATTCGTCCATTACGTATTTGAAAACCGAAGGCAGAGCAACCTTGTTACCATAGGTGCGGGCACGAACGAATATCGGGAAAATTACGATATCGGAATCTTCGGTAAGTCGTTTGTATTCATCAATATTTTCTTGCAATATTTCTTCGTTAAGGAATGCAAAATCCATATTAAAATCCACAGCATCGCCCAACATTTTTACGAACTTGGTTGCTTTATCGAAATCTTTATTGGTTTGCAGAAGAGCAAAAACCGATACTGTTGGTTCGTCCTTCAAAGGAATCATTCCCTCATTGTCTTCAATTTTGATTGCCAAATCGGCAAATTTCAATGCTTTGTATGGATGACGGACAAATAGGTCGTTGGGCAAATCCAATTTTTGATATTGAGGGAGCAACCCACACCAACGTTTGGATTTGATTATCAATTCAACCGAATCAATTAAATGTTTAAGGTAATCTTTATTGTTTTCGGCAACTTCCGTTAATTCCTCGATAAAACTTTCGGGGTTTTCGGGCATTAGCAAAACATTTACACCCGCCTGCAGCGATAGGTGAACAACTTGAGTTTGAGAAAAATTATCTGTGATTGCCGACATTTCGAGTGCATCGGAAATTACTATTCCATCGAATTTTAGGTAATCTCTTAGAATATCCCGAACTATTACTTTCGAGAGACTTGCGGGAAGTTTTGTTACGTCGATTTTAGGTAACGATAAATGACCTAACATAATCGACTTAACCCCGGCGTTGATAGCCGAAATAAAAGGCAATAATTCTGTTTGTAGCAGTTCGTTGTAGGATATATCCAAAATCGGCAGAGAAAGGTGTGAGTTTGTTGCTGTATTGCCATGACCCGGAAAGTGCTTTGCACATGCCAGAATTCGTTCGTTTTGAGTTGCCTGAATAAAAGCTTGCGAATGAGCTGAAACAGAAACAGGATTCTCGCCAAACGAACGAATGTTGATCACAGGATTATTTGGGTTGTTATTCACATCCACAACGGGCGCCAAGTTCCAATGCACTCCTATTGCTTTCGCCTCGATTGCAATCATTTGGGCGGTTTGGGAGGTATAATCTGTGTTTATTTTACCTAATGCCATATTATGGGGGAAATCAGTTCCTTCGGTCAATCTCATAGGCAAACCATTTTCGAAATCTCCAGCAAAAAGCAATGGAATTTCGGAATGAATTTGCAATTCGTTTATTATCCGAATATTATTTTCAATATTGCCGCCAAATACACAAAAGCCACCTATGCCATTTTCTATTAATTTAATAGTTTTATTGCGGTATTCTTCGTTTAAAATATAATCGGTAATATTCAATCTTGGGAAAACAACTTGATGGGCTAATTCTCGGGCTGACCAATCTGATATTTTTTTCATAAAGTATGTTTTATATTTGTTTCAATTAATAGATTAATATTTGTAATGATTCTTTTGATATTGTATTTTGATTTTATAGCATATAAAAAAAGATTTTGAATCAATTTATTACTGCAACCTTTTGGACGGAACTTTTGTTAGTCAATCGAGATTGAGCATTAATCAAATATATCCCAGTGCCAACCAAATTGCCGTTTTCGTCGCGTCCGTCCCAAATAATCCTACGAGAATTTGTCGATATCCGCTTTATCAAATTTCCCGAAGTAGTGGTAACCCAAACTTCACTTTGATTTGCCAATCCATCAATCACTAATTCTAAATCTGTTTTGGGCAAAAATGGTTGCGGATAGCACTTTATCTCGTAATTTTCGTTTGGTTCCACTGCGAGTGTTACTGCTTCGTACATGCCAATGTCGGTGCCTATATAAATTCTTCCTTCTTTGGGATTTCCCGAAATTGTTCTAATTCTATCAGTTGCAATGGGCGAATTCTCCTTGTTGAACATTGCAATAACTTCCGACGCATCGGGGTTCATCACCCATACTCCTTCGTTGGTAGCAATCCATTTATTATCGACGGCATCTATATAAATATCATTGATAGATTGCTTCGACAATGCTTTTATGGTTCTTACGATAGGTTTTTGTTGCAGTACAATTGCCGAGGGATTATAAATCGAAGCCAAACCATCGGGAGTGCCAATCCATAGAATTCCATTGCGGTCGATTGCCAAACTTGTTTGCTCGTTGCTTGGTAAATTTGGGTAAGAAGCACTGGTTAAAGTTCCGCAAATGTCGTCGTTTGCGTTCTCTAATGTATTTTTTTCGTTAAAGAAATATAATCCACCCGACAAAGTGGAGGCAACCCATTTAGTGCCATTGTCGTCGATAACCATATCGAAATACCACCTGTCGTTGGAGTTACGGCAATTTTGGAATTCATAGAATTTTCCGGATTTATCCATTGCAATTAATAATGGTCCCGATGAGGTTTCGCCATAATTCACCGCCCAAAGATTACCTTTATTATCTCTTTGCACTTTGCCCATAACAATCCAATCAGGGTCGGTTGCAATACCCGAGAGCGGCGAATTCAATCGGTTAATATATTCGATTTTGTCGGATTTATAGTTGAATTTCATAATTCCACGACCCCAGGTGGACGCATAGGCTGTGCTATCGTTGTGGGCATAAACCGAAACAACATTGTTGATAGTCATACCATCGTTCATTTCCACCGTGTAATTATTCCATTTTTTACCATCGAATTTCATTAATCCTTTCGATGGTCCTTTGCCTGTTCCAACCCACAGATTGCCAAATTCGTCGAATGATAAATCCCAAAATAAGTTAGTTATTGGAGAATTTGGAATAATTTGAACTTGTTTTCCGTTTTCCATATAACCAAAACCAAACTCACGATATAGAAATATTTGTGGTTCTGCCGAGGAACTTTTATTATTTTTGTCGAATACAATTTTGTTGCATGGGTAAATGGGGTCGTTACCAATTCGATTTTTTTGTAAATCCAATATTAAATAACCGGTGGTGTAAAGAAATTTTCCGTTAAAATTAATCAAATTCTTTATTTCGATAGGGTCGTTCAAAATGAATTTCAACGAATCGTTTTCGAGCAGATAAATATCGTTTTTAGTTGCAAAGAAAACACCTTGATTGGTGGCAATTCCATCGATTATTTGTGTGAATTTATCGTTTACATTAATAGTGATCCAGCCACCAGGATTTTGAAGTTGGGAATTGATATTATTTAGTGCAACACCTTCGTTGGTTGCTAAATAAATTTGATTATTAACAATAAAAACCTTGTTTACTTGTGTTCCGGGACTAAAATTTCCCAATTTGGAAATAGTTTCGAGAAAAATCATTTTTTCGGTATCGAAAACCAACAACCCAAAACCTGTTGCAATATAGAGTTTATTACCTTCCGAAGTTATAGATTTTATCGTTTTATTGGCAAAAGTGCTTTTGGAAACATCTAAAATAGTATTTATATTCAAATCTTTGTCGATAAAATACAATGCTCCCGATGCCGAACCAGCAATAATTTGCTTTGTTCTCGGATGGTAGTAAACACACGTTAAATCGTTATCCCACAATCCATTGCCGGAGTTGAGAGAGTTCGTAGACTTGTTTGAATAGTTATAAATTAGCAAACCACCTTGAGTTGCAAAATAATAAGTACTATTTTCGTCCACAGCTACATCGATAGCATTGGTAAACGAAGTATGCACATTCCAGTTCAAAACTTTAAGTTCACTAAAACAGTTTGTTTGCATCAAAAGCAATAGAAAAAGTAAAAAATATATATTTTTTACGAGAGAATTATGTAACATTTTTTTTGCGTATTTGTCTTTAATTTTATGAAGTATTTTGTTTAAAAATATTGATTTTTTATCAAAAATACAACAAATATTTGGATAATTGAAAAAATATTTGTAATTTTCGTTGTTAAAAAAGTAAATAATAAATATTAATAAATCAAGAGGTTTTTATGAATTATAACAACAAAATCCAAAATACTTTTAAAGGAGTATTATTATTGCTTGCGGTATTTATCGGATTATCGCAATTTTCGAACGCACAGTGTACATATTGCTCGGCAACCACTTCATACGAAGATGAATATATCTCTGGTGTATATATTGGCGATATCTCCAACACATCAACTTGGCAAGGAGGCGTTGCGAATTACACCAACAAATCAACCAATGTAATGGTTGGGCAATCTTACAACATTAAGGTTACGAATGGTAATGCCTGGAGTGGAGATCTGGTGAGTGTCTTTGTGGATTGGAACAAAGACTGTGATTTTGATGATGCTAATGAAACATTTGCACTTTCCACTTCGGATGGAGCAAAAACATTTACTGGCAGTATCACAGTTCCCTCGAATGCATCCGGCGGTACAACAAGAATGCGTATTCGAATGACTTATTATACTACTCCTTCCCCTTGTGGTTCATCAAACTATGGAGAAGTAGAAGATTACTCATTAAACGTTATTCTTCCCGCACCTGACGCGGCAGTCTTGGAAATTATTCCTCCAACTTATCCATACACCGAGGGCACTTATCCCGTCTCTGCTAAATTTGGCAACTTGGGCGATGGAAACGTTGGTAGCTTTACCGTCAATTGGTCAGTCAATGGTGTGAGCAAAACTCCGATTAATTGGTCGGGATTACTTAAAAAGAATGAAAATGTTACTCTCCAATTAGGAACACACGCATTTCTTTATCCCGATGGAGGTCCCTACAATCCTTTCACAATTGATGTTTGGCTAACAAACATTGTTGGAAGTGGAACTACTTTGCCCGATGCTGATGCATCGAATAACTCCAAATCGGCAAAAACAGCACCCGCAACCGAAGATGCCGGTCCAGTTGCCATCACTCAACCTTCGGGGAGCTTCACTCCTGGAATGAGAGACATCGTTGTTCGTATCCAAAACTATGCTCGCAAGCCATTAACTGTATTAGATATCGATTGGTATGTGGATGGCGTTAAAAAAGGTACAAAAAAATGGTTCGGTTCATTAACCCAAAACCAAACTGCTGACGTAGTTGTTGGTCAATTTAATTTCCAATTCAAAACACCTTTGGCACCCTACGAGATAAAAGCTGTAACTTTAAATCCGAATGGAGTTTCCGATCCCAACACTGCAAATGATGAATATTCAACGTTCAAGGCTCCATCATTGGTTGCAGGAACTTACGTAATTGGTGGAAGTAATGCTCACTTCCCAACATTTGCCGAAGCTGCACAATATTTAGGTTCGAGTGGAATTTTAGGCGACGGACCAGTTGTATTCAACATCGCAGCTGGAACTTACAACGAACAAGTAACAATCAACGATTTTGCTCACGGTAACAATACTTTCACGTTCCAATCAGCAACGGGTTATGCAAGCGACGTTGTTTTGAATGCCACTGCAAACTCGGGCAATTGGGCTTTGGGTATTAACGGTTTGGATAACGTGATTATTAGGAATTTAACTATTAAAGTAAACCAAGGAACTTCCGCTGGCGCTAATGCAATTTGGGCAAATGGGTCGGAAAATCTTTTAATCGAAAATGTAGCGTTAACGGGTGTTACCAATCCAACCAAAACTAACAATTTTGCTGTAGTATATTTGAATGACATCAGTAACGCTACGATTAAAAACTCAACAATTAACAATGGATCTCACGGAGTATATTTCAATTCCTATTCTCCAAACTATAAGTTTACTGGATCGAAATTCAACAACTACAATGCTTATGCAATATTCCAGGAAGATTATTATGGTGGTGGAATTGTTAGAACAAAAGAAACCAACAACAAAATTCAAGCAACTTATTCTGTTGTAGTCGATAACAACGAATTTGTAGGAACAACAATACCCGGCACTGGCGGAGTGTGGCTAACATCCAACGCAAAGATAGCCAACAACACATTTGTGAATTTCAATACAACTTCGCCCAACAATGCCGTTATAATGATTAACGACCCCAATTATGGTGGTTCATTAATTGAGAATAACTCAATTTCCAACGCCACCGGAGCAAGAGGAATTGTTGTTATGAGCTTTGATTCTAAAATATTAAAGAACACCATTAGCGTTGCTACCGGTAATTACTCAGTTGCGGGCATAATGATTAGTGGAAAAAATATTGATGCTGCATACAATAAAGTCGTTATCAGTGGTAACACCAGCTCGTATGGAATTGCCGTAGCTAATTCCAACGGAGGAATAGTTGCAAACAACTTGGTAAATGCATCCGGACCTATTGCTATTTACGCCAATAATAACAATGGAACTGGATTCTACTATAATACATTTGTTACAACCAGTACCAACACAGCCTCGCTTTTCCAATCTGGTAATAATAACTTCAAGAGAAACTTGGTGATGAATTATGGAACTGGTCGTTCGGTTATCAACAGCAATTCAAACGTCCAAAGTGCAAACAACAACTTCTTTACCAAAGGAACAACCAATGCCACAGATTTAAATAGTTGGTTCAACCTTACGGGAGAT
This sequence comes from Candidatus Kapaibacterium sp., assembly GCA_937995785.1. Lineage (GTDB taxonomy): Bacteria > Bacteroidota > Ignavibacteria > Kapaibacteriales > UBA2268 > GWF2-33-9. Next base: position 12,816 of record CALKJQ010000130.1, read on the forward strand.
GCAACTACATCTAACGCCAATATCCAATTAACTGATGATGGTACCTATCAATTCGTTCAATTTGTAGAAAGTTCGGTAACCTATTCATCATTGGGCATTGGTGATGAATATGAATTATATGACTTCTACGGAATGAAAAGAGACGGATTTTATTATACTGGATATGCTGGTATCGAATTAGAAATTACAATATTGAAACAACCAAAACCAATTATGGCATGCAATGGCGAAACAAATCGCCAAATTGATTTGGCAGCATCGATTAGCTATGGAGCCACTGCACAATATCAATGGTATAAAGACGGCAACCCAATTCCTGGTGCAACTAATCCTGTTTATAAATTTGCTACATTCAATTACGAGACTGCTGGTAACTACAAATGTCGTATTTATGGTCCAGCAAACACAGCCCAAGGTATATTCTCAACCGAAGTTCTGGTTTACACTCTTCGTCCAACCGAAATCACAAAACAACCAACGACAGTTAAAGCTAAGATTAATGGAACAGTGTTCTTCGAAATCGAAGCACACACAAAAGGTATCACACCTCCATTATTCCAACATCGCTATCAATGGTATCGCCGCTACAATGGTCAAGATGTTCAATTGATCGATAACGAAAACTATGCTAACACCCGTTCGCCAATAATGACTATAACCAAACTTCAAGATAAGCACTTCAACGGTGCAGTTGATGATTACTACTTTATCGAAGTTGAAGGGCAATGCGGTATAATTCGTTCCAAACCAATCACATTAGAAATGATTGCAAGTGATGTTGCATTCAAAGAACAACCAAAAAATACTGAAGTATGTTTGGCCGGAACTGCCAAGTTTACTGCAGATGCCGAAGTTCCCGGAAGCAATGAATTAATACTTTATCAATGGTTCAAAGATGGCTCTGAACTAAAAGATGATGCAAGAATTACAGGAACGAAAACAGCCGAATTGAAGATAGCCAACGTCATTCCAACTGATGCCGGAACCTATTATGTTGTTGCAAAAGGTGCAATTGGCGAATCCACCAAAACGAGCGAAAAAGCTACCCTAACTGTCAACTCAATCCCCGTATTCGATACTAATCCCAAAGACGTTACTGTTAAAGAAAAACAGCAAATTACACTCACAGTCGAAGTTAGCGGAACTGAACCATTTACTTATCAATGGTATAAGGATGATTTCAAAATCGATGGTGCTACAAACAAAACATTCATTATACAGGAAGCAGCTTTGGAAAACAGCGGTTTCTACACTTGCGAAGCAACCAATGTTTGTGGAAAAACCAAATCCTCTCCCGCTCAGGTAGTTGTCGAAAAGGCTGGTGGTGTTACCTCTGTAACAGATAATGATGTATTTAATATGCAAGTAACTCCAAATCCCGTTAAATCGGATATCAACATTGCATTCGAATTAGATGCAGAAGGTGCAATCGAAATCTCAATTTTGGATGTTACTGGTCGCACAATTCATACTTTTAATGCGCAAGGAGTTAGCGGATTGAACAATGTTTCCCTCGATATTACAAATAAGGTTGCCAACGGTACCTACTTTGTAAAAATCCAAAATGGAAATAAATCTTCAATCAAACAAATAGTTATTGCTAAATAATAATTAAATCCAAAACAAAAAAGCCGCCTCGATTAGAAGCGGCTTTTTTTATATTATTCCTATATTTTAAGGTGTTTATTTTACAATTCCGACATATAGAAAAGCAACCCCATTAATAAAAGGATGTTGACTTATTTCGGTAAATTGCTGAGTGGATTGCATTATTTCCACAAATTTATCGCCCGACGGGAATTGCGATGCCGTTCTTGGCAAATATGTGTATGCATCTGGATTGTTTGCAATTAATTTTCCTAAAAAAGGCATTACTTTCCTACTATAGAAATTATAGGGTAAAGATATTAAACCTTGGGGTTGACCGAATTCCAAAATCATAACTTTTCCACCACTTTTTACGACACGTGCAAGTTCGGATACTCCCTTTTTGGCATCATCCACGTTACGAATGCCAAATGATATAGATGCTATGTCAAAATAACAATCTTGATATTGCAAATTCATAACGTCGGCAAATTCGAACTTGATTGGATAACCTTGCTCTTTGGCTTTGATAATACCATATTGATACATTTCGGGACAAAAATCGGTTGCGATTATTTCGCAGTCATCTAATTTGAAGCCAAAACTTCGAGATTGTTTTTCAATCTCTCTTGCAAAAGCAATAGCTAAATCACCCGTACCCGTTGCACAATCCAATACCCTAACGGGTTTATCAATTTTCGCTTTCCGAACTGTTGTTGCTCGCCAAATGTGGTGTATCCCAAATGATAATACATCATTCATCAAATCGTATTTGGGAGATAGACTTGCAAACATCTGCTGTACTTGTTCGCTCATAATCGTGATAATTAAGAAAATACTAAAAGTATTAAAACGTTTTAGAAGTCAATTAATTTAATTGAGACTAAAATATGAAAATAAATCTTATCGAAACGGGTCAATTCCGTTTGGACGGAGGGGCAATGTTCGGAGTTGTTCCCAAAACATTATGGGAGCGAGCCTATGACCCCGGTGACGACAAAAACCGGATACCACTCCAAGCAAGAATATTATTAATACAAACCGGGAACAAAAATATTTTGATTGATACAGGCAATGGAACTAAATTCGACGAAAAAAAGAAATCAATTTACGACATAAATTTTGAAACGTCCCTACCCAACAACTTCTTAGCACCCTATGGACTGCGTCCCGACCAAATTACCGATGTTATCCTAACTCATTTGCACTTCGACCACTGCGGTGGAGCAACCCATATTGAAAATGGCAAAGTCGTGCCATCATTCCCAAATGCTAAGTATTACGTTCAACGCGAACAATATAATCACGCTCTGAACCCAACAATGAAGGACACCGCCTCTTATTTCCAAGAAAATTATGTTCCACTCAAAGAAAACGGAATGTTGGAACTTCTCGATGGCGATGGCGAAATATTGACGGGTGTTTCTGCAATCACGGTGGACGGACACACACCCAAAATGCAAATGATAAAAATTAATGATGGAGTTAACACTTTTCTATACATTGCCGACTTAATTCCAACCTCCGCCCATATCCCTTTGCCCTATATTTTGGCTTATGATAATTATCCGCTCACAACTTTAAAGGAAAAAGGTAAACTTTTGCCAATTATCGTCGAAAATAATTGGACCGTAATATTCGAACACGACAACTTTGTGCCCGCAGGCAAAATTATTTACGACGAAACTAAAAGGACATATAAGTTAGGTGAGAAACAGACTTTGTAGTAAATAATTATACCCATTTCATAGAAAAAGCCCAAAATGCAATGATATCAGCATTTTTGGGCTTTTCTCTGTACCCCCTACAGGACTCGAACCTGTGACCCATTGATTAAGAGTCAATTGCTCTACCAGCTGAGCTAAGGAGGCATCCATCATTTTTCGGAATTACAAAATTACAAAAAATTACTATTTGATATGAAAAATATAAAATAAAATACTCAAATTATTAATAAATAATGGAATTAAAAGTGAGACCAATCACCAAACACGCTCGGCAACTCGCATTTTGGCACTTCGCGAACGAATATTTTGTTGTTGTTCCTCTTTGGTAGGAATTATTGGTTTGTTTGTCAAAATATTTAGTGTTGGCACACTATTTGATTGTTTAATACTGATTTTGTATTTATTTTGATGAGTTTTAGGCTCGGAGTGTTCTTTGAAAAATTGTTTCACAATTCGGTCTTCAAGAGAATGATAAGATATAACAACAATTCGTCCTCCTATGTTAAGAGCTGGCAGAATTGATTTTAAAGTATTTTCTAATTCTTCTAATTCGCTATTAATAACAATGCGAATTGCTTGGAAAACACGGGAAAGATTGTCGACAGGATTAAAAGTTGGTACTGCCTCGGTAACTGCATCGCGAAGATCGAATGTAGTTCGGAGAGCTCTCACCCGACGAATGCTGCAAATTCGCCGGGCAATTTTGTGAGAGTATTTTTCTTCGCCATAAACTCGAAAAATTCTCTCAAGCTCTTCTTCCGTAGCTGAATTAATAAGGTCTTCTGCTGTCCTTCCAACCGGATAAAATCTCATATCGAGTTGCGAATTGGTTCGATAGCTAAAGCCCCCCGACGTGCTATCGAAATGCTTGGAGGAGACGCCAAGATCCAACAGAAGACCCTGAATTTTCTCAAACTCTTCAGCTATGCTGCATGCCTTCGAGAAACTTTCGTTTCTCAGTTGCAATTGTGGAACACTTCGGGCTAAAATCTCCTTAAATCTTTCACGGCAAAACTCAATTGCTTCGATATCTTTGTCGAACGCAATCAATCTGCCGCCAGAGCCCAATTGCTGCAAAATCAGACTCGTGTGTCCCCCTCCCCCGAGAGTTCCATCAATATATATACCGTTAGGGTCGGTTATCAAATAACTTATCGCTTCGTGGTGCAATACCGGCGTGTGGTATTGTTGTGTTTCGCTCATTAGTTCTGCGTCATTACTTCTTCGCTTATCTTATCGAAATCTGCATCGTGCAACGAGATATAATGTTCGTATCGATTTGGATTCCAAAATTCAATATGGTCCAAAACTCCCACAATCGTAACCTCGTCTTTGATGCCCGCAAATTCCATTAATTTGCGCGGTATAATCAGTCGCTGTTGCCCATCGAGCGTAATTTCTTCGCTTAGCATTAAAAAATGCCGAACAAAACTGCGATTTTTCTGGTCAAATTGGTTTAATGAACGAATCTTGCTTTCCACCTGTTTCCATTCGCTCATTGGATAGCCAAAAATACACCCATCCAAACCACGTGTGAGCACAAATGTTGTGTCCGCATCAGATGCGAGATGCTTCAATAGTCGAGAAGGCAGTTTTACCCTACCTTTCGAATCAATTGAATATGTTTCGCCACCCATCAAAGCGGACATTTTTTGTGTTCCTTTAATCCATTTGTTACAAAATTACAAAATATTTTGGGAAAACGTTCCACTTTTTACCACTTTCATAGTATTTTTCTATAAAATATAATATTTTTTTGTAATTCAAAGAGTTTTTGGCGGTTTAATATTACAAGATGAAGGCAATTAGTGATTCATAAAACCAGAAAGAAACAGAAATTATAAGATTCTTAACTATGGATTGGAATTGTGGAAGGTACACACTTTCAGTAAGGGGAAATGAGAGTGTTGCATCGGTCGTTTCGATATGCTTTGCTACTCGACGACTGGCGTTGGTTGTATTATTTATGCTTTGTAAGAAAAGAATAAGACTTTTATTTAATTATTTTCTTAAAAATGGAATAATATCAAATATTTTTTTCGTAATTTTGTATTCTATTATTTAGCACGAGGCGTAGCGCAGCCCGGTAGCGCATCTGGTTTGGGACCAGAGGGCCGGAGGTTCGAATCCTCTCGCCTCGACAGAAGAATGTTTATCCCGTAGCACAAAGTTACCTCGGGATTTTTTATTCCAATCTTGTCCAGTGGGTAAATATAATCAATTCATTATCGATTATTATTGGAGTTAGACTAACCTTCACATTAAACAATGACCCATCGATTGCTTTATGAACCCAATCAAATGAATGATATCCTTTGGTAAGCGTAATATTCATCATTTCATTTGCTTTTAATGTGCTCAATTTACCGTCTGGTTGATACTCGGGCGATATCGCTGACGGGTGTGTGTCCAATAAATCGCTAAATGCATTGATTTTTAAAATTTCCAAAGCGGCCTGATTGCAATCAACGAAACGAAAATTCTTAAGGAGAAGAAACGGATCGTGGGATTTTTCGAAAAATAATCTAAATTTTCGTTCATTTTGTTTTAGTTTTTCTATTTGGGACTTTAAATAAGCAATTTCTTGCTCTTGTATCTTGATTTTTTTTTCTAATAATTCAATTCTTTCTCTTTCGGCCATTTATTATTCACAAAATAATTAAAAATTTAAAATTACAAAAAATCTATTAATTAAACCAATAAATTCTTTGTCAATTTGAAAAAATAATTAATAAAGCCTATTAATATTTGATTGATTTTTAATAATTTTGTAAGTTTAATATAAATTTACAGGTGTTAAAATTGAAAAAGTTTGAATTATTTAGTGATGATTTTTCTTTTCCAAAAAATGAGCATAATATTCTTAAATTTTGGGATAAGAATCAAGTATTCGAAAAGAACTTAGAAATAAATAAGAATAATCCTCCATTTAGTTTTTATGAAGGTCCTCCAACCGTAAATGGGGAGCCGGGAATCCACCACGTATTAGCAAGGGCAATCAAAGATGCCGTTTGCCGCTACAAATCACTCAATGGTTTTTATGTTCGACGTCAGGCGGGTTGGGACACACACGGTCTCCCAGTCGAAATTGCATTAGAAAAAAAGATTGGACTCAAAGATAAACGCGAAATCGAGGTTTATGGGGTTGATAAATTCAATGCCGAATGTAAGAACTTTGTTTATGAAAATATTAGCAAGG
>CALKJQ010000131.1 GCA_937995785.1 Candidatus Kapaibacterium sp.
GGTATATCTCTCGATCTCTCCACTTTTCATAAATGTATTGTTCACCACAATATCAACTTCGGTTGCTCCATTTTCGATTGCTTCGTCCATTTCAAGCAACTTCACGGGCGTTATATTTGCTCCCAATGGAAAACCAATAACAGTGCATAGTTGAACTCCAGTTCCGCATAAAATATCTTTAGCATAAATTAAAAAATTAGGTAATATGCAAACCGAGGCAAAATTATAAGATATTGCTTCTTCGCATATTATTTTGACTTGTTGAATAGTGGAATCTGGTTTCAATAAAGTGTGATCGATTGACTTTGCTAATTCATTAAGTCCAATCATATAAATCCTCTTTTTTTGTAATTTAGTTCTAATTTTAATACAAAAATATAAAATGAAAAGAAGAGATTTAATAAAAACAGGGATAGCATCCTCATTTTTCTTGCTTGCGAACCCAATAGATACTATATCTTTACAATCAACCGAAATAGTAAAAATTAAACCAAAAAAATTAAGAGTAGGCGATAAGATTGGCATTGTTGCACCTGCCACATTTACACCAAAGACCGAAGAAATTGATTATGCAATTCAGGCAGTCGAATCATTAAATCTTGTGCCCATTTTTGGAAATACCTTCAACGACAAAACTGGTTGGAAAACTAAACCTATTGAACTACGAACCCAAGAATTAATGGAAATGTTCATTAATCCCGAAATAAAAGGTGTTTTTTGTATTCGAGGAGGCTATGGCACGGTTGGCTTGGTAGATAAATTGAACTATAGCCTTATTGCAAAAAATCCAAAAATCATATTGGGTTTCAGCGATATTACAGCATTGTTGATTAGTATTTATCAAAAAACGGGATTAGTAACCCTTCATTCGCCGATGTTACTTTCGGGTTATGAAGGCTCTTTGGAAACTCTTAAAAGATATCTATTTACTAATGAGCCAATTGGTGAGTTGAAAAACGCTCAAACAAACGGAATTAGAAAGAGAAATCATTTTACAATTAAATCGGGCGAAGCTAATGGAGAACTTGTTGGCGGTAATCTTTCATTAATAACTTCTCTAATAGGTACCGAATTCGAGATTAATACAAATGGAAAAATATTATTTCTCGAGGATGTGGGCGAGGAACCTTATCGAATTGATAGAATGTTGCATCAATTACGATTAGCCAAAAAACTTGATAATTTAAAAGGTTTGGTTTTTGGGCTATGTTCAGATTGCGAACCAAAGGGAAATCCAATTTGGGATAAATCCCTTCTGGATGTATTGATCGAACATTTTGGGAACAGAATATACCCATCATTTTATGGACTAACTATCGGACACACAAGTAATCAAATTCCACTGCCAGTGGGATTAAATTGTCGATTAGATGCAACTGATGGGTCTTTGAAAATTCTTGAAAATTTCTGCGAATAAACTAATAATTATTTTGATAATTAATGATTGATGCTCAACAATTGATTTATATAATAAATTAATTTAATCTGCACTTGTAAATGAATTTTTGTAATTTTGTATTCTTTACTTATTTTTCATAAAAATCTAAGGATAAAATGGCTGAGAAAGAATCGTTTTCGACCAACAATTTCATTAAATCAATAATTACAGAAGATCTCAAAAATAATAAAAATAATGGGCGAGTTCACACCAGATTTCCACCCGAACCCAATGGATACTTGCATATAGGTCATGCAAAGTCTATATGCTTAAATTTTGGATTGGCTGAAGAATTTGGTGGATTAACCAATTTAAGATTCGACGATACAAACCCCGAAAAAGAAGAAGAAGAATATGTCCGTTCGATAATGGATGATGTTCGTTGGTTAGGATTTGATTGGGAAGATAGGTTGTTTTTTGCATCCGACTATTTCGACAAATTATACGATTATGCAGTTCAACTTATAAAAAAAGGTTTAGCCTACGTGTGTGAGCAAACACCCGAAGAAGTTCGTGAATATCGCGGAACACTCAAAGAACCTGGACGCGAGAGCCCATATCGAAATCGATCCATCGAAGAAAACTTAGATTTATTCGAACGTATGAAAAATGGAGAATTTCCCGACGGTAGTATGACCTTGCGGGCTAAAATAGATATGGCATCGCCCAACATAAATATGAGAGATCCCGTAACTTATAGAATCAAAAGAGCACATCACCACCGAACTGGAGATAAATGGTGCATTTACCCAATGTACGACTTCACACATTGCCTTTCGGATATGTTGGAAGGAATAACACATTCAATTTGCACTCTTGAATTTGAAGATCACCGACCGCTTTACGATTGGTATTTGGATGTTTTGGAGACTCCTTGTCATCCACAACAAATTGAATTTGCAAGGCTGAATATTAATTACACTGTGATGAGCAAACGCAAACTGCTCCAACTTGTTCAAGAGGGATACGTCGATGGATGGGACGACCCACGAATGCCCACTATATCGGGGCTTAGAAGAAGGGGCTACACTCCAGCCTCAATCAGGGACTTTGCCGATAGAATTGGAGTAACCAAAGCAGAAGGTATAGTGGATATTGGATTGCTTGAATTTTGCATACGCGAAGATTTGAACAAAATTGCCCAGAGAGCAATGGCAGTTCTCAATCCTTTAAAAGTTACTATTGAAAACTATCCCGAGGACATAGTTGACGAGTTGGACGCACAAAACAATCCCGAAGATCCAAACGCCGGAAGCAGAAAATTGCTGTTTTCGAAAGTAATCTATATCGAGAGAGAAGATTTTATGGAAGATCCACCTAAGAAATTTTTCCGTTTAGCACCAGGTAGAGAGGTACGACTTCGCTATGCATATTTTATCACTTGTAAAGAGGTGATTAAAAATGAACAAGGCGAGGTAATCGAACTTATTTGCACATACGATCCTGCATCACGCGGCGGAAATTCCCCCGATGGACGCAAAGTGCAAGGAACGATACATTGGGTGTCCGAAAAATATGGAAAACAAGCTGAGGTGAGAATTTACGACCATTTATTCAATACCGAAAATCCCGATGTTGCTCCCGAAGGAAAAACATTTTTAGACAACTTAAACCCTAATTCATTAAAAATAGTTAATGCCTATGTTGAACCTATGCTAATCGAAGTCAAGCCAGGTGAGAAATTTCAATTCGAAAGATTAGGCTATTTCTGTGTTGATACAAAATATTCAGAGATTGGCAAACCTGTATTCAACAAAACAGTTGGACTTAAGGATACATGGTCGAAAATAGCAAATAAAGATTGATAATTATATAATCGTTATTTGCTTTGTAAGAGGTGATGGGTGTAGTTCCCTTTACCATGTTAGCAATTTCTTAACAATAAATACAAAAAAAATCTTACTTCACTTTGTTATTTTTTTCATTTTTTATTGTAACTATTTAAAAAGCAATTTTATTTTTTTATGAATCTACGGATAAAATCGAATATTTTTTTGTTGTATTCAATTGAATGATAATCCGAAAAATCCATAAATTTGTTCAAGATTTCGTTATGGTCATATCTTTCGATTGGCATTAATTCGATGTAATTATAATAATACGAAATACTATCGGCAAATTGATTGGCAAATCTTGAGCGATGGGTTGTGTTTTGATATATATGCAAAATTGCAGGAAGGATTCTATCCCGAGCAAATTGATGTAGTGGTGAAGCTTTTTGATGCTCAATTTCAGTAGTTCCAAAGGCATTAAGGAACCAATTTTTATAATTTCCATTTATCACTTTGATAAAGTCGGGGATATTCAATCCAGCCCCATCCAGATTGATAATACATTGAATATTGCTACCATCCAATTTATAATCAGAAAGAAATTGAGGCATCAAACCTAATGTTAACGCAATGTTGCCCCCGGCAGAATGTCCAATTAAGCAAATTTTAGATGTGTCGCCACCAATTAATGGTAGAAATTTCATCAAAAACGAAAATGCTTTGGCGACATCACGGACGTGGTCGGGATATTTAATTCTATTCGGGTTGTTCAATTCTACGGGGTTTGGGGATAATCGGTAATTTGTGGATACAAAAATAAATCCACTATCGATTATTGCTTTGATTTTCTGAAAATCGAATTCTTTGCTTCCCGAATTCCATCCACCACCGTGAATATATAGCATTATCGGCTGCGTTCCATTGGCATTTTGCTTGTAATATACATCTAATTGATTTCTAATGGAGTCCTTATCAATTTGAATGTCGTACGGAATATTTTTGAAAACGAGTATCGAGTCCCATTTTTGAAGCCTTTCTAAAAACATCGCTGGAATTGCGTTTAGGTTTTGAGCAAATAATTTTGTTGGTGCAATTATGACAAAAAAAATGATAATAATCCAAAACATTATTTTCAAAAATTTCATATTAATCATAAGTGTTGAGCGCTAAATAAAACTATTTTATCCATATTGCATTAATGGAAAAACTACTTAAAAGCATAATTATTGCAAACCAGCCCAGAAGCATTCTCCCTTGTCCAATTGGTGATTCGTCCATTGCCGGTGGATGGTGCAGTTTAACAAAGAACTTACCTATTATGCCCCATAAAAACCAACCCGCCCAAAACTGCGAGAGAACAGGCGCAGTTTTGTAAAGCCAATCCAATTTTGGAAACAAAAAGTTTTGAATTCCTATCATTATTTCGCTATTAAAACTACCTTGAAGGAAGACATACACTTCGTAAACCGAGCCAAGAGTGCCAATAAACAACAAAATCCACATAGTAATCTTAGCGATTATTAGATGTTTTCTGCGTCCAAACATAGCATATAAAATATGTCCGCCATCGAGCTGTCCCATAGGCAATAAATTCATCGAAGTAACAAATAAACCAAACCACCCCACATTCAAAAACGGAAAATGATATATCTCATTCATTGGGGGCATAAATCGACCTTCGGGGACAAACACCCACTTAAAAAATGAAAATAATAAGGTGTCGCCAAAATGCAGTCCAGTTGTTGGAATTGTTCCTCCAAATTCTGTTAAATATTCGGGATGAAGTTTAAAGATATCATACTGAGTGGGCAAATTAGTAAAACCAATGATTAAAAAGATAAGACTAACAACAAAGCCAGCAAGAGGTCCGGCGATGCCAACATCGAATAGTGCTTTTTTTGATTGGATTGGTTCTCTCATTCGTATTACTGCACCAAATGTTCCAAAATTGAGCACAAATGGCACTGGAAAAGGAATGTAGTAGGGCAAAGAAGTATTGAATCCGTGGTAACGCGCAGCAAAGTAATGCCCGAATTCGTGGGCAGACAAAAATGTGAGTATCAACACAGCATAAAGCCATCCATATATCCAGTTCGTAACTTCCAAAAAGTTATAGTTTCCCCATTGAGCACCTGCAACAGAACAAGTGATGAATGTTAGGAAGAAAAGCAAGATGTATTTGAAATAGTTTTCTTTTTGATGTGATAAAGTTGTCATTGTTAAAAATTAATTTTAGGTAAAATATGTTGTTGAAATTCAGAAAAAGAGTAACCATTCAAATCTTTATCGGATAGAATTGGGTTGTCGGTTTGCCAATTTATTTTTAATTCGGGAGAATTGTATTTTATTACAATTTCGCCGTCTTTATTCCAATAATTTGTTACTTTGTAGTTGATAATAAGTTCGTCCGACAAGGATAAAAAGCCATTTGCAAAGCCAAAAGGCACCCATAGCAAAATATTATCAGTATCATTAATTGTAAATTCGGAATGCATTCCAAAAGTAAAACCCGGACGAAAATCCAATTCAATAAATTTTGCAGTTCCTTTTACTATTCTTATTAATTTAGCTTGTTTGGGTGAATATTGCAGATGCAGTCCACGAATAACATTTTTGAACGAGATTGATTGATTTTCTTGAACAAAAGTATCGTTAATTCCAAATTTGGATAATTTGTCGGCACGGAATGTCTCGGAAAAGGAACCTCTTTCGTCCTGAAATGTGTCGAGTTTGATTAATTTGATCTCGCCAAAAACTTCCTTTATTAGTTCCATTTAGAGATAATCCTTCATTCCTTTTGATTTGAGTTGTTCGAGTATTACTTTTATACCAAAGCTGCTTCCGCGCCGGCATATAAAGGTAGAATTTGGTGTTTCGACAATTATAAGGTTGTCAATATCGTAGGTGGTTACTAATCTATCGCGGGCAATTATCAACGAATTTTTGGTATTATGGGTAACCACCTCGCCACTTATGTAATTGCCCGAAGTATCCTTCATCGACAATCGATATAATTCATCCCACGAACCCACATCGCTCCATTCAAAATTACTAATAATACAAAAAACATTTTTAGATTTTTCCAAAATTCCATTGTCGAAAGATATGGGAGTAATGGAACGATAAGCTGTGTCTAATTCTTCGGCATAATTTGGTTGATTAATAAATGTATCTAATTTATTGAATGCTTGATAGAAACTGGGTAAATGTTGAAATAATTCTTTCTCGAAATTAACAAATGTGAATGCAAAAATACCGCTGTTCCAAACAAAATCACCAGCATTAATAAATCTTTCGGCAGTTTTTGCATCGGGCTTTTCGGCAAATGTCCTAACCCATCTTACTCCTAAATCATAGAGGTCATTTTGCATAAACCGACCTTCATCGAGTTGAATATATCCAAATTGTGTTTCGGGATTTTCTGGTTTTATACCAAGAGTTATTATACCAGAGAGCTTTTCTGCGGACATCTTGGCAATTTCTAAACTATTAGCAAATTCATACATATTTGATATTTGGTGGTCAGATGGGAACACAAAACAAGTTGTATCGGGGGAATATTTTGTGCGTAAATTATAGTAAGAATATGTAATTGCTGCTGCTGTATTGCGGACGTATGGTTCCAAAATCAAATTGGATAACTTGAAATTTGGAATATGTTTTAGAATTTTATCGAAGAAAAATGTCTGAGTAACAATGTATATATTTTCACGCTCGAAATAATCAAGTAATCTTTGATAAGTATTGAAAATCAAAGAACCATCTCCAACAAAGTTGTTGAATTGCTTGGGATTTTTCTCGTTACTTATGGGCCAAAGTCGAACACCGAAGCCACCTGCTAAAATAACTGCAACACTTTTTTCCATTTAATCATATTTAAAAAATCTAAATTATGAAAAAAAACTATTCTGCAGAATATTTAAAGATATGTAATTGGGTCAATCATTAAGATTTTGAATTAGGTGTTGATAATAAAGTATTGTAAAACCAATCAAAATTATGGAGATTTATTTCAAAGTCAATTCCATGAAAATAATGAAGTTAGTATGATGGTTTAATTCTTGTCGATCACAAATTTTTCTGTTTCCTTTTTTTGGTTGGTATTTCGTTGCATCAGTCGAGCAGAACGTTGTGCTTGCAGAACAAATGTTTCCAATTTTGCTTCAATAAGTTGGGGGAATGGATTTCCATCTGTTTCTATTGTCAGAAATGGTATATGCATTTTACCATTCCAAAATTCGTCCATTTTGAAATATGGGTCTGAATTTTTTATCGCTCTCTCTTTTCCCTCGACGGTTAATTCCGGCAAAGCAATTGCTTCTGTTATCCTTGTAGGCATACAAGCAAAAGGACCTATGTTTATAATTCCGGCATAATCTGTTAATCCATAAGTTAGTGTCCCTCCAAGAACTATCCCTGGTTCTCCTTTGTAATCAAGAGGTATGATATGTGTGGAATTAGTCATTACCTTTTTGATGTGATTACCTTCGTATTTATAATACCCCGTTTTGGTCATAATATTCTTGATTTTTTTCTCCAATCTCTTCATATAATTATGTCGTATTTTTCTTTCAACTTTGTTTCGGAATGATTCTTCGGGTTCGAGTAAATGTTTGTCGATTAAATAATCCACATAAAATATCCATTCGGTAATGTATGCGATTTTTGCGATAAATCCGTGTTTAGCAAAGTATTTGTTTAACCATTTGTGAGAAAACCCATCACGACGAACATAAATTTCACCTAAAATGGCAATGTATTTTGCGTCTTTAATGTCTTTTTGTCGGGGTATGTTATCATTTATCCTCTTGGCAAACTCTTTGAGTGCTTCGATAAAATACTTGGGCTTTTCTTGCATAATATTTACAATTTCATTGAATTGAGCATCGAAATACTGCAATCCCTTTTCAGGATTTTTTGCTAAGGTTAAAATGCCCGACCTTACATCGTCCAATACATCGCTTGCCATAATAGCTTGAATGCCGCGGATGGCGAAGTTTTCGCCAAATCCTGCAAATCCGTCTTCGTTCATCAAAGTCATTTGTGCAACTTTGTCCCATTTTTTTCGGCGAATTAAGTGCCTTAGAAACACGGGGTACTGACCCAACCGACAATTACCCGCACCTTGAACATTGAAAAATGCAACATAGTCCGTGCCATTCCACTCATTTTCAACCCATTCAATTAATCCACCCGCAAGTAATATTAATGGTAAGCATTCTTTGCCTGTTGAAACCGACCTGCCCAATTGAAGAGTGCGATGTGTAGCTTCGGGCAAACCAATGGCGTTGAATCCTAAACTTCTCAGTGCGGCGGCAAAAAGGGGAGCCGCCAAATCGCCCATTGATGGTATTAGAATTTTGACATTAGGATTGTTTAGTGGTATTTGTTTGCCATCTGGGGCGATAATATAACCAAGACCATCTATGCTAACTAAATCGCAAATCTTAAAATCTGATTTTACTTCGTTCGACGAAATTGTTGCTGCCTTTCGGTTGTTGTGAATTATATCGATAAAAGCATCAAGACGAGTGTTTATACCCGCATCAGCCGAATGACTATCCAATTCCAATGTTAAACTTGGTTTGCTGCCCATCATCTCCCGAAATGTCGTTATTATCAACGAATCAGGACCGCAAGAAAAATTTGTAATGTATAGAGGATAAAGTTGAGGATGTTTTTTAACGAAATTTGTTGCCTTTAATATCTTTTTGCCAGCTTCCCAATACATCGAATCGGGATAGTCCTCGTCGTGATAGGGCAACATATCATAGGGGACGATACTTATACCTCTCGAAGCTACTTTTAATGGAATACTTTTATTGGCAAATTTACTAAACGAATTATAATTGCGTCCAATCAAAACTATTGCAAACTCATTGGGATTGGCTTCCAAGTTGCGGATAAATTCATTTCCAACTTTTTGTAAATTTTCTTCTGCCTTACTCAATAATTCGCAACCGTATGAGTAAGCCTCTTCTATCAAAGTTTGATTTTGGATACCTAATTGATTGGCAACTTCGATGAACTGTCGCAATTGGGAGTGCCATCCTTTGGCAAAGTTAAGTTTTGGGGTAATTAATTTACCATCCAAATCGTAATCTTTAAATGCTTGCTTTAAAAATAGCGGTTCTCCCTGAACAAATACACAAGTGGAATTGAAATCCAATCGATCGTTTTCGGAGCCTTTTACATACATTTCGTAAATATTTGGCAAAAAGTAATAATCACAGTTTTTATCTAATAGATTTTGAAATAATCCTAATGATAGTTGTGCCGGAAAGCAAAATGAAGTATTCTCCCTCTGGTAACCTCGTTCGTCGAATTCGTCCGACAAAACAATACGAAATCCAAGTTTTGAAAAAAATCCATAAAAAAGCGGAAAAAGCGTGTTTGTATGAAATGAATTGTTGATACCGATAGTTTTTTGTTCAAATTTGTTATGGTTTTGAGAGTAGTTTTGGAAAATTATATCTTCTCTCATTTTAACAAAATCAAATTTAGTAAAGTCGATTTTCCTGTTTTGTATTAAGTTATAATATTTATTGCAAGCACCCCCGAATGGATACTTTTTACCATTAATCTTGATTAAGTTAATTTCGCAACCCATGTCGCATTTTTCGGTTCCACCTTTGCATTCGAAGGGTTCTAAATAATCTACATTCCTGTTAATTAATTCAGTTAAATCGAATTCACTTTTGTTCAAAAGCCCAAGTTCAATTTTTTGAATAGTTTCGAGGGCAACTCCAAATGCACCCATTAGTCCGGGATCTGGAGGTACAATAATATTCTTACCCGTTATTGCAGCCATAGCCACGGGAATTGCTTTATTGTAGCATACTCCTCCTTGCATAAGAATTTTATCTCCAACTGGGCGATTTCCTTTCACTCGATTAATAAAATTTATACATATTGAATATGTTAGTCCACCTACAATGTTTTCCTTCGAAATTCCTTCTTGAAGTGCAGTTTTGATATCACTACTAATGAATGCTGCGCATTGATCCGAAAAATTAGGTGGCAGTGGTGCAGATAAAGCAATATCTTGAATTTGATTTATTTTGTATCCCAATGTTTCGAACGCCGATTCTTCGATAAACGAACCCGTACCTGCCGAACAAGCTTCATTCATTGCATAATCGGCGGGTACTTTATTGATTATATAAGTATATTTTGCGTCTTGTCCACCAATTTCGAATATGGTGTCTACGTCGGGGTCATAATGAATTGCGGCTGTGGCGTGGGCTATGATTTCGTTGAATATAGCCGTTGTTTGGGCATGCAAACCAGCAATATGCCGACCTGATCCAGTTGTACCTAAACCAATAATTTTGGTATTGTGGGGCAGATTATTTAGCAAAGACTTGTAACATTTTTTGGAAGCCCCTATTGGATCGCCATGGGTGTATATGTATATTTTATCTGTAATCCTTTTAGAGTGTATATCCACAAGAACAGCTTTGGTGGTTGTGGAACCCACATCAAGACCAAGGACAAGTTCTCTATAGTCCGAAGCCGAAGTAAATTCATTGGTTTTAAATTCTACCAAATTTGTGTATCTTGCAAGTGGCTCGTGAAAAGTAAATGAACTCTTTTGTTCTTGGAAAAGGTTATTTAATTCGTATTTGGCTTCAATTTGATTTTTTAATCCGTATATTGCTGCTCCAAGAGCCTCGAAATAATTGCTCTCCTCTGGAACTATGATTTGAAAATCTCGAGAAATATTCTGCATTATTGCTTTGTTCAAAGATAAACCACCAACAACAAGCTTAGTTCCGCTCTTTTCTTTATGTAATAATTCTTTGATTTTATCGGCAATCATTAAGGAAAGACCGGCGGCTACTTCTCCTTTGGGTGTTCCTTTGTTTAATGCGTGTGTACAATCAGATTTGGCAAACACAGAACAGCGTCCCGAAACTTTGTGAGGACTGCAATTCAAGCTATTTTCGATTGCCTCATCAATCGACAAATCCATTCGCCTTATTTGTTGTAAGTAAAATTCACCCGTGCCAGAAGCACATTGATTCTTGGTTCGAACATCAATAATATGACCTGTTTCATCCAATGAATAGACGATAAAAGATTCTGCACCGATTGATGCGATAGATACTATCCCGGGATATTTATTTTTTAAATACTGATAAGCATTTTCTGTGGCTTCTGATTCGGATATCGAAGGCAAACTTACTAAATTTCGAAATTTTCTTCCTGTTACTACTATTGGTAATCTTTCTTGATTAATCAATTGCAGTATTTCGTTGAAATATTTATGTGGATTACCTAAATGTTGGATAATTTGCGAATCTATAATAGAGACTTTATTGTATTGTTCCAATCGGGCTTTCACAACTTTGATAGTCGAAGCCCCAAGCGAAACACCAATTATTTGCTTCATAAAACAACTAAATAAATTATTCAAAATTATCAAAAACAAGTATATTATCGATAAATTTGTATTTTATTAAATCTACTGAACGAAAATGACAATTTATAAATTTGGTGGCTCAAATTTTAACTCAAAAGAATCTTTCGAGAATTTCTTGAGTATAGTTAAAGATATAAATTCTTCAACTCTAATTGTCGTATCGGCTTTGGGTAAAACTACGCGACGACTTAATGAGTCGTTGGAATTAGC
>CALKJQ010000132.1 GCA_937995785.1 Candidatus Kapaibacterium sp.
TAATGAAGTTTAAATATTTACTATTAGTAGTTCTATGCCTATCTTTATTTTCAATTCCTTTACTCGCACAAAAAGGAAAGAAGGAAGAACCAAAGAAAGAAAAAGAATTGCTCACTAATTCAACCCTAAGCGGAGTTAAATTAAGATTAATCGGTCCCGCCGCAATATCGGGACGAATATCAGACATTGTTGTCCATCCGACGAACAAATCGATTTGGTATGTAGCGGTCGCCTCGGGTGGAGTTTGGAAAACAACCAATGCTGGTATCACTTTTCAATCTATTTTTGATAAACAAGGATCATTTTCGATTGGTTGTATTGCAGTCGATCCAAATAATCCAAACGTTATATGGGTTGGCTCGGGCGAAAACAACAGCCAACGAAGTGTTGCCTATGGTGATGGTTTGTATAAATCCATTGATGGAGGAAAATCTTGGAAAAATGTTGGACTAAAAAATTCCGAACACATTGGTAAAATTTTAATCGACCCACGAAATTCCAATGTAGTATATGTTGCAGCACAAGGTCCATTATGGGCTCCTGGTGGCGATCGTGGATTATATAAAACCACTGATGGAGGAGCAACTTGGGAACAAATTCTTAAGATAAGCGACCAAACTGGCGTTTCCGACATTGCATTTGATCCAAGGGATTATAACGTAGTATATGCCACTGCTTACCAGAGAGCACGCACAGTTTGGACATTGATTAATGGTGGTCCCGAAGGTGGTTTGCACAAAACAACTGATGGAGGCAAATCTTGGACAAAATTAAGTAATGGTTTGCCCGGTGGGGATATTGGCAGAATTGGAATTGCTGTCTCGCCCGCAAATCCCGATTATGTTTATGCATTGGTCGAAGCACAAGATGATGGAAGCGGAATTTATCGCTCAACCGATCGCGGTGCAAGTTGGGAAAAACGCAATAGTTGGAAATCAGCCTCGCCACAGTACTATCAAGAAATATTCTGCGACCCATTCAATCCCGATAAATTTTATGTACCCGATACATATTCCATAATTTCAACTGATGGAGGCAAATCTGTAACAAGAATAGGCTTAAAAGATCGCCACGTGGACGACCACGCTTTTTGGTTGGATAAAGATATGCCCGACCATTGGCTGATTGGCGGCGATGGTGGGATATACGAAACATACGATGGTGGAGCAAATTGGCGATGGTTCGGAAATATGCCCGTTGGTCAGTTCTACAGAATTCAAGCCGATAATTCCGAACCTTTTTATTATGTTTATGGAGGAACCCAAGATAATAATTCATGGGGAGGACCCTCGCAAACCAATAATACCGGCGGCATACTTAATGATGATTGGTTCCAAATTATTGGTGGTGATGGCTACGAACCGCAAATCGACCCCACAGACCCAAACATAGTTTATGCCGAATTTCAATATGGCGGTTTGGCTCGTTTCGACCGCCGAAGTGGTGAACTCAAATTTATCCAACCTCAACCCAACGAAAATGAGATGCATCGATGGAACTGGGATACACCATACTTTATAAGCCCTCACGACCACAAAACGCTTTATGCCGCAAACAATTATGTTTATAAATCAACCGATCGCGGCGATAGTTGGACGCGAATAAGTCCCGATTTAACTCGACAAGTTGATAGAAATAAATTACCCGTAATGGGCAAGGTATGGAATGCCGACGCTGTTGCCAAAAACGCTTCAACTTCGCTCTATGGCAATATAGTATCATTTGCCGAATCACCAAAGAAAAAAGGAATGATATTTGTTGGCACCGATGATGGATTATTGCAAATCACCGAAGATGATGGAAAAAACTGGACTAAATACGAAAAAATCGCTGGCTTGCCCGAATTAATTTATGTTTCGGATATATTTCCATCTCAATTCAACGAAAATGTTGTATACATTACATTTGATCACCACAAAACTGGAGATTTTAAACCATACATATTTAAATCAACCGATAAAGGTAAAACTTGGAATTCGATTTCGGGGAATTTGCCCGAAAGGGGAACTGTTTACACAATCGCCGAGGACTTCGTCGATCCCAATTTATTGTTTGTAGGAACTGAATTTGGCTTATTCTTTACTATTGACGGGGGAAACAAGTGGATTCAGCTAACAGGCGGTTTTCCAACAATCAATGTTAGAGATTTGGATATCCAAAAGCGAGAATGCGACTTAATCGTTGGAACATTTGGTCGCAGTATCTATATTTTGGACAACTATGCATTTTTGCGAGATTTGAAAAAAGAGAATTTGGAAAAAGAAGCAACAATATTCAAAATTAAAGATGCAAAGATGTTTATAATGGACGAATCACGCGCCAAACGCGATTATGGTGCTTCGTTCTATCGAGCCGACAATCCACCATTTGGAGCTACATTTACTTATTACCTTAAAGAAGGTTATAAAACCAAAAAAGCGGAACGAAAAAAAGCGGAAAAAGATGCCGATGAACGCAAGGAACCACCTCCTTATCCCACTTTGGAACAACTTAGGGCAGAGGAGTTAGAGGAATCTGCATATTTGTTGTTCGATATTTACGATATGAACGACAATTTAATCAGAACACTGAAAAGCTCGGCATCGTCGGGAATTAACAGAATTACTTGGAATTTAAGAACTGCAGGCTCGACAAATGTTGGTCAGAACCAAGATCCAAACAATTATTCGGGTTATTTGGTCCTCCCAGGTAAATATAAAGTTGTGATGAACAAAAACGTTGATGGTGTTATTACCAAATTAACCGAGCCAATGGAATTCGAAGTTAAACATTTGAACAATTCCACTTTGCCTGCAAAACGCCAAGATATTGTGGCATTTCAAAATCAGGTAGCTAAATTGCAAAATGCAATTTCTGCAACAAACGAATATTTTGGTAAAATAAAAGAAAATGTCAAAATCATCAAATCAACTGTCTTGAATTCCAATTTACTCGACAATAAATTACTCGAAAAAATCAGAAAAATTGAATACAAATTAGCAGATTTGGAAATAGCATTATCGGGTAATTCAACTATCGCCGCACGAAACGAAAATCAAACCCCATCGATAAATGAACGATTGGGATATATAACCTGGGTTGTTTGGGAAATCGACTCGGCTCCAACCGAAACTGCAAAGATGAATTACAATATTATTAGTAAACAATTAAAACAATTACTAAAAGACCTAAAAGAATTGAACGAAAATGAGATAAAACCAATCGAGCAGGAATTGGATGCAAAAGGTGCACCTTGGACGCCAAATCGAGAACCAAAATGGGAATAAAATAAATTTGGATAAAATTATGGATAACACACAAATAGTTTTGGATGCTATGAAAAAAGCCGGCAAACCCGTTAGCAATAGCGAACTAGAACAAATGACGGGCTTGGACAAAAAAGAAGTAGAAAAAGTAATGAAAAAACTCAAAGCCGACGAATTAATAACATCACCAAAGCGTTGCTACTGGCAACCAAAGTAATTAATCAAATAAAACAATCCCACTCAATGTGGGATTGTTTTTAAACAAAGATACCGACAAACTATTTATCTTTAATTTTAAATCTTGGTGTTACTGAAAAATCGAAGCCAACGCACGATTAACCGATTTATCAAATCCCTGCTTTTGGCGTCGATTCGCAGAAAGATTTTTATTCTAACTGGACATTTGCATAAAAAAGTTTATGTATCAAACATTGGTATCGTGATTAATAAAACTATTTTTTTACAATCCATTATTAATAGTTCTATTCCGATAATACTATTATGGGGGTCAAGGGGGGTGAGTTAACAGAGTTAGATATAACTACCCCTGACCCACTATTACGAATATGCGGAGACAAAAACTATAATCTCATTAAAATTATATTCTTTTTTTTCTTGATATTAGGGTATAGATAAAAGAAATAATTGCAGAAAATAAAATAATTGAAAACAAACCGCCACTGCCGCTGCTGTACCTGAACACTAATCTCCAAACTATAATGAAAATTGAAATCATTACAAAATGATAAAGAAATCGACGGGTGAAGTCTTGGAGAAATTCTCTATCGAGGAATTTCATTTATAACCTTTGGTATTCGAACTTTGGATAACCTTTTTCTCCGCTTTGATTGTAGAAACCAATGAAATGCATCTTAATATATCCAACCTGTGTGCGAAGTATGTAATTTATATTTGGGTTTATTATGTATGCTCCCTTTCCTAAATCGAACCATTTCCAAGTGTGTCCAATTGCATTGATGTTAGATGAGAAAGTGTATTTATCCACATCTTGTATAGAAATAAGGTCGAAAGATTTGCTTGTATCTATTGCAACGGCGACAGTTTTAGGATTTAACAATGGACCAGTAACGCTATACCAAGTTGGCACTCCATCGCTGGTATAGAGCAATTCGGTATATTTAGTAAAGCAAATATCCCAATCAAGTGTGTTTGGTTCGATGTTGATAATTTTTGGGGGCGAATTAAATGTAACTTGTACGAAATTTTTCAGCGGATTGCGTGGAATTTCAATTTCTTGTATATCAGTTCCGTCCAAATTGGCAATTTTGATAAAATATGTATTATTTTCGAAACCAAGTATTTGCATTTTTTTGTATCCTTGCGGTTTTGCTCGCTCGTTAACTCCTCGGTTAACAATATATACTTCGCTTTTGGAAATAATTTCGCCGCCTTTAATTAATTCCCACCATTTGCCAATTGCAGTGGAGTCCAATTTACCGGAAGGATTGTCGTATTTCCATTGAGAAACATCCAAATTGCTTGTATCGTTGGCAGTTACGTTATCGAAATTGAGTTTATTGGTATTATATACCGTCATAAACTTAGCGCTATTCAATCGGACAACAAAAGTATCGAGAATACTGCTGAATTCAATGTCCCAATCGATTATTTTATTTATAGAAACAACGCTATCGTGCTTAAAGCTAAAATACACTTGATTTCCGTATAAATTCCCCATTTCGGCAGTGGCAGATTCCACATCACCACTTTGGTGGGGTGTAACGGGTGATTCCTCGGGAATGCAAGATGTGAAAATTATAGCTAAAAGTGCGATTATTGAATATAATTTATTTATTTTCATATTAATTTCCTAACAATCTATTAAGATTAAACTTGGTGGAAACAAACCAGGTGCGCCCCCATCCTATGGGCAAAACAGTAGCCCCCGAAATGTGGGCACCCTGAACAACATTACGGCTTTGTTCAATTTTCTTGATGTCGAATAAATTTTTGGCACCAAATTGAACTATTAAATCGTTTCCAAATAAATTTAATGTGGATGTTAAATCCAACATATTGTAACTTTGAGTTTCGTATAGAACGATAGATTCTTTGTTAGTATCATCAATAATGATTCCATAGCGAGGCATTTTACCGGTGTGCTTAAAGTATGCAGATAATTGAATAAAATCGGCAAAGGGCAATCGATATGTTACATTCGCTTGCAATTCGGGAGAGTAGGTAAATTCGGGCGTATCACTCGATTCCGTTAGGTTGTTGTATCTACCTATATACGAAAATCCTATATTTACCGAGAGGTCGGGAGAATAATAATTGGAAGATAATTCGCCCCCAATCGACTTGTTCTTTCCTATGTTGATATAAGAGTAAAGACTATTTTCGTTATTAACCAAAGCAAAATCAACAAGGTTGGAAATATCGTTGTAGAAAAATTTAGTGGTAAAATTCATTAATGATTGTTCGAAAACAATTTTGTAGTCGAGCGAAGCATTCCACGAGTCGCTTGTTTCGGCTTTTAAATTTTTATTGCCCCAAATGTTATGATTAACATCAACAAAGAAATAATAAAGTTCCCTTAATGATGGTGCACGAAACCCTTTGGCATAGGCGGCACGAAATGCTAAATTGTTCATAATGTCGTATTTTAAATTAACGGAGGGAACAATAGGAGCTTCGTAATCGGTGTTATAAATAAATCGAACTCCGGGCTGGACTTGTAGTTCTTCGAATGGGCGGTAATTCACACTTAAATAGGCGGCATAATCTCCAACATCTTGGAACTCATTCTCTATTCTTCTACCTTTCGCTGTTTCGAAATTAATTTCGGTTCCAACCTGTAAAGATAAAACGGCATATGGGTTATCCCAGCTATAATTTGTGCGAATAATCCAGTTATCAAATACATTTGTATCTTGGTCTTCGGGGTTTGTTGTCATAATTCTATTTAGAGTTGTCAAATCCATATAATAAGTGTTCTTTCTTCTTTGGTAATAAGAATAGTCTGCCATAAAATCGAGATATTGGTATGTGCCTAATTTGCCATTAAGAAAAACCGAATTCGATAATCTGTTGGTTCTGTATTCATCATCCAAAGCATTTTCGTAATAAAATGGCAATCTTGGTCCCCTATTTAAAATGTATTCATTAAAATATCGAGTTTGATAACGTAATTTAAAATTGCCTATATCAGTACCATATTTTAAATCGGCTTGATACTGAATTTTTGGTTTCCATTCTTTATGACGAGAAGTATCCACAACGGAGAAGCCTCCAAAAAAGTTCCGTGCTCCCGATAACATAAAATTATGTTTATCTGCAACATTGAATCTTGCTCCCAAATCGAAATTTGCCATATAAACACTTTCGTAATATGTGCCGCCATCTATCTCCAGCCTACGGCATTGGTCGGGGTCGGCGGTAATCAAATTAATTACACCACCCAATGCATCAGTTCCATACAAAGTGGACATAGGACCTTCGATTATTTCCACTTTTTTAATGTTTTTCATATTAATCTGAGATAAATCGATATTCCCTTGCAAGCGTCCAATTATCGGAACGCCATCTACCATTATTTTTACGTTGTTTCCCGATATTCCATTTATAGAAATTGCAGAGCCTAAAATATTATCCTGCGATATGCGCATATTCAGCTGTGTCATTAGTAATTCACGGAGATTATTGGCAGCTTGGGTTACGATACGGTCTTCGTTGATAATTTGAACAGGGAATACTGAATTTTGAATTGATTGTGGAGAAAATTGTCCGGTCGTAACAACTTCTTGGAGCATTATTGCTGTTGGATTCATACGATAGGTGTAGTTTTTGTTGCCCATAATTGTATCCACAATTTGGTCGTATCCCACAAATCGAATAAACACGGCAATTTTGCCGTCGAAAGGTATATTAACTCGACCTTGTTTGTTAGTTTTATTTACAACCACTTTCTTAGTTTCCAACGATGTAAAGTGGACAGTTGCTAAGTTCAATGGCTTGTCATTGGACTTATCTAATATTGTTATGGTTTGCTCGGCAAAAATCATCACCGGCAAACCAAACAAAAAGAAAAATATTTTTTTTAGCATATTTTGGATAATTTATTGAACAATCAATTTTAGCACTTGTGGAGTGCCATTGATAGCGATTTTTACAAAATACATTCCTTTGGGTAGTATGGGATTCAAACTAAGATAGTTAGCCGAATTAAAATCAGTGATTGTGGAATAAAAATTATTTCCCAATATGTCGGTAATATCTATATTGCCTTGAACTGACTTATCAGAATTATATACGAGTTTTATGGGTTGCCCGCTACTCAATACGCTTGGAGCTAACGCTAAGGACAATTTGCTTGTTTCATCAACCGAAACCACAACTACGTTTTCTTTGGTTTTTTCGAATGTTGTTTCGCCGGTGCTACTTCCTGAAAATGTTTTAAACACCAGTCGATAAACTTCTGCGTCGGGGGTAAATACGAAATAAACACGGTCGTCGGGAACTGACCAATTAAAATTAGCATCTAATTTTTTCCACTCGTGTCCAATAGTCGAAATTTTGGGTGAATATGCGTATAGTTCTGTTGGTGCTTTTTCGGTATTAGGTTCATCGGTATCCACGCGAACAGAACGGTATCCAACGTTATGGCGAACGCCATTTACAGGATAGGGTTGTTTATTTCCATTATTATCAACAACTTGTGCAACGTATTTGCCGAAAACTAATGACCAATTATTGGGTTCGAAGACTAACTTTTCTTCGGGGTTGGAAAGCGAAAAGTATCCAAAAGTTTTTGGCGAGACACTACTTTTCTTGAATTCAATTGATTTATCTATTTTGCCATCTAAGCTTTTATATTCGAAATAGAAAACCCCACCTGCCAAGTCGTCAATTTTTATTTGATAGTAAACATTATTAACATCCTTAATAATGAAGAATTTTGTTCCCGAAATTGAATGCGTTGCCATATTGTAGGAACCCCAACCAAAGTTGCCATCGCCATCAAATCCATTTAAACCACAATTGAATGCACCTATAGCCCAAGTGCTGTCTGAATTGTACCATTCTTTGAATTTATTTGAATTGGAGGTTAAACCAATAGTGTCGATTTGTTTTCCATAGTCATCAATTTTTGCACCAACTACTTCCCATAGTTTTACATTGGCGGCATCGTTGATATGAATTGCAGCATTTTGTCCTTTAACCAGAAACATAATGTCCCATTGCTTCAAGTCCGCCGAGGACATTTGGTCGTCCACTAAATTGTACCATACCATATTCCCGTAACTTTTTCCTTGTATAACTTTGATTTCTGCAGCATTTGTATTGATAACAAAAGCGATAACAAATATTAGTGTGAGTAATTTTGTATAGTGTTTCATTGTGATATCCTTTTAATTTTAAGATTCTTTAACAATTATGTTTTGCAAATTAACAAAAATTTAGAAATTAATTTATTTAATTATAAATCTAATTGTAATATAAGACTAATTTATTCCTATTTTATTTTTCTTTTAAGGAACGGAAAATAAAGTAAATCAAAGGGAAAATAATAAGAGCTAAAACGGAGATAAAAAGAAGTGGTATCATCGAAAGTGATTGAGATTTTACACTTTCAATGGTCATTAAAGAAATCATACCAAAAAGAACAACAATGCCGAGTTTGAGGATTCTTATCATTCTTGTGGATATCCTGTATTGTCGTTCGGCATTTTCTTCTGTGATTTCGACTACATAATTGAATAAATGTGGGAATTGGTTGAGAATTGTTAAGCCAATATACATTAGTGTGGCTACGATTTGCAAAATTATTATTGTTATTTTATTACCATAGCCATCTGGTTCGCCCATAAAATTAAAATGGGTTGGTATCGTATCTGGTAAATTGTTGAAACTGAAAATAACCAGAATCCAAAGTAAAACCAATAAAAGCCAGCCAAGGTTTTCGAGGAAACTATCAAAATTGGAAAGAGATAATTTTATTTTGGGTTTATTTTTTAAATTACTGGAGTTCATATAATTTTTTGTAAACTCCATTCATCAAAATTAATTGTGAATGGTTGCCGCTTTCGATAATTTTACCATTTTGTAGAACATAAATAACATCTGCATCAACAATTGTAGACAATCGATGGGCAACCAATACCGCAGTTTTATCGTTTAGAATTTGATTTATTGCATTTTGAACAATTTTTTCGGATTCATTATCCAGAGCAGAAGTTGCTTCGTCGAAAATTAGAATTTCGGGATTGCTAAGCAATGCTCTTGCAATAGCAATGCGTTGGCGTTCTCCGCCAGAAAGCTGAACACCTCTATCTCCAATTATGGTTTGGTATTTTTTCTCTAATTTTTGTATAAAACTATCTGCATTAGCCATTAGGGCGGCTTGTTGAACTTGCTCTGTTGTAAATTCGTTCCTTCCAAAACGTATATTATTTTCGATTGAATCATTGAACAACAAGGTTTCTTGGGATACTATTCCAAATAATTTTCGGTAGCTCGATAAATCAAATTCCTTGATATTTTTTCCATCGAGAGATATTTCGCCATTGTTCGGGTCGTAGAACCGAATAAGCAAATCTAAGATGGTGGATTTGCCACTGCCGCTCGAACCCACAAAAGCAATTTTTTGACCTTTTTTTAACTCAAAATTTACATCATCCAATACTATATCTTTTTCGTACGAAAATCTAACTGAATTAAAAACAATAGATTTTTCGAAATTGATTTTATTAATATTGCCAGATTTTATTGTCTCTTCGTAATCTAATATTTCAAACAATTTGTCGGCGGCAACTCTTCCCCGAGGAAATTGAGTAATACTATGTATTACTGTGGTTATTGGCGACATTATCGAGAATAGTGAAAACAAAAACAACATTAAATCATCGCTCGATAGTTCTTTGTTTACAACTTGTATACCACCGAAGTAAAGTACGAAAGTAAGCGCAGTGATAGAAAACACTTCGTTGAAGGCTGGAACCAAAGTCATAATTTTTCGATGTTTAATCGAGGAGGTCAAAAAATTAAGTGTATCTCTAAAAAACTTTTTTATAATATGGTTTTCGGCTGAATAGGCTTTAACAATACGAATTCCATAAAAAGATTCCTGCATCGTTGTTGTATAATCACTCATTGCTGTTTGCATCCTATTGGCATAACGGGTAAGATACTTTCGCGAAAACCTAAGTAAGGTCAAACTTACAATGGCTGTTGCAGACGATATTAAAGTTAGTTCAATCGAAATTGATAATAATAAGATTGCAAACAAAATAACTTGTATTCCTTCTCGAAGTATTGTAGAAAATGCCGAGACAGAAGCCGAGGATAATGCTGTTGTTTCGTTGGCTATCAATGATATTAAGTTGCCTTGCTTTTGGTGGGAAAAGAATCCGATGGATAGGTTTATTAGCTTCGAAAAAACTTTATCGCGAATCGATTTCACTATTCCTTCCTCGAACTTGGCAGTGGTAACTGATGCTATGTATTTAAAGATATTTTTTAATATAAAGGCAATTATAATTAGCAAACTAAGATTAAGCAAGCTTTTGGCAATTCCATCTGGGGAAAGCACCAATTTAGAAACAGTAGCATAGAAATTATTTTTTAAATTATCTAAAAAAAATCCTTTCTGTGCTACTTCGGGAGTTTGTGTATCAAAAATTATTTGGAATACGGGTTTTATTAAAGCTATTGTAAATGTATTGAGTGCCGAAAATATAGTATTCAATAATATTGCAAACAAAATCAAACCTATGAATGGTTTGATGATAACAAATATTTTAGAATATATATTGTTGGATGTTTTCTCCATTAAACTTCAACAATTGCTTAATCTTTTTTTCTTCGTGGTCTTCTTTCGGATTTGAAACTTCTATCGGAACGGTTACCTCGATTAGAGCGACGGTCGCCACCTCTTGATTGGGAACGATCGTCGTAACTTCTTTTTTCTCTTCTGTCTCTCGATTCATAATTTTCAGATCTATCCGAGCGTTCTCGTTTTTCTTCGTAATTCCTTTCTTTTTTTGTTCCAAAATCATCTTGGCTCTTTGGTCTTTGGTCGAACCTGTCTCGAGAACCTCTACTTTCATCTTTTTTGAAATCATTTCTTCTACCGCGATCTTCTTTGCCATAATCGCCACCCCTTGGGCGATCATTCTGGCGAAAATCATCATTTCTTCGACGCCCACTATCTTTGGAATCATTCGACCGACGGAAACCACCATCTTCTTGTTCGCGCCTTGGACGATCATCTTTTTGGTAATCATCATTTCTTCTGCGATACCCGTCGCGGAAATTATCGCCTCTTCTTTCATTTCGGTCTCTGCCACCATCATTGCTTCTGTTGTCCTGTCTGTCGTCATCTCTTCGATATCGGGGTCGGGAATCGTCCCGTCGAGATGCACTTCTTCGGTCATCATCTCTTCTATATCTACCTTGCGAATCGTCCCGACGACCTTCATTTCTTCGGTCATCACTTCTTCGCTCGCTTCGACGGCTTTCGCTATTTCCACCCCCACGGCGTGAATCATCTCGTCGTCTTTCTCGGTCATTAGATTCATTGCGATTTTTTGTATCTAATCTTCTGTTATCTTCTTGGTTTCTTTGTTCTTTTCTGCCTTTATGTTCAATAACTTTGTCTGATTCGGTTTCATTATCCAAAACTAAGTCTTCATCTCCTTGAACTAAATCGTAATTTTTATTACTCAAATCCTTTTCCAATAATTCATTATCAAAATCATTGTCAATATCTATTTCTTTGGCTGAAATTTCAAACGCTTCATCATCAGTTGAATCCAGTATATTTTCTTCGGTCGTTGGCGAAAAGTTGATTATTTTGTTATCTATTTCGAATGTGTCTCGGACAGAACTAATATTACCGATAAGATTGCCTTCGATAATCAAAACATATTCGTTTCTTGTTCGAGTAGATTTAAATTTTTCGTACAATTCAGCGAAAGTGCCGTAATGATGCGTCTCGCTCTGCATTGTTAAATTCATACCAATATACGCTTTTCGTTGTGGCATAACTTCTGCAAAATCCTCGAGTAATACTTTTAACCTATATGGCGTATCCATAACAATAATTGTATAGGGAAAACTACTCAAATCTGTGATTTCTTTAATTCTTTCTTTGCTGTTACGATGAAGAAAACCTGCATAAAAAAACCTTTTAAGGTCGAAACCCGAACGAACCATTGCGGTCATTATGCTTGACGCACCGGGAATTACGGAAATTTCGATTTCTTTGGACAATGCCGTTCTAAGCAGCTCAATTCCGGGATCTGCAAAAATTGGGGTGCCACAATCGGAAATCAAGGCAATTGATTTTCCATTCTTCAGCAGTTCGATTAATTCTCCAACTTTTTCCTTCTCGTTATGTTCATTAAGCAATTCAATTGGTTTGCTCAAATTTAAGTGCATTAGCACTCTGCTGGCTTCTTTCATTTCTTCGCCGACAATTATGTCGCAGTTTTGAAGCACTTCTGTTGCTCGGATAGTAATATCTTTTTTGTTTCCTATCGAGGTCGATACAATATAAAGTGTACCGCTAATTTGGTTGGTCTTTTTCAAGTTTTCCTTCTATTAATTCTTTTAATAATATTGCATCCTGGAAATTTGGATCAATTTTAATTGCCCATTCAACCATTATTCGGGCTTGTTCCAAAAAATTTAGGCTATATAAAGCCATTGCTGAACCATAACAAGCTAAGGTGTTTTCTGGATTTTCCTTTAATGCTAATTCATAAACGTCTAAAGCGTCTATATAGTTTTCTTTTGTTGAAATAAATAAATTACCCGTAATTACAAGCAAATCATCGAGCGAATAACCCAAAGTGGACGAGAACTTATGTATATGCCAATAATCCATCGATTTAGTGATGAATTCGAGTGCTTCGGTAGAATGATATTGAAGTGAGTAATAAAGCGACTCCAAATAATATTTGTCGTAATCTTCTTCTTCGTCCAAAGTGTCGAGAATTTGCCGTGAGGTTTCGAAATCATTCAAATAAATCAGGCACTGTGCTATTCGTTTTGCAATATGTCGTTTCAATTTTGGGTAATCGACATAGTCAATATTTTTGGTGTAAATTTCATATGCTAATTCAAAATTATCATTGATGAATTCATCTTCTGCTCTGCCTAATTCAATTAAAAAGTCAGGATGGTTTTCAATTGATTTTTGAGCTATAGAAGCAAAATTGGTTTCGTATAAGCCATCGATTAAAGAAAACATTTTTAATGCCGACTTTTGCCAGTTCCAATTTTCTCTTGCATAAGCCGATGCAATTAACCCTCGAGAAAGAAAACTATTGGGGGCTTTATAGAACCGCTTTAAAATTTCGACGAGTGCGTTTTCATCTGGTTCGAGCAAGAATGCCTCACCCGTTAATTCCTCTTTGCCGTAATAATTGCCTACCGATTTTTTCTCTGCGGGTATTTTCACCGAAAACGAAGATATTGTGAAGTCCTCGGTGGAGCCTCCCTCGGTTACAATCACAGGCAATCCACAAGCCATTGCCTCCAGAGTTGGCAACGAAAATCCTTCGCCACGATAGGGCGAGACAAACACATTGCAAGCACGATAGAGCGATGCTATATCTTTCTCGGTTAAGTATTCTTTTATATATATTATTTCGGGAGCATTTGGATTCTTTTGAATTTCAATTATCATTTGTTCAGCATTCTGACCACGATAAAAACTATCCCCTCCCATATCCTTGATAACCAAACACACTTCGTCGTTTCTTGTGAATGCTTTAATGTATGCTTTCAACAAAATATCAATACCTTTCCGGTAAATTGTTCCGCCACAATATAAAAATTTTAGTTTTTTGTATGTATCTAATTTATATTTTTCGCCAATTGGCGTAAATAATTTATTATCAATTCCATTAGGAACAATTTGCACTTTGTTGAAATCCAATCCCGAATTAATCATCGCTTGTCGAGAATAATTCGATGGAGTCCATATTTGGTCGGCTTGCGAAAAACTTTCGATAAAATCCTTCCGTAATTGGGATAGCTCCCAAGGCTGCATAATAATCCATTTAGCACCCAAAGGTGGCTCTTTTTTGGGGGGCCATTGATGTCGAATCCATAAATATGGCAATCGCGATATCTCCTCGCTCACTTCAGGCTTGAAGCGAATGTCGCAAGTAGCAAGTTTTTCGTATTTTTTATTTCCAATTGGCGAAAATTGGTCGGGTTCATAAGGAATAATAGTTAAGTTGGCAAGACCAGAGTCGATAATTTGAGAGCATAATTCACGATTTATCAATGCTAAAGAATGATAAATAAACTGCGAACCTTCCCAAACGATATTGAATTTTGGCTTCTTTTCATCACTATCTATTCCAACCAATTCTTCGAGCATCGAGATATTATATGAATTATCCGAGTTAGTATATTCATTTTCTTCGATTTCGGAAAATAAATCGATTGTTTCTCTTTTGGATTCTAAGTTTTCTTTTGTTGTTAATTTTTTTCTACCGCGAGCAACGAAATTTAGATTAATATAGCCTTTGTTTTGGGGAATATTTTGTTCTTCATAAGAAAAAAGTTCTAACCCTACTTTGCTAAAAAGTTCACCTATTGATTTTTCATCAAAACCAACACAATGATAATCACCAGGATTAGTTTGTCCTCCATAAATCATATATGACGCTACATAGGCATCCCAATCACCCCTTAGATAGGCATCCACTTGCAGCTTTAGCGATGGGGAGCGAACTATTATTTCGCCATTTGGTTTAAGAACGCGTACCCATTCCGAAAGAATTTGCTCAACATCGCGATGAGAAAAATGTTCTAAAATATCACTTGCCAGAATTAAATCTGCAGAATTATCTTCAAATTCCAACTTACGGATATCCATATATACAACTCTTGGGTCGTCGCTAAATAAATCAATATTTACAAATCCTTCGCGTATATCTCTGCCACAACCTAAATTGAGCAAGAGAGGAGTTGGTAAAGGATTGGGCAATTTACCTATTGCTTGATTATTCGAAAAACCCGAACCAGTTTCTGAAATATTAATTCTATTACCAAATAAATTGCTCATAAATTGACTTTTTTTTAAAAAGGGCAATTATTATGCCATAATTGTGATAAACTTTGGGAAATTAACAATGAAAAACAATCGTATTGATTCTGCATTTATTCTACAACAATTTTCCCATTTAATTTGTTTTGTCCAATTTGTATTAAGATAAAATAAACCCCCGACGGCAAATTATGAATAATTTCTAAATTGCTTGATGGTTGCAATTGTTGATTAAAAACACTGTAGCCCAATGTGTTGATTACTTTAAAATCAATTGTTGAGTAAGAATTTTTAAATTCTTCGGGAATATTCAAATAAATTTTATCTTTGCAAGGATTTGGATAAAGTGAAATATGATTTTCCAATTTATTTTGTATGGAATTGAAAGTTATCATATTAGTTTTCCAAACACCACGACCATAGGTTGCCGCAAAAATTTCTTGAGTGGATAATTGCAATTCTATGTCGTTCACAATCGTCAGCGGCAGGTCATCGCTAAACGCCGTCCAAATGGTATCCTCGAGACGAGCATAGTAAACTCCTTTGTTTGTCCCCGCATATATTATTTTTGGTAACAAATCTGGAACTAAGTCATTATATTTGATAACATTGATTCGAATACCTGAAGGGAGCTTTTTTGAAATATCTTGCCAAGTATTCCCACCATCTATGCTTTGGTAAAGGTTTATGCTGTTGATGGAAGTATTGAATGCAACAAAAATAACATCGGCATTATTGCTAGCGTAGTCAACGCTTGCAATATCCATAGAGTCCAACGGCAAGTTATCCTTGCTTTGTTTCCAAGATTTTCCACCATCTTGGGTAATCCACAACTCACCCGGAACTCTTACCCAAGCTTTGGTTGA
Organism: Candidatus Kapaibacterium sp.; assembly: GCA_937995785.1. Classification (GTDB taxonomy): domain Bacteria; phylum Bacteroidota; class Ignavibacteria; order Kapaibacteriales; family UBA2268; genus GWF2-33-9. The sequence continues at coordinate 16,140 of CALKJQ010000132.1, forward strand.
ATCTTGATAAAATGATGCGGGACGATAGACTGACATATATTTTCCAAATATCTGATGCTGCTGAACAATTGATAGTGTGCTTGTGTTTAATGAATTAGTTGCTAATTCTGCAAAGTCGATAAGTTTTTGCCAAGTTTCGCCTCCATCAAACGATTCCCATAGATTACGGAAACCCATATAGATGTGTTCGCTGTTATCGGGATTCATCGAAACGGGAGTAATCCAACGACCATTCTCGGGAATTGGTGAATTCAATCGTGTTCTAATTGTTTTTCCACCATCGGTGGTTTTGCAAAGTCCGCCATTTTGCCACACACCATAGAAAATATCAGGATTATTATGATCTATCATAGTTTCCATACCATCATAATTTGGTATGTAGTTCAACCATTTTCCATTGTTAAAGTAGTAACACGAATTATCTTGGGAACCTCCTGCAAGAATGTATTTATCGTTTTTGCTAATCGTTAGCCGATAGAACTCCGTAATTGCCAACCCATTATTTAAATTTTCCCATTTTGTTGGAAACTTAACCGAAGGAGCACCTGTTTTGATATTTTCGTCGTATTTATCTATCCATTCAGTTATCCAATTTTTGTCGCCAGGCAAAACTCTTTTGGTACGATAAACGCCGCCGTCATTACACCAGTAATAGCAATTATCCAATGGGTTGAATTCAGCCCAATGCTGGTCGGCGTGGGTGCTTTCGCCAAACACGTATATCCAAAAACTTGCCATTTCCCAATTTCGACCCATAGTCTGACTCATCCAAATATTTATTCCACCAACATATACTGTGTTTTTATCGTTTTGGTCCACAACCATTGCCAAATCATAAGAGCCTTGACCGTATTTATCGGAGGCATCTCCGCCCCAAGCACCCAAAATATTGTTTGTTGTATCCAGAACTGATTGGGTTTTCCAAGATTCACCCCCATCAGTCGAACAATAGAAGCTATGGAACCCGTTAGTACGCGTGTTCACTCCAATGGCATAGATATAATCGGGATACGATGGTGCAAGTTCAATTTCTACTCTCGATATCTCACCTTTCGGTGGAATTCCTGTTTCCAAAACTTGCCAAGTATCGCCAAAATCGGTCGATCTAATCACTCCCGCTGTACCACCTCCATAAAGCTGCCCCATAGCAGCAAAAAGGATTTGTGGTTTCTGAGGATTGATTTCTAAGTCTGTTATTATAGAATCGCATACTTTAGTCCAGGTGTTGCCTGCATCAATTGTTTTCCAAATGCCTCGCCTTCCCGCAACCAGTAATTGATTTGTAGATTTGGGGTTGATAACTATTTTTCTTAAAGTTGAGGCTCCAAAAGATTTCTCATTGATTAAAGAAGTTGTTTTCCAAGTAGTTCCACCATCAGTCGAAAGAATAACACCGATTGTGTTGCCACTTGTGAGTCCGCTGGTGTCGAAATCGCCTGTTGCAGCCCATACCGAATCGGGATTATTGGGATTAACTGCGATATGACTGATTGCTAATGAACCTAAGTAGTCGCTTACGGGCATCCAAGATTTGCCATAATCAATTGTTTTCCAGATTCCCCCACCTGGTGTTCCTATCCAAAAGATATTTTTATTTGTGGGATGAAAAGCTATGCAGTTCACTCTACCCATTGAATAACACGAACGTGGTTCGTAAGTAGGAGGAATATCGATAGGTCCAATCGGCGTCCAATTATGTTCGGATAATACTCTATGATTTTTTGCAATTACATCCTGGAATTGATATGTGGAATAGTCTAAATCACCTTTGCGGTCGAATTCATATTGATTATTCCACAACCATCGATGCAGCCAATTGTTACGGACAACTTTTTGGTTCGTATCGTTCGGGTTTAGCAATGATTTGTAATGTTTCTGAATTTCAAAGTAGTTATCATCAATTTGCTGTGAAAAGCAAATAAAATAAAAATTAACAATAATATAAAATGTGATTATTAATTTCATCATCAAACCAATTATTTAATTTTTACAAACTTAATGATTATTTGAAATAAATAGTTTTCAAACACTTTTTTTAGGTAAATAGAAAACTACAATGATTTTAATAATAATTTTGGGGAGTTTAGTAAGGAATGTGCGAGTAAGGTAAATTATAATTATTGGTGACCCGGGCGGGGTTCGAACCCACGACCCTTAGATTAAAAGTCTAATGCTCTACCAGCTGAGCTACCGGGTCATTTTTCAACAACTTAATTTGAAAAGAATACAAAATTACGAATTTATTTTTAAACAACAATATCAAAATATTTGATTTTTTTTCTTAAATTGTATTTACTGGTTTTAAACTTAATAATCATTATTTCGTCATTGAATTATGTTTTTACTAAAATTAAGAAAACTAATTTCATCGCCGGTCAAGGGATATAGATCTGAGACCTTTATCCTTGCATTAATCACTGTGTTGTCCATCCCCGGTATAATTAATTTGATTTGGTTTTCTTATTCTTTTAAACAAGAATTATTAAATGATTTCGAAAAGCGGGCATACAATACCCACCAATCTTTTGCATTATTATATCAAAACCAAAACTTGCTCACCGACAAAAAAATATTAGATTTAATCAGATTTAAAGATATTTCTAATTTATTCATTTTTCAAAATGACTCAATTGTGTTTGTATTGAACAAGAATTCAAAGAAACTTAGCAAGCAATCATTAGATTCATTATGGATATTGGGATTTGTTATCAAAAACCCTGTTTATGTCAAAAAAACATTCATTTACGATAATGATCAGCGAATTCATATATTTTCTGTATTCGACCTAACCAATCTAAAATCGAGATTAAAGTCCTTTAACCAGCAAATATGGCTAAAAGCCGGCTTTATTTTCTTGATTTTTATTGTTTTATTTCTACTTGTTACTTTCACATTGTTAAAACCAATCCGAAATTTATCGAGCGAAATCAATACAATTGCCGAAAGTAATTGGCAAGCAAAACTAACTGCTAATTACGTATTTCCCGAAATTAACAATATTGTAAATGCTATCAATGAGTTCATAGATAAATCTGAATCCAAAGAAAAGAAAGTTATTGAGGAAATTCAAGGTTTAATTGACTATCTTAGTAGCCGAAACGAAGAGCTCGAGTATGCAAAAAATAATGCGGAAGATGCAAACAAATATAAAACTGAGTTTTTAGCTAATACTAGTCATGAAATAAGAACTCCATTGAATGCTATATTAGGATTTGCCGAACAACTTCTTAGTTCCGAGACAGATGAAACCAAACGCTATTATTTGAATGTTATTAAAAATTCGGGACGAACTTTAATATCTCTCGTAAATGATATTCTTGATATTTCGAAAATCGAGTCAGGTCGGTTAGAAATAAGCAATAGCCCAACTAATTTTGCCTCCTTAGTACGAGAAATCTCGGATCTATATTCATCAAAAGCATTATCCAAGGGGTTAGCGTTTGTAATAGACAACGACCCGAATATACCCGAAGAAATGATGCTCGACGATTTGAGAATGAGACAAATTTTCATAAATCTCATAAGTAATGCACTAAAATTCACAGATAGTGGAAGTATAACTCTTTCTACCAAATTATTAAAATTCAAACCAATTGAGGGAAAGGTTAACATTTTGATTAGCGTAAAAGATACGGGAATTGGTGTAAACAACGAATACAAAAAGTTGATTTTCGAACCATTCACTCAGCAGCGAGGACAAAGTTTTAGAAAATATGGTGGCACGGGATTAGGTTTGCCTATTACAAAAAGGTTGGTCGAAATGATGGGAGGTCGGGTGGAATTGGAAAGCGAAGAAGGCGTGGGAAGTGAGTTTAAAGTTTATTTATACGATTTAGATTTAGTTAATAAAAATGCGAAAAACCTCGATGAAAATTACATACACTTTGAATTTGATTTAGCCCGAATATTACTTTTTGATGTAAATGAAAATGATCGAAATTTATTAGCAGATAGTATCGAAAATAAAAAACTTGTTATATTTCACGCAAATAATTTTGAAGATTTCGAAAAATATTGTGAATATGAAAAATTAGACTTAATAATATATTGTTGTTTAGGAAATGAGAATAAACGAGACCAGATTGTTTACAAAATTCTCGAAATCGCACAAAATAAAAAAATTCCAATATTCGGGATAAGTAATGAAGTTACTGAAATTATCCAATCGCCAGATAATAAACACCATTTTACCGAAATAATTAATAAACCAGTTCATATCCCTTTGTTATTCAACAAAATAGCAAAAATTTTGAATCCAATCGAAAAAAATTCTGATAAATCCGAGATAGTTGATGAATTCGGTACTCTTTGGAATACATTTATCGAAAAAGCCAATCCAATAATTATCAATAATATTCGTGAAAATTTTAGCAAAAGAGCGCAAGAATTATCCAATAAGTTGGTATTGAGCCATATAAAAGAATTTACTATTGATTTTTCTAATTTCACAAAGAATACTTCAAATGAAGATCTGAATAAAGTTGACAAAACCATACAAGACAATTTATCAAAATTTCAACTAAACAATATTAAGAAAATTTTAAACTTAATTAGTAAAATATAAATTATTCACATTATGAACGACAAGATAGAATTCAAAAAGAAACCGCTGATACTAATAGTTGATGATATCGAAGCCAATATTCAATTATTGGCTACTATGCTATCCGATAGTGGATTCGACATTGGTGTTGCTTATTCAGGAAGTGAAGCATTGGATGCAGTATCTTCGTATAAACCCGACTTGATATTATTGGATATAATGATGCCCGAAATGGACGGATTCGAAGTTGCAAAAGTTCTTAAAAATAATGAATTCACGAAATCGATTCCGATAATATTCTTAACTGCAAAAGCAGATATAAGCGATATAACTCGGGGCTTTGATATAGGTGCCAGTGATTATATAACCAAGCCATTCCAATCCCAAGAACTTCTTGCCCGTGTCAATACCCATTTAAAATTAAAATTTTTAATGGAAGAATTAATACAAATGAATAATGTTCGAAATAGATTCTTTTCAATAATTTCTCACGATCTAAAAAATCCTTTCTCGGGAATTTTGGGATTAGCCGAAATGTTAGCCCAAGATGCAAGCAAGCTATCAACCGAAGAAGTGCAACACACGGGGCAAGTGATGCACAAATCTGCTAAAGTTTTGTATGAATTATTAGAAAACTTACTTGAATGGTCTCGCTCACAGATTGGAACAATCGAATTTAGGCAACATCCACTGGATTTGAATGATTATATTGAAAAATCTATTAGCATTTATCAATTAAAAGCTGACCAAAAGCAAATAAGTTTGAGGTCGTTCATTAACACTAATTCCAAGGTGTTTGCCGATAATTATATGCTAAACACAATATTACGAAATTTAATTGGCAATGCAATAAAATTTACGCCCGAAGGTGGAGTTATTCTTGTTGGTGCCACCACTTGCGAAGATTCCTCTATGGTAAAATTATTTGTGAAAGATAGTGGAATTGGAATTCCCGAAGATAGTAAAGAAAAAATCTTCCGCTTGGATACTAAATTCGTAAGAACAGGAACGAACCAAGAAGTTGGAACAGGATTGGGATTGATTTTAACAAAAGAATTAGTCGAAAAGCACAGAGGTTCTATTTGGTTCGAAAGTGAAGAAGGCAAAGGTACTACATTTTATTTCACACTGCCCAAGTTCGAGGAAGCGAATTGAAAGCGATTACCAACATATCTTCGTTAATTTGCATAACTCGTTCCAATCAGCCATTTAAAACCAAAGAGGATTTGAATAATATCGACGAAATTAACAATGCGGCTGTAATATTCGACGAAAACATTCTTTGGATTGGCAAATCTCGAGATTTGCATAATACAATTGATGAAAAAAATTATCAATTGGACGAAATCATCGATGCCAATCAGAAAACAGTTATTCCCGGATTTGTCGACTCTCACACTCATATCGTATTTGGTGGTAATAGAGCAAACGAATTTGCTCGTAGATTACAAGGTGCCACTTACATCGAAATTGCTCAAGAGGGTGGCGGCATCCAATCAACTGTTAAAGCTACACGATTGGCAAGCAAGCAAGAATTATTCGAATCAGCCAGCCAGCTAATCGATAGTGCTATAAAGCACGGCACAGTTGCATTCGAAATTAAAAGTGGATACGGGTTGGATTTAGACACCGAAATAAAAATGCTGGAAGTTATTCAAATGCTCAAAAATAAATTCCCCGCTGAAATAAAGTCCACCTTCCTTGGGGCACACGACTTTCCCATCGAATTTCAACACGATAGGGATGCTTATGTCGATTTAATTTGCAGTGAAATGATCCCCGAAATTGCCAAACTAAAATTAGCCGATTATTGTGATGCTTTTGTCGATAAGGGCTACTATACGATAGAACACGGGCGAAAGATTTTCGAAACAGCAAAAAAATTTGGATTAGAAATACGAACACACGCAGACGAACTGGATTGCGTTGGAGCCGCCGAATTGGCTGCCGAGATGGGCGCCAAATCTGCTGACCATCTCTTGTTTGTATCCGATTATGGAATCGATGCAATGAGAAAAAATAATGTTGTAGCCACACTCTTACCGGGAACTTCTTTTTTTATTCGACTGCCTTATGCCAATGCCCGAAAAATAATTGACACAGGAAATATTGTTGCCCTTGCAACCGATTGCAATCCCGGTTCATCTTTCAACGAAAATATGCAAATGATTCTTTGGCTTGCTACTCTCAACCTTAGAATGTCTATGGAGGAAGCACTAATTGGTTCCACTTTAAATGCCGCTTACTCATTAGATTTGCACAATAAATTAGGTAGTATTGAAGTTGGCAAAGAAGCCTCGTTCTTAATGCTAAATGATGTTTCCTACAAAGAATTATTCTATCATTATGGCAGTAACCACATTGCAAAAGTTTTTATTAAAGGCGCGGAATATACATATTAACTATAATATGAACCAACTAAAATTTAAATATATTCTCTTGTTTTTTATCTTATCAATCATCAATATAGTAGGATATGCAAAACAACCTGTAATTTTACAGAATGCCGACAGTTTGGTTGGCATATCCAGCGAAAATTTTAATGTGCGAAATTTCATTGGAAACGTTCGTTTCTCTCAGGGCGAAATTACTCTTAGATGCGATACTGCAATCCAATACATTGAGCAAAATCGAGTGGAACTAATTGGCAACGTTGTTATAAATCGGAATAATGTAGAAATTCGCTCACCGAAAGTTGATTATGTTGGAAATGAGAAAATTGCTTATGCTCACAAATATGTCCAAATAAACGATTTGCCAACAATAATCGAAGCAAAATCGGGCACTTATAATCTAGAAACTAATATCGCTAATTTTCAAAAAGATGTGAAAGTCGAGAATGATTCTCTAATAATATTTTCGAATGAATTAATTCACAACACAGACAGCGACGAATCCTATGCCAATGGAGAGGT
>CALKJQ010000133.1 GCA_937995785.1 Candidatus Kapaibacterium sp.
GTATTTTTATAATCAATTTTATTGAAGTAAAGGAATGGGTTGTTTTCGCCAGGCAAAAGAACACCATCACGATACCATTGATAGATCAAACCTGTTCCAGTTGCAACTGTTTCCAGAGTAACTTCGCTATTGATGCAATAAACTTCACCTTTGGAATGATGTTCGATTTGTGGTGTATCGAAAATTGTAACATTCTGAGCCAAATCAACTAAATATGGATGCTCGTCCGAATAAATTCTGAATTTCAATGGTTTGTTTGCCCAAGTTGCTCTTTGAACTTTCCAATCCAATTTTCCTAATGTAGCATCAACTCCACTTGCAATAGTTGTCCATGTATCACCACCATCTATCGAGGCTTGAATAGTAACAGAATAAACTCCGTGGGCATCCCATAAGAAAGTGAACACGCCTTCGTTGCAAATGTTGGAATTGTTTGATAAATTCAAGAATTTTATATGTGGAGTTTCGAAATACAATCCCGCAGAACCACGATTAGGATTAACGGTCGAAATAGCATTCCAAGTTCCATCGAGATCTGACCAAGTGTAGGCAACAGTTCCATCCATAGTTCTATGTTCAATTTTGCGAACTCCGCTGGGCAAATTATTTGGTAAAAATGTTGCCCAAGCGCCATCCGTACTTTCTAACATTTCGTAGAAATATGGAGCTTGATGAGGAAAACCAGTAGTGATTAAAGTTGCACCTTCATCTTGGATTAATGTTGTAGTTACTGGATTATTAGCGTTATCGTAGAAAACGAGATAGGTTTTTGGAGCCAATCGGCTATCTGTATCATAAAATCCCGATGCTTGGGTTGAATTTGTTCCATATTCAATTTGACGGGAGTTGGTTGCGGATACATTTCGGCTTATAACATCTCCGTATTCATTGCCAAGTAGAACTAACCAATGAATTAAGTTGGAGAGATTGGTAAATCTCGAATTTGTAGTTGGAACAATATTAACCCAGAATGTTAATGAAGTTTGACCAGGGGCTGTTTTAACTACTGACCTATTTGCGGGATCTGCAATATTCGTTGCAGCCGATGTATAACTATAACTATTGGTTTTGTAATCGTAATAAATATTGTTACCTGCTCCGAGAATTGTTGCATTTCCAACTTCTGTTGGTAACACACCAGCAGTAACAAAAGTGTATTCGGTGTTTGGATGCAATCCATCGAACTTAACCAAAGCAAACGATGGTGTGCGACCATTTCCTGATGGCAGGAACGAACCATTACCTTTTATAAATTGTGGAAGAATAACAGTTGAGAAAGTTGGTTGGTTGAGCACTGTAATAGTGATATTCTGTTGTAATGTCAATCCTGGTACTGTTGCACTCAAAACGTAGTTACCGGCCACGGGGAAAATTATATCATCGAAAGTAGCAATACCATCGATGGTTTTCTTCGAAGTTGTGCCCGTTAATGGGGATGGTCCGGATATTAGGTTAAGGTTAACAGTATAGTTGTCATAATACATATTTGGATTTCCGTCGGCATTTTGTGCTTGGACGAAGAATTTATGATGAACTACTCCAACGTGACCTTTGCTATACAAATCAACAAATTTAGCAATTGTTGGAGCTGTTTGCATAATATAACTTTTCTTGGTATGTTCCAAAGCATCGCCCGAAACAACTTCGAACTTAATTTCCAATGGTTCTACTTTGTTGTATTTCAGGTCATCAAAAGTAAGTCTGTTCGAACCAGCGACCATTGTTTTTGTGGTTGTACCCATCAAAACGCCCGAACCATAATAAACCGAGGCTTTTATAGTAGTATTGGAATTTACATATTTAGCAACACCATTATCGTCGATAGATTTTAGGACAACAGTGAAAGGTATGTTTTGCATTGGGTTTTCGGGGAAATAAGAATCAACAATCAATTTGGTAGGGGTACCAAAACTTGATTCTGTGGATACTACAACATCGTCCAATCTGTATTGGGGACGATTACCGCTTCCACCGGGGATTTGGTAATAAACCCATCGAATTTGCACGTTGGGTTGATTGTCGCATTCGCTTGGCAAGATTACAGAAAAGTTTTTGGATTCCGCCGGCGTGCTCACTCCCATAGTAATGTAATTTGTGTTTTTATATTCAGCCAAATTACCATTACCATCATACACATCATTCCAATTACCAGTTGTACCCACTCTATATTGCATTCTCAAAGCATATTGGCGAGTTGATGTACCGGCAATATTCACAAATCCACCTACCCAAGCAACTTTAACCTGAGTTCTATTGATTGTTTTGATTGCCAATACTGCTTGTCCAATGAAACCTTGACCTGAGTTGGTCGAACCCGTATTTAAAAAGCCAATACCATCGTTGTTCAATCCAATAAATCGGGCATTCGAAGCCAAATTGTAGGCTGCAGTCCAATCTTTATCGAATGTTCCATTCAAAGGCACATCGAGAGTGGGGGTGGTGTGGAATCTAAAGTTTGATGGATAAGTGTTGGCTGCACTTGTCGAGCTCCACGACATAAAAGAGTATGAACCCATCGACAAGTCGTAAGGTGTTGGATTTGTTTGGCTTAGACCCGTATAAAATATCGCTAATACAAACAAAAGAACAATACTTGTTTTGGTTAATAATTTTTGCATATAATACCTATAATTTTGTTTTTAATTTTCCTATTTTCCAAATTCTAAAATTAGCAAAAACAATGTAAATATTAACTATAATATATAAAAAAACTGCTTTTTTTCTATATCAATTTGTTATTTTTTGATTTTTTTTCGAAATATACCTTTTTTATACTAAAGTAAAACAAGAATACATTTAGAATAATTATCAAAGTAGCCCAAAACCAATAAGGCAAAAATAAAATTGATTGTATGACTTCGGTATCGGTGTTGCCAGCGAAGCTGGCATAATCGCTACTTGTGGAATATAAGTATCCAAAAGATTGATAAACACTAATAATTGCCTGAATTCCTAAAAATGTGGATATTCTTCTCAGCCAATCCTCATTCGATTTTATCGTTACAACCAGCAATAGTATTGCAAATGCTGCGATAAAAAGTGCTCCAAACCAGGTTCGTATCCATATCGGAACAGATATTAACATAAACAAGGAAAAAAGCAACATTACCGAACGAACATATTTGCTTTTGGATATTAATATCAAAAAGCTTCCAAAAATCCCCGGTCCTATTGGTCCGGCTGCTGCAACTGTCGCCAAACCTAAATTACCAAACAAAACATCTGTCGTAAAATATGCAGCACCACTACCGTTGGTTTCTATTTCCAATTTTTGGAAATCTCCACCCAATATAAACGCCGTTAAGCCATGTGCCATCTCGTGGAACCAAGTGGATAGTATCGTAAATGGATACATCATCAACTGCCCAATGTCGAATTGCCATAACGTGACGGTTCCGACCGACATCAGAACGAACACCAATGCTTCGTTTCGGTTCTTGGTTGGTTTTGCAATATTTTTTGTTTCCAAATTATTCATATCTGTAATCAATTCCGAATGTTACAAAACGAGTTCTTGCAAGGTTGCCAACCATATAGGTGTAGTAATAGTCGAATAAATTATAGCAATTCAATCTTATAATTAATTCATCTTGCAAAGTAAATATTTTGCGAAAGTTATAAGATAAGTTTAAATCAAAAATATTTATGGGAACTCTTTCTTTGGCATCTTTCACCTGAAAAATCAATTTTTCGTCGATACGCTCGACAATGCTCGAGTATCGATAACTTAATCTCAGTCCAAAATTATCAATCTTATAGTTTATGGAACTATTCCAAAAGTTTTTGGAACGGAATTTTAAAATTTCGTTATTGCTCAAATCAATTGGGTCTAAATATGTGTAGGATGTTGTAATTATCAAATTTGGATGTAACAGTAAGTTAAGCGAGGATTCTATCCCTTTAATCTCGGCATCGGTAATATTGGTAAATTTGATTGTCGTAAGGAATTCATCTACAAACCCCGGCTCGATTAAGTTCCAAAATTTATTATAAAATCCGGCCACATCGAACTCAAATGGCATCCAGAAAGAAGTTGATTTAAAATTAAAGCCAAGTTCGTAGTTCCAGCTTTCTTCGAATGTTAAATTGGGATTTTCGATAACTTGGAAACCCTGGAAAGCAACCGAGGCAAAGCGTTCGGCAATTGCTGGAGCTCTAAAGCCTTTACCAATCGACCCTCGAATATGCATATTTGCAAGTGGTGTGTAATTAAAACCAAATTTAGGCGAAACCATAGACGATGAATTGTCGTTCATCAGAATTTCATTATCGTAACGAGTTCCAATAGTAGCTATTAATCTGTCGAAAGGATGAAATTCTGCTTGCAAATATCCCGCAAACAACTTTTGGTTCCGCAATCCATAGGAATGAGAGGCGACGTTATTATTTGTGAAGTTTGCACCGCCAGTCAAGATTATCGAGGGGGATAAGGTTGCAGTCATTTGCAAATCTGCAAAACTTGTTATTGCATCCGAGGAACGATAATCTGTGTTTGATTTGTCCAAATTATTCCAAAATTGGGTGTAAAATCCGCCTAATTTAGCACTAAGTAATAAGTTTTCGGTGTAGAAATGATTAGCATTGATTCCAATCATCGATTTATTGGTATGCAATCGAACAGATTGGTCAGTTCTGGCTGGAGGATAAGTTGCCGAGTCGAGACTATTCCAATAAACCCAATCTGCGCGGTCGGTGGATTGGTGCAAAAGAATTGTGCTTAATTCGACCTTTTTCAACTTGAAATTTAACTGAGCATAGCCTTGATAATTTTTTGAATCATCATATAAACGATAACTTTCGTCGTTGCTATATGCCCCACTAACTAACGACGAAAAATTAGGTTTAGAATAAGAATAAGATAGTTGTAAATTATTTTGCAATTGGTAATCGGGCGAAAATCTCCATTTTTCGTACCTTGGTTCTGTGTATAAACCAATCGAAGATTCTAATCTTATTAAATTTGGCTTTTTGGAATAGTTTTTCTTTGTTACAATGTTAATTACTCCACCAATCGCATTACTTCCATATAAAGCTGAACCGGCACCTTTAACAATTTCTATGCTTTCGATAGAAGATATTGGGACTAAATTCAATTTTGCATCGCCATTATCACCGCTCATAAGTGGCATCCCGTCGAGCAATAGCAGATTTCGAGAGCCCAATCCAAAATCGAAACCATCGGAACCGCGTATACTTATAGTTTCGTCGGCTACCTCAACTCCGGGTACTTGGGTCAATACTTGCTCGAAATCGAATGCGCTTGATATTTGGATGGATTTATCGTCCAATACATAAACCGAATTAGTAACTTCTTGCACATTTTGCGTCCTTCTACTTGCTGTTACAACAATATCCTTGCTTTGGAATACTTTTGGGATAAGATAAATTTTCAATTCGCTTGTATCCGTGAGTTGGACAATCTTTTCTATTGCTTCATAGGCTACGTGCGAAATTTGGAGAATTACTTTTTGTTTGGTTATATTAGGGATTTTGAATTCGCCATAAATGTTTGTATAATCACCATAGCGAGTATTTTTTATCTTTATCGTTGCTCCAATCACAGGCTTTTCTGTTTTATCTTCAACAATAATTCCTTTTAGCAAATAAGGTTGAGCCACTAAATCAGCAACCGATAACAAAAGAAATAATATTGCGATAATTTTATAGTCCAAAAGGTTGATATGGTATTTTATCCCAATCAACTTGTATTTCGATTTCATATTTTTTTCCGGTTTGAACATTAATTGTTGTGATTGTATCTTGATTAATATGGTAAACTCCGATTGCACGCCATTGCAGTAAAGTGCCGTAGTTTTGGGCAGCAACTATGTATTTTAGCTGAGTCGGTGGGTCGGTTATCTTTATTTGAAATGGGACAGTATCCATGTCGTAGGTCAATGGAGTTTCGGTAAAATATGCTTTGCCCGTAAGCACATCTTCGATAATATTATTTGGGGGATAATCTTTGAAACAAACAACTCTTAAGTCTTTTAATGAATCTCGAGGCGGAAACTTCTCGCGGGGCGAGATAAATATTATTTTCCCTTGTACATAGGCATTGCGTTCAATTTCGGGATTTAATCCACCATCGCAAGCCACAACAAAGATTGAAAGTAGAATAAGTAAAATATTTTTCATCAAATTCAATATAATTTGTTTGATTGACGAATAACAAGCCGAAAAAATTAGTCTTTCCAAATAAAATCGAATAATAGATAGGAAACTGTCGCAAGCAAGCCAGTATAGGCAACAATCATCTGTATGTCTCCTAAATTATTGGAAACAGGAGAACCCATAAAACTTGAAATGGTCAAATCAATTCCAATTTTTATTATTGGCAATAAGATTGGAAAAGCCAACACAGGAAACAATGCATTTTTGGAATTTGCTTTTGCTATTATTGCCGAAATCACGGTTGTTGCTGTGGCAATTGCCAAAGATGAAATTGAAATAGTAATTAATAGTAAGTTTATCGATTTTACGATTTGAGTGTTGAGAAAAAGAAAAAAGAATGTCAGTGCAAAAAAGTTGATAAATAAGCTTGTTAGAATATTGAATATCAATTTACCAAAATAAATTGAGTGGGAATTTGCAATAATTTGTAATAAAAATGCGGTTCCTCGTTCTTCTTCGGTGATAAAGGTTTTGGATAATCCTATCATCGAAGTAAAAAAAAGCACAATCCACAAAAGCCCCGCACTTGTTTCCATCGATATCCTTTCGGAACTATAAGCAATAGCTATCATAGAAATAGTTGTAAAGATAAAAAGCAATATAGTACTAAATGAATAACGAGTTCTGAATTCCGAAAGCAACTCTTTATAAACTATTGCAAGGATTTCGTTCATAGTTTTCTAAAATTATAAGAATATTTTATTCCCACAAGGAAGGATAGCTTTGCTACTTTCCAATCCCCATCGTTTATCATATTGAAGAGTATTTGATTGTAATAAGTTTCGAAAAATGCAGATAAATCATACTTAATTGGATACGACATTCCCAGCCCTAGATATATTCCAATATTAAATCTATTCAATGAAGTTAATTCGCCCGGATATTTTTTTTCAATTTGATTTTTTAAATCAATTGGATATTCCAAATAATTTGGTTGGAGAATTTTAGATTGGTAATTTATAGTTTTTCCGGTCATTAGTGAGAACGATGTTCCAGCTATGCCATAAAGAATTTTCTGAAAATAATATTCAATTTGGAAATTTAGATTGAAAACAGTGGATTTTAAGGATAGATATCTACCTTCTTGGAATGGTAATAATTCACCAGTTTCGGGGTGGCGAGTTGTTCCGATTGTAATATCGGGTGATTCCAAAACGCCGTTGTATTTGTCGAAAAGAATTTTACCTGTTAGATAAAGTCGTTTCATTAATTTTTCGGTAACCGAAAAGCCAAAAGCGTTGGTAATGTCGTTGGCTTCCGAAAACTTACCAAGTTCGCGTGGGGTTATAGGAACTTGATTATTCACTTCGCCTGTAACCGAAAAATTGGTGTTATGAAAAACGAAAGTAGGAGCAAGGAACACACCAACTTTTGTATTTTCGACAATTTCGCACTCTTGCTGTTGACCTTCGGTAACTGTGAACTTATAGTCAGCAATGGTTTGGTCGAATTGGTAGCAAATCGTGTAGAATTTGGCATTGAGAGCAACATCATTGACTATTATTACCGCCCTTCCGCCCTCTAAAGCATTCACGGGGTCGATACGGAAACCAATTTGGGGAACGCCCTCGACAAACTTTGGAATTTTCACATCGAGATTTTCGTTGGTGAGCACTATAATGTCGCCAATTCCAGTGTCGTCCACTCGGTCGTCGCGAGCAATCATTTCGACGGACATACCTTTGATTTCGGTATCAACAATAGGGGGAATTGTATCCAACACTGCTTCGTATTCCACAAATGATTGTCCACCCATAGTGCCATAGGCATCGAATGCATCGGCACCATAGCCAAATCCATAGGAATACATACCGAATGGTTGGGCGGCAGTGAGCGAGTGGGTACCATAGGGTACTTCGATAGTTCCAATTGAATAGCGAGATATTCCAATTTGTCGGAATAATGATTCTTCAATTTTTTTGCTGTTGAGTTTTAATGTTGGGATAGCATTTGTGGGTATGACAACCGAGACAAAGTGGTTCCACTGACCATTAACGGGTGTAGCAAAGCGGTAACGAGTTAAAAATTGCTGAGTTGGACTTATCAATATCATCGCTGGGTCGCCAATGGAATCGCCGTTTCGATATCCTTGGGAATATTGTGCAACGAGTATAGGTTTATCGGCAGTTACTTGCAAATCTTCTTTTGAATTATCTTCGTAAAATTCGCCTGCTTTTAGCATTTTAACTAATTTGGAATTCACAAATAACTTGGTTGAGTCGGCATTAGCCAATGCACGCCAGCTATATTTGGAGCGTTTTTCTAATTTCCCCAAAAAGTAGTGCTTTCCCCATGAAGTTATCGGTGGGATTTGTTCTACTAAGTGATTGCAAGCAATAATAACTGGGGGTGGTGCGGGAACGTAAGCACATTGATGACCGCCAAACACTGCAATTGGTTTGTTGGCAGTAATTAATGTTCCTGTAAAATCGATTTTATCGTAGAACAAGCCGGAGGGCTTGGCGATCACCTGATAAACATCACCTTGGTTTAAGGTTACGGTGAAAGGTTTTTTGGTTTTATTTCCTGCTTGGGTTTCGGCTGTTGGAGTAATTTGAACATAAGTGTTGTTTTCGGTTGCAACAATAGCAAATTCGGGCATTAATGGACTCGACATCGTATAGGACATAACGCGATAGCTTGTGCCAAGAACACTTTTAGGTAATCCCAAATAAGTATCAGTTGTTTGGTAACGTCGATTTAAACCATAAACCGATATTGGTGCATCCGAAGTAATTTTTACCGACATACCTGGTTCAATTATCTCGCTGCTTATAATTTCGGCTAATGGCGACAATTTAACATTTTGGACTGTTAATGCCGGAACTTTAACCTTCTTAGTAAAATTTAATGATTTAATCGAAATTGTAACTTCGGCATCTTTTTCGGAGGTAATGAACAATTCTAACATCAAAGCATTATTGGGATTACGTTCGGTTTCGTCGGATTTATAATTTTGCATAAAACACAGCCAAAATTCATTGCCTTCAGGGTTTTTTATGTTAAGTCGCTCGCCCGATTGATTACGAAGTGCTAATGTGTCAATTGAAGTTTGTTGTGCATAAGTATTTACAAATGCAATGGCTAAAAATAAGACATATATTGCTTTTCTAATCATTTTAAATGTAGAATATTTGTATTAAAAATCCCATTTTGTGTACTCATTTGTAAGAAATACAGACCCGAAGAAAAATGCCAAGGAACAGATTTAACTCTAAGTTTATAATACCCCTTGGGAAATTTCATTTTGTATGGTTCATTTATCAAATTACCTTTACTATCAAAAAAACGGTATCCTTCATTGGTTTTATTCGGAAAAGAATATACCACTCTTCCCAAAGATGAAAAAATCGTAAATGTAATTTCGGTTTGTGTCTCGATTGCAAAATCAACAATAAATTCACTATCGAAAGGGTTAGGAAAGACTTTGGAAATTCCTTCTTTGATTATTGGTTCCAATGCAAAGCCAACATTTATCTTACCACTTTCCTTTATAATTTCGTTTTTTTCTTGCCCATTTATTTTAATGAAGGTAGGTTTGAAATATGCTATAGAATCCAATCCAAAAAGTGTTTCCAATTCCACAAAACAAAGTATGTTATTGTTAGATAAATTGAATTTATTGGCATTAATCGTTAAAAAACCTTTTTTGAAATCAGTGCTAATTACCGAAAATTGTGGTTTGGTATTGGCAATGATATTGTTTGGTTCGGCAAACACAGATGTTATGTTAATTAAGGTGTAATCAAATTCGAATGTGGTTTCGATATCGTTCACTGAATTTAATTGCAAATTTGCATAAATTGGCAAACGGTAGGTCGAGCCGTTATGTAGCATGGTTGTGTCGGGCACTTTTACGAATTCTTGGGCAAATGAGTTTGCATAGATAAATAAAATAAAGATAGTAATTATGTATGTATTTTTTATTAACATCTAATAGGGTATAGTTAAGATTACAAAATTATGAATAAAATAGCAATGACGAAGAAAATCAAAAATATAATAAAAAAGTGGCTCTCTATTACGAACATTAGAATAGCCACTATTATCGGAATTATTTATAAATACTTTTTACAATCCTTGCTTTTGCAAGAAAATTGCTTTATCAACTTTGGCAAAGAAATCTTGGTAGAATTTTCCATCTTGAACGGGATATACCTCGACCACATCGCCCTTGTTGTCCAATATTTTAGCTTGAAAATTGGCTCGAACTTTGGATTGGCGACCGTAATCAGTTACGTTTATCGAAACTTCCACAACTTTGGTTTTTTGGAAAACTCTTTCTTGCTGGGGCTTTTGGGTGCCTTTTTTATTCAGAGCATCGAAAAATGCAATCCAAAAATCATTATCGTTGTTTACGTTTTTTTGCGATTTACCAAGGTCGACTTCTTTCTTTGCCATAATTACGCCCAGATCGGTAACAGCGTTGGTAATAATATAGTTATCGTCTTGCAAAACATTCACCATAGCCTTCATAATCAATTTAGTATTATTGGTGTCGAACATACGAGTTTGGAATTCGCGGGTTTCCAATTGAGTAGCTTGGTGAGTTGAAGTATTTCTTTGGTATTCAACAATTGTGCAAGACGATAAACCTATTACAAACATAAACATTATAATATATTTTGCTTTCATAGGACATCAAAATTTACTTGCGTGATACGAAAACGAATCTACTTTATCATCACGAAGTTTGATAACAACAGTAAGTGTTTTCTGTGTCATTGTATAATTCGAGGATGTGTTTGTCCGTCCATAAATGAACAAGAACAAAGCGTCGGAGCTTTGCGAGTAATTTGCTTCGGTTGCAATTTTGTCGTACACCCAGGTAGTCAATCCACTTTCGTCCGAAGTAACAATATTTGGTTGTCCTAATGCTTGAATAACTTCGGCTCCACTCATTCCCTTGCGAATTTCGCGTTGAACTTTGCCCGCAGTTAGATCGTCGCTATAATCGTTGGAACTTCCTCTGTAAGTTCCACTACCCGAAACAGTTACGCACGATGTTGCTAATAAAGATACTGTTCCAAAAATTGCTATTAACAAAAATAATCTTTTCATTGTTGTTAACTCCTTAATTTATTAAAAATGAAATACTAATCCTAAATTAAATAAAATTTGGTCGATTTTCGAATGGAATTTATCAAATTTTACTGATCTATCGGGTTGAGGTTTTGCAGTGTAGTAATCGGTTTCGCCGCCTGATAAATATTTGAATTTTATATCCAACAACATACGGGTATTCTTATTAGGTAACATTACAAAATCCACCATTTTGAACATAACACCCGCCCCAACAAAATAATGTGTGTAGGCACTAAATTCATTTTTGTCCTCGGCGTCGCCAAAGTATGCCGATTTGTAATCAGCCGAAGCACTTAACAATGTGAAACCTGCACCTAATTCCAAATAAGGAAAAACATAAGTCATTAAATTTGGTTCTAATCGTGCAAATATTGAAATCGGAACTGATAAATTGGTTGTTGATAGCGTATCTTTCGAAAATGTCCAATCATTTATTTTATTTTCAAAATAACGAGTTTCGCTACCAAAAAAATGGAAATCCACTCCTCCGCCAAATGTAACGGGGATAGGATCCATCCGATAGCCACCATACAATCCAAAACCAGGTCCCGAGGTCTTTAAGTTATCCATATATTCCTTTTGTGGAACAGAGTTGGAAAAAGATATGCCAAAAAAACCATGCAAAGGCATATTTTTAAGATATTCTACCCTATCTTTTTCGGATAACGACTTATTTTGGTCATCAACGGGCGAACCTTTCTGTGCAAAAAGAATTGATGGAATTATAATCATTGCAATAATCAGTTGTTTCAATTTCATAATAAAACCCCTTTTTCAATTTAATACTTAATACGAAAATAGTAATATTTTGGTTACAATGTTGTAAAATTAAGAGTAGGATTCCAAAATAGATTGGTGAGCAAATTGTTCGGTGGCTGAGTAGAAGCATTTGGAAAAGCTCAATGACCAAAGCCGTATCGAAGTTACTGATAAATGTAACTCCCACTTACCCACACGCGAAGGAGAATTAAGTATGATATATCGATATTATTCGAAAAGCAAAACAAATTTATGAAGCATTTTATCGATACTTTCTAAAACGAAATAAATTTTTCGATTTATTATACATGGCAAACAGTTGATTTCGCTCAGATTGAGATACAAAACGAGTTTATTTAATCAACAATGAATTTCGACAATGCTTTTTTTATTATTGGAACAATTACTAATACTATAGGTAAAGCTATGACAAAAGCAATTCCCCATGCCTTCATCCAGCGCATAAAGAACATATCACTAAACCCATAGTTTACGGCAACACTAACAAAAGTTACAAGGCATGTCATCACAATTACCATAATCACAAGTGTGATTTTCATTTCGTTTTTTCGTTTAATTTTCATTACGACACCTTTGATTAAATTAATTTAAAATTATTTTTATATAAAATTTGAATTCCTAATGTGAATGAGGATTTTGGGGTCTTGTTTTGAATTGGCTTTATATCGCCTGGTTCGAAATACCCAAGAACTCCAACAAATTCCCAATTTTTATCATAGGAATAACGAGAAAATATATTAAATTCATAACCTAAATAATTTCTATTTTCTTGCAAAATTAAATTGGCAAGGGCGCGAAATGAATCAGGTTCGGGTATATAGAATAAGTTCACTTTAGTTTCAATCCATAAATTTTGCAATGGATTTAATTCCAGAACTAATTCGCGGTCGTCTAAATTAGACCACTGCACAATATTCATCCATCCATAAAATTTATCGCTCGCACCGAACGCAGGTTCGAATGTAGAAATTCTATCACTATTTCGAGAACTGCCCGAGG
Source organism: Candidatus Kapaibacterium sp. (assembly GCA_937995785.1). Classification (GTDB taxonomy): domain Bacteria; phylum Bacteroidota; class Ignavibacteria; order Kapaibacteriales; family UBA2268; genus GWF2-33-9. Next base: position 13,039 of record CALKJQ010000133.1, read on the forward strand.
CATAGCTCCAACGAACATATATATTTGGTTTTGTGGGTATAAAGTCCATTTTGTAGCCAAGTTTGGCAACAAATCCGAAGGCATCTATTGGTTTCCCATTTTCACGACCAAATTCATAAATGTAGGATACATCGAATACTATACTTGAATAATATTCTACTATAAAGCGCATCCCAGCCCAGTAACGATTGATGTTTTGCTGTGAAATATAATCTGCACTCCCTTGGAATTTGCCAGCTCCGAAAGGCTCTAAATAGACATTTTCTTTTATCTTAAAGTTGGAATATATCCCAAAACCTTTATATTCAGTATTTGAGAATAGTAACGAGGTAAGATTGGGATCGTGGATTTTAGTCCCTCCGGCAAACCCCGAAATCCAATATTGTGGGGAATTATAGGTGAGTTTTATTGCATCCCAAGTCCATCGCCCCGTATTACCCCACTCGCCTGGACCAAATATGCGATAATCACCAAAGAATATTTTTTGCCGACCAATTTTTAAATCAATATTTGGTAATATATTTTTGGATTCAAAGTATAAATCGTAAACATCAAAAAACTCTTCCGAAGGGTTCATTTTGTAGTATGGCTGGGTAGTCCCCGATTTTTTTATTTTGAACAAATCGGGGTATTTGCCGTCTTGGAGCGACCAACCAAATGCTCGTGAGTCTTGCATGTGAGCCGATAGAACATTATTTTCGTCGAATTTAAAAGTAACTCCTGGGATTAATCGCTGATACAGTAATTTATCATTCAATTTGCCGATGGCATTTGGAGAGTCGTCTCCATAATTACGCATATTCATTCCATCCCATAACTCGAACCGATAACGCAAGTTAATATCAAAATTGAGTGATGATACCTCTGCATAAGATTTAATCGTGATAAGCAATAGAAATGAAATACAAAATAATATATTATACCAATTTTTCATTAAGATACTCAATTTGCTTATTCAGCATATAAAACACAAGTAAAATCGAGCAAAACGAAATTGACAAATCGAAAACTGTGAATACAAAAGCATTGAGCATTTCAATTTTGAATAACATCAGCAATCCTGTTATAATTGAGATAACTACACAGAACTTAATTAGTATCGAAAGTATTGTGCTTTCTGATTTATCCTTGTTATAACTCAAAAAAGCAAATATTCCGAAAACTATTGGAAAGATGCTTATTGCAAAGTGATTTTTGTCGAACCACAAACGCTCGGGTATAATAAAGGAATATGCTTCGTGATTGACAAACACAATTAAAAATCCCAAAAATATTGCCAGATAAATATAAATCAAGCCGTTTTTGGTCAAGTTAATATAGTTCAATTTTTTATTAAGAATTTGAATAATTCCAAAATGAATTACTATTAATATCACAAACAAAAACATAATCAAGGGATATTCAATTGACTTTATGATTTGCTCCCGAAAAGCAGATAACCAAACATTAAAGCCACTTAGATCGAGCCGTTTGTATTGTTTTTCGTAAATTGGATTACCATCTTCGCCAAATGGATATTGGACTACATTTCGATAGAAAATACCCGATTCCGAAAATGTATGGCACTCCACACAACCTTTCACTCCCAAACCAGCGCGCGCTGGAGCCACGTCGTGGTTATATTTATAAACCGAAGCATAAGGTGAGGACTCATAATATTCTTTATCTAATTTTCTATAGTTTTGAGAACTAAAATACATCAAGTCGTTATTAACCCAAACAATGCTTTTGCCGTCAAGATTGTATCCACATTTTTCTAGATGTGTTTTAACCGAAAGAATAAAGGCGTCGATTTCCTCGGCACTATTAACTTCGGGAATACTATCGTTGTTATCATCTTTAATTTTAGCCAATTCGGGATAGGAATTGGGATTTTGTTTGAATTCCATCCACATTTCATATATATCCTTCATCTTGGGTTGGTTCAATCCTTTTAATTTCGGGTCGTAGATACCTGGCCAACTGCTATGGACGGGATTGACGGGATAAATCTTTCCTTTATAGTTTGCTAATTGTGGGGTGAATAAGTCTGTTGGTTGGTCTTTTGCAGTAAATTGTGATAATTCACCATAGTGATTCCAATAATTCATATTTTGGTCGTAAAATGTCCATATGTATTTTGTTGGAGGCGAGATTTTAGTTCCTGGATTGAACACGTCGCTGGCTTGGACCAAAGCTGATTTTACTTTACGTTCGGGAATATGGCAAGCTTGGCACGATAATTCTTTTAGATGCAATTCGGGCAACCACTCGTGTTTGGCAATTGGTGCATTGTAGTAACCGGTTAAATGGCAATCTTTGCATTCCCGCACAGTATTGTCTAAATCGTTTCTCACCCAACCTGATGGGTCGTCGCCTTTGCCAAATTGGTGTACCTCTTTGCCACGTATCTTAGGGTCGACTGCCATAGAGCCAGCAAAGTGGCAATCCACACATTTTAAACCTTTAGCAATATGAACATCTGTATTTGCAGTGAACGATGCACCGCGTTTTTTCCATTGGGGCTTGCTATGACAATTCAAACAGGTTTCGGTTCGTGGCTCGCGAACTAAATGCATCGACACTTTACCTGATTTGTCGAATTTAGCAAGGTCGTAACTTACGCTCAATGGAACTGTATCCTTCACCGAACCCGTAACTTCGGCTAAACCCGAGCCGGCAGTAGCCATCCATCGGAAATTCCATTTTAGCAAGTGTTCGTTCCTATCTTTGAATTTATATTCTGGCAAATGGCATATCATACAATCAGCTTCGCCAACTCCCGAGCGATTCCAATGAGATTTATAATAATCACCATCAAAGTTATTCTCGCCGCCAGCCACAAATCCAACAGAATCCATATATTTGTCGTAACGATGTCCATCTCTATCAAATTCGAACGAACCGGCTCCAGGATGACACGTTCCACACCCACTTGTGAGAAATGTGAACGAAGTCATATCCATTTCTTTGGCAGATTTGTTTTGTTTTTTGGATAAGTAATTATAAAGTGGTGCAGGCGAACACCAGTTTCCTCCATAATTGCCGGGGAACAATACCCATTGATAGCGATTTGCCATAACTTCGGGTACTTTTTCACCTTTGCCTTGCTGGAAATGGTAACCTTCGGTTATTAGGTTATAATTATGACATTTTCCACAAGTTTGCTTGGGTGAATAGGGCTTATAGGCATTTATTCCATTAATGGGGTCGATGATATTGCCATCTTCATCGTATAAATTGAAAGGAGGACATACGCCAGTTTTGGTTACCAGCTGCCTATCAAAACCTTGTTTACGACTATCGGTTTTTGGTTGTAATAAAATTACGATGATTAATGCAACTAAAAATAATGATGCAACAATAATCTTAATGGAATTGTTAGGTTTCATATTTATCTCGATTAATTAATTACATTATGGTTAAAGCTTAAAATGCTTTGAAAAAAGATAAAAAAAAATCTATTTTAAATATTTTTTAATCAATAAATATGAACACTAAAAATTATGAGAATCCTATAGAGAGAGTTAAAACAAACTTCCATAGATTAATCCCGAAATTGTTGCCATAACAATCACCAAGGCGACATAAACAATAGTTTTTTGCGTACCCAATACTCCACGAATAACCAACATATTTGGCAACGACAAAGATGGTCCCGCAAGCAATAATGCCAAAGCAGGTCCCTTGCCCATACCCGAAGCAATCAAGCCTTGCAGTATTGGCACCTCAGTCAATGTTGCAAAGTACATAAATGCTCCAACCACCGATGCAAATAGGTTCGAAAATATAGAATTTCCTCCCACTGCCCATTGAACCCATTCGTTTGGTATTATACCAGGTATGGTTTGTCCGTCGTGGGTAGAACCAAGTAAGAATCCAGCTACAACAACACCGACAGCCAATAATGGCATAATTTGTTTTGCAAAATCCCAAGTAGAAAGCGTCCATTGACGATTTTCGCCGTCCTCGTTTTTGTCGAATAAAGTAATTATCGTGAGCATCGAAATACCAACCAACATTGGCAACAATGGTGCTATCTTAGTGTCTGTAATAAATATATTTGCAATTATTATCGAAGCGAGTGTGATAAAAATTGCTCCAACAACCCACTGCCATTTTATTTTCAAAATTTTAATTAATGAATAAGAAAGAAGTAAGCTAAAAAAGCCCGTAATATACCATTTATAGTTCCAAATATAAAACCATATACTGCTGTTGTCGTCGCTTCCGGGGCGTCCCCAATTTGCAAAAACTAATATAAAAACTAAAATGAAAAAATGGAACGATGTTTGCCATAAAGGACGCTTTTCGGGTGGGGGCTGGATGTTCATTTGCTGTTCTTTCTTTTCTTGCTCTTCCTTTCGATAAATGAACGACATTGCCAGACCAATAATTACACTAAAAAGCACTGCTCCAATCGTTCGTGCGATACCCATTTCTATTCCCAAAATTCTTGCAGTAAGTATTATGGCTAATATATTAATTGCGGGACCAGAGTAGAGAAATGCAATTGCTGGTCCCAATCCTGCTCCCCGCTTGTATATGCTCGAGAACAGTGGCAAAATTGTGCAACTGCAAACCGCAAGGATGGTTCCCGATACAGATGCCACAGTATAGGCAAGCACCTTCTTGGCGTTTGCTCCAAAATATCTAAGAACTGAACCTTGACTTACGAATACTGATATAACCCCTGCAATAAAAAAAGCAGGCAACAAACACAATATTACGTGCTCGCGTGCATACCATTTAACTAAATCAAATGTAGCTTGGATAGCAATCCAAAAATTTTCGTTACCAATTGGTAAAAAGAATGCTGTTGCAAATACTACGACAATCCATAGCAAATACTTTATTTCTTGCTTTGTTTCCATAAAAATATCAATTAATTAAATTTGTTTGTAAGGGGAAATATTTCCTTTGAAAATAAAATGCTAAATTAACTAGAGCCAACATAACGGGCACTTCGACTAATGGTCCGACAACAGCCGCCAACGCTTCGCCCGAATACATTCCAAAAATTGCTACTGCAACGGCAATCGCCAATTCGAAATTGTTGCTTGCGGCGGTAAACGATAGTGTAACAGATTGTTTGTAGTCTGCTCCAAATCTTTTGCTCATAAAGAACGATATTATAAACATAATAACGAAGTATAGCAATAACGGAATTGCTATCATTACAACATCTAATGGAATTTTAACGATGTATTCTCCTTTGAGCGAAAACATCACGATAATTGTAAATAACAATGCTATCAAGGTGATTGGACTGATAATTGGGATGAATTTAGTGTGGTACCAAGTTTTGTTTTTGATTTTAATTAAAATTGTCCTTGTTAAAAATCCCGCAATAAAGGGAATTCCAAGATAAATAAACACACTTTCGGCTATTTGTTCTATAGTTATGTTCTCGACAACGGGGTTAGTTGGAATTCCAAACCATCCAGGTAATATTGCAACAAAGAAATATGCAAAAATAGAATAAAAAACCACTTGAAAAATCGAATTGAAGGCAACTAAACCCGCACAATATTCAGTGTCGCCCTTTGCTAAATCATTCCAAACTATGACCATTGCGATGCAGCGCGCGATTCCTATCATAACAATACCATAGAAATATGGTAAGTTAGAATTGTTTTCGCCTGGAAAAAGCTTGAAGAATATCACTGCCAATAAAAACATTAAAACTGGACCTATTACCCAATTCTGAACTAAGGATAAGCCGAGAATTTTAAAATTTTTGAACACATCGCCTAATTCTTCGTACTTCACCTTTGCCAAAGGTGGATACATCATTAATATCAAACCAATTGCAATTGGGATATTGGTTGTGCTGTCGGGACTTGGTTTCATTGCATCCCAGAACTTGGCTATTTGGGGGAACAACCACCCCGAAGTAATCCCAACGAACATTGCAAGAAATATCCATAGCGTTAGATATCTATCCAGAAAATTAAGTTTTTTATTTTTGGGCATTTTTAAATTCCTGTTTTTATATAAAAAAGATTGATAAATAATATAATCCAACAATTATAAACACTACTCCAACAACTTTTCTAAACCAATATTCAAATGTTTTGATTTTGTTGAATAAATTACCAACATTGGCAACTGTAAAGGAAATTATATAGGCAAATATGATTACAGGCAAACCAGTGGCGATAGCAAAAATTATTGGCAAAGATAAACCGCTTGGGTCGGAAAGTGTCATTGGGATTAACATCCCAAAATACAGAACTCCACTGTATGGACAAAATGCTAATGAGAACAAGATTCCCATTATTAACGAAGACAACCATCCAACTTGGTTTGTATTATTCTGGAATATTTCTGAAAGTCGACCTAAGGAAGGAAATTTGAATTTGATGAGGTCTAACAAAAAAATTCCTATCAGTAGTAGTAATGGTCCTAAAAACTTTTCGCCATTACTTTGCAAAAAACTTGCAACTTCGAATTTACTTACTCCAAGAAATAGTATTAACGCAACCCCAAAATAACCTATTCCGCGTCCTATTGTATAAATAACGCCATTGCGGAACACTGCTCGTTTATTCTCGATATTGCGACTAATGTATGCTATGGCTGTGATGTTCGTTGCCAATGGACACGGGCTTATTGCTGCCATCAATCCTAACACAAATGCTGAAATCAATGGGAATGTGGAGTTATCTAATATTGTTTGTAGGAAATCCATAGCTATTTAATCTTTTCCATAATTTTTTTCTTCATTTCATCAGCAAAATAATCGGGTCGGTTTCGGGAATATTTAAAACCAAAATTGGTAAGGTCCTCGCTTTGTTCTTTTTGGTCTTTTACTGAAGTTAAGAACAATGCCGAGCCAAATGCATCATATTTTTTTACCAACTTTTCGTTCTCCTTGTCGTCCACATTGATTGATTTGAACACAATAATTCCATCTTTTAATTCCTTTGCAAAGTTACGGTCCAACAAGGCTTTAGTATTTTCTTCTATATTAATGCAAGTTGGGCAGCGGTGGGTTGAGTGGAAATAATAAACAAACAATTTTGTTTTGCTCGACTTATTTTCTTGTGCTTGATTTTCGGAATTCTGACCACAACCGAAAAATACAAGTATGGTTACAAATACAAAGCTTAATAAATTCTTTTTCATAACTCCTCTATTTTTAGATAATTATAATTATTTTTGAATAATTCATTAAATTGTTTAGCTGCAATTTCGAAATTTTCGGTATTTAAACAATATTTTATGAATGGTGGGTTAATTTCGCCTTGGATTAATCCAGCGTATTTTAATTCTTTAAGGTGTTGGGATAAGGTGGAGCGACCTATTGGCAATTCCTCGACCAGATCTCCACTATAACAGCATTGGCTCATTTTTGCCAATTTCATAACAATATAAACCCTTACGGGATGGCTTAACGCCTTTGCAATTTTTGCAATTTCGTGGATATTATCGGGTATTTCTATTTTTTTATCCATTTATATTTTGTTCTATGTATTTTTTCAAATCTGGTTTGGAGGGGACTCGTCCGCTCGTGATTACTTTTTCGTTTATTACCAATCCCGGAGTAGATAAAATTCCATAATTCATTATGTCGTTCATATCTTCGACTTTGATAACTTGGACGTTATAGTTATTTTCGGCTACAACCTCGTTTACCAACTTTGTTAGCATTTGGCATTTTTGGCACCCTGGTCCTAAAACTTTAATTTCCATTTTTTTACCTCGTTAATTAAATTTTTGTTTTCTTATTTCGCAAAATTACGAAATGTTTTTGAAATAACCAAATCTGAAATACTACAAATTTGAAATTAATTTAATCATACCTTAAAAGTCTGCTTGGAAGATTCATTTTATTGAAAAGTAAACAATTGAATATCAAGGATATTGTTTCGACATACTCAATAGAAAAGCTAATAAAGACTATGCAAATCTAAGATTAAACCCAATAACTGGATAAAATATCTGTAAAATTGTAAAAGCCTTGCTTTTTGTTCACCCAGCGGGCAGCTTCCAAAGCTCCATTTGCAAATCCAATACGGTTTTTTGGCTTCGTGTTTCAATTCAATTACTTCGTATGTGGTATCGATCTTAACGTTGCGTTCTCCAAAATCGTCGCAATGAATATCCAAAGAGTTAAGTATCTATCGAGGAATCTATGTTTTTCGGTTATTTGTTCCATAAATCTTTTTATCGCATTTTACAAGTAATTAGAATTACGGAAAACATTTTTAAATGATAAATAAAAAAAATAATTATTTTGGGCAAAAATGTAATTTTTTTTAGTTTTTTTTGTTTATATAGACATATAAATTACATTTTTTCAATAAGTTTATGTAAAGTGATTATAACAATTAATTTAATTCGATGAATATTTATGTAAGTAGAATATTAAATATTTGTTTTTATGCTGCCTTTGACTTAATTATGGTGGATAAAGTGTCCGCTGAGCAATCGAATTGGTCAAATGCATCTAATAAGCATTTCAGTATTTCGAAAATAATTATTAATCATATCTTCAAAGGCAAACAATTTATTAAATCATCTTTTTCTATTTTTGAAGAAAAAAAACTTATAGAAAATCAATCTTGGAACATTCAATTTCCTTCTAAATACGCCACCAGATTGTATATTCTCTTTTGTGAATTAAAATTCGCATAACCAATGCTGCAAAGTATTTGCAGCAAAAATCGAATTGCCGTTCTTATTTAGAACACAATGCACTTAATTTTCATTCGGGCAAAACGGAAGGAGAAAAATTATTGTTTATTTCTAAAAAATTAAATAATAATAATTGTGTTTTTTTTAAACAACAAAATTCTAGAGGAAAAGATGAGAAATATTTTGTTCTTATCAATAATTTTAGCACTTTTTTCAAGTGTTTCGAGTTTTAGCCAGTGTTTGGATTGTCAAGATTACAGTCCAGAACTACAAATCACATACTCAGTTAATCAACTAAATTGTGGCACATGTACATATACTGTTTTTTACAAAGAATGTCAAACACAACCCGGAAAATTTTTAATTTCAAAAATAGAAGCAAGTCCTTCAAATCTCCCTTGTTGCCAAGGAACTGCGGTCAATAACCCTATTGTGTCTGGAATGATATTAGATGAAGCAGCAAATCAAATAGCAAATGAAGCTACAGTAACTATTTATACACCTTCGAGGTGCTGGCAGTGGATAGGTACTGTTGGTCCTGACGGAATTCATCATGCGGTAATGGAACCTTGCGGAAGCGCAATTAGTTGCTGTATTTATACTTATGAAAATGGAGTATTAATTAGTTTACAAGCAATTGGAGAAGTAGGATGTTATAATGAAGGTTGCATGCCCTTATGTGTTGATTAATTTTTTAAAATGAGAGGAACCTTGAAAGGTGTTCCTCTCGAATTAGGAGGTTCAATATGAAAAAATTCTTTATATTTTTATTATTGATTTTGTTAACTTTGCCTGTTTATTCTCAATCAACTAAAGACTGGGAAAATTGCACTGAAGGGCTTGAAGGAAATAATAGGTTTGATATCCTTGTGAAATTTGAAGAAGAACTATTTACAACAAATTTGCCTTATGCTTATTCAAATGATGTTGGAAGAAATTGGCAGATGCAAAAGTCTTTCGATTCATCATGGGGAATGATTAGATATTTGGTTATAACAGATGTTTACAAATATAAGAATATTTTTATTGCAGTTGCCGGAGGCAATGGTTTTTACGTATCAAAAGATAAGCAAAATTGGCAAAAATTGAAATATGAATTACCAAAAATTCAAAAAGCATCTGCGTCAGGCGTCCAATTAAATAACACGAATCTTATCACAACTGATTCTAATATAGTATTAAGATGTCAATGGTACGAAAAAATAGATTCAGCTAAATATATAACAAAAATTCGAACTTGTATTGCTAAAGGAATTGGTAATGATATTTCTGAGAATTTTATTTTCGACACAATTCCTGAAAAACATGATTATTCAGCAAGTAAAGAGGAGAAATATTTTAAATATTCTCGAATTGGGGACACTTTATACGCTATATATAACACTTCAAAGGGCGGTTATTTCCAATGGTATTACTACTCAATTGATGGTGGTGCGAGTTGGCAGAAAAAAATTATTTTGAATAATCAAGGTCAAGCTATAATTCAAGGTGGAATTAAATCAATTGATAAAATTGATAATAAACTTTTTATACTTTCTTCAAGTGGAATCTGGAAACCAACATATGATGGAAGTTACAAAAAAATAGTTGATGATAAATTTGGTAGTTTCACTTCGGATTTTATTTGTGAACATAAAGGAATGATTTATGCTCAAGCATATGATACTCTAACTCAACAGCTCTATTTAGTTCGTTCAACTGATGTTGGTGAGACTTGGGAAAGAATTGGAAATACCAATTATAGAATCACTCAATTATTTTCAATAAAAGGGGAATTGATTGCGGCTTCATTCCCATACTCAATAATAGCATCAACAAACGACGGGCAGACTTGGGAAGAAAGGAATAAAGGATTATATTCATCACCTGATTATTTATATGAAGGTCCATGGCTTAAAATAATAAAAATTGGACAAGAATTCTTAACAGTTCCCAGAAATAAGATGTTGAGAAATACTATAATGAAATCATACGATGGAGGCAAAAGTTGGCAGAGGAAAATTGTAATACCCGAAGTAGGAATACCTAGTGAATATCTATGGGCGAATAGTAATTATAATTTCACAGTTACAAACAATAAATATGGTTTGTTTGCAGTTGACAGAGGAACTAGTAAAACTTATAAATCTAATGACAATGGGGAAACTTGGGAATTTTATTCTAAGGGTGCAATATATTTTAAAGATGAAGATAAAAATATGTATGAAAGAAACGATACTTTATTTTATTTCTTCGAAAATTCGAGTTTTCCTAAAATGAAGTTTATTTATTTCACACTTGATACAGGAAAAACAGTTACTATGTACGATTCACTTTTTTTACAGAAATTACCTGAAAAGAGCGGGCATTTATTCGTAAAAAATGGACAATATTTTGCAATAAATGATGAGAATGCTATCTTTGAATCAACAAATGAAGGTAAAAATTGGAATATATATGCAAAAATTAATATTCCTGTGAAAGATTCTGTGTATAAAGTATTATTTACTGATATTTCTTCAGATAAAACTATTCTGATTTTTGGGTATCAAGAAAACAAATATAGTTTTTCACAAAAAACATTGCTTTCACCTTTGTTTTTAACTGATGATTTAGGAAAATCCTTCAAAATAATAAATTTACCTTTGATAAATGGAAAAATTTATCCTGAAAATTGTAAATTCATATATTTTCAAGGTCAATTAGTGATTTTATTGTTAGATATTGAAGCAAAATATTCAGGATTGTATAATTATAATCTAGAAAAAAATACATTAACGGATATAGCACCTGACTTAGAAGGTAATGTAATTACAGACATTTTGACTGTAGAAGATTATCTGTATATAAGCACTTGGGAGGGTTTGTTCCGAATAAAGGTTAAACCAGTAGGCGTAAAAGAAAAAACAGAAAAAATCGTACTCAAACCAATAGAATTGTACCCAAACCCCGCAAATGATAAAGTAAGCATAGGAAATAATCACTATAAATTGAAAGGAATCACAATTTGTAATTTAATGGGTCAAGAAATGAAGAAACCATATTGTACAGACAATGAATTTGATGTAAGTGGATTACAAGCGGGAGTTTATTTCGTTAAATTAGAATTTGATGATGGCTGGTTTGTTCATCGTAAATTCATAAAACATTAAATATACGAATCCCTCTAACGAGGGATTTTTTTTGTCATTCAAAATATTTCTTATTAAACCTCAATGCTACATTAACTAATCCTATTATTGCAGGAACCTTCACAAGCGGTCCAATCGCTGCCGCAATTGCTTCTTCGGAATTGATGCCGAATACTGCCACCACCACTGCAATTGTCAATTCGAAATTTTTGATCGCTGTTGTGAAAGAAATCGTAGCCGTATTGGTATCATCATCTCCTGCTTTCTTGCTCAGGAAGAAATTAAGGAAGAACCTCCCAATTGCTGAAAATGCCACCGTGCACCTAGCAGCGAATTCAATGAGCGGGGGATACTTCATCAGTATGAAGCCGACTGCAATCTGTCGAAATTGCTCAAATTTGCATTTTAAGTGCGAATAGCTAATGTCGAAGCAGACAAAACAAATTATTTGATTCTATAAATGGGAGTAACTGTTACTCAAACCCAATAACTGGATAAAATATCTGTAAAATTGTAAAAGCCTTGCTTTTTGTTCACCCAGCGGGCAGCTTCCAAAGCTCCATTTGCAAATCCACTACGGTTTTTTGCTTCGTGTTTCAATTCTATAACGTCGTAGGGAGTGTCTATTTTTACGATATGCTCGCCAAAAACATCGCCTAAACGAAGAGATGTGATAGGTAATTTTTTGTGGTCTTTGGTGCATTCGTTTGGGTCGGTGCTTATTCCATCGTATTTAAAAAGTTCGTTAATAAAAAATTTGGAGAGTGCAATCGAAGTTCCGCTGGGAGCATCTTTCTTATTATTGTGGTGGGTTTCGATTATTCCAACTTCGAATTCATCTAATTTTTTCATCAAGATAGCTGTTTTTTGAATAATACGAAAGAAAAATTGCATTCCCATCGAAAAATTGCTACCCCAAACAACTCCAATACCATTCGATTCGGTTATTTTTTTTACTTCATCAATTTTATCGTACCAACCTGTTGTTCCGATAACAACATTTTTTCGTTTGGATGCAAGATATTCTAAATTGGGAATAACTGCATTAGGTTCGGAAAAATCGATTGCAACATCGAAATCCAACTTGATGTCTTGTTCCAAAGTATTGTCCACATCATAAATTTGGGCAATTTGGATTCCTTTGGATTTGCAAACAGATTCGAGGGTATGCCCCATAGAGCCGTAACCAATAATAGCAATTGATGGATAATCTTTACTTTTCATATTAACTCTTCGATTTTTTTTCAAAATTATTGAAAAAAATGCTATTATTGTTTGGATTGATAAAATAAAATAATTTGGATTAAACCATTATTATGAAAAGAAGATTTTTTAGAATAAGTAAAATGAGCGTAAATTATGAATAGGATAAAATCAAAGCAAAAAAAATCCGACATTCATTGAATGCCGGATTTTGCAAAGGACTAATTATTCAAATATTAATAATTTCGTCGGGAACCACCGCCATAGCGATTATATCCGCCGCGATTATTGCGTTGATCGTCTCTTTTTTCTCTTGCTTCATTTACTGTTAGTTGAAAACCTTTGTATTCAACTCCGTTTAATTCTTCTATAGCTTTTTTTGCTACATCATCGTTCATTTCGACAAAGCCAAAACCGCGTGATCTACCGCTTTCGCGATCGGTTATTATTTTAGCTGATGATACTTCGCCAAATTCAGCAAAGAGTTCTGTAAGTTCCTGCTCATTAGTTTCGAATGGCAGATTTCCAATATAGATGTTCAAGAAAACACTCCAAAAATTTATAAAAAACTAAAACTTATTAATAATAATTATAGGATTAATAAGCCAGATAATAGTGAAGTTGAATTGTAGATAAAACAATTTACTAAACTAATATTCTAATAATACAAAAATAAGATAAAATTTTGAATAATAAGCAAAAAAGATAAAAATAATTTATTTTTTTTGATTTTTTACTTTCAAAACTAATTATTTTAATTAGATCAACTCTTTAATTAAATCTTCATTTATTTCCAAATCATCAGCCAAGAGAATGCGGCCACAATTTTCGCACAAATATAGCAAGTTTTTGTTGTTGCGTATTTCCACAATTCTTTGGGACGGGACTGCATTATAGCACCCCGTGCAACTCGATCTTTTGATTTGAACAGCTGAGTCGTTGTGGTTACGGCGAATTCTATTGTATTCTTTAAGAAATTGGATGCTAATTAAAGATTGAATTGCGTCCTTTTGCTTTTTCAAGGATCTAACCTCTTCCTTTTGTTCGCCCGCCAATTCTTCGATTTCCACTTTTAATGTTTGAATCTCTGATTCTAATTCATCATATTTTTTTTGTTGCTCTTCCAAGAGTCGAGTTAAATTTTCTTCTTTAATTCCTTCGTTACGCATTTTGTCCGAGAGATTGGTATGTTCTTGTTTTAAAGATTCAATTTCGCGCGAAATTGCATCGAATTCTTTATTGTTGCGAACCAAAAACTGCTGAGCAGTTAATTTTTCTTCTTTTTCTTTAAGCTCGACCAAGGTTAATTTTGCAGTATTAACAAATTTTTTAATTTCGTCCAGAATTGATTTGGTCTCATCAATTTGAACTTTTGTATTAATCAATTCTCTTTGCTTCTCTTTTTCCATCTCGGGTAGATCGCCAAATTCTTCGATTAGCTCATCCAATCTTTGGTCGACAAATGAGAGTGCTGCGAGATAATGATTTTGTGTAGACATTTTATACCTTAATATTATTATTTACAAATTTGGTATTGTTATTATTTATATTTAAAAAAGGATAGTATTGAATCGGATTAGTAACAATTTGCGATGGGATAATTGAATTGAATTCGTGCTGTTTATCATTGGTAATAATTTGGGTTAATGATGGAACTATGAATTTCTCGGTTTCGTAATGACCAGCATCTACAAGGGTAATTTTGTTCTTTGTTATATGAAAATTATGATACGAAACATCTGATGTGATAAAGGCATCTAAATCGAGTTTTATTGCTTTATCGATAAAGCTAGAACCACTGCCACCGACTATTCCTACACTTTTTATTCGTCGGGATCGACCCTCGCAGTGCTTCAGCGGTGAATTTGCGATTTGATATAATTTTTCGAGAAATTCATCTAAAGTTAAAAACTCTGGGAAATTGCCATAACAACCCATTCCGTAATTCTCATTATTTGAATTTTTGTCCAATATTTTACAATTTTCCAAGCCTAATTCCTTTGCAAATAGGAAGCTGGTTCCATTGAGAACCACATCGAACCGAGTGTGGAGCGAGATGAGGGAAATATTATTTTTGAGCAACAAGGTTGTGAGCCTTCCCACTCTCTCTGCTTGGTTAATCTCGCGAAGGGGTTGATAGATGAGTGGATGAAAGACCAATATTGTATCGCATTTATTGCCAACAGCTTCGGCTACCACTTCGGGAGTAATTTCATAGGCAATTAATAAATTTTCTATTTCAATATTTCCAGAATGTATTTGTAAACCAATTCTA
Organism: Candidatus Kapaibacterium sp.; assembly: GCA_937995785.1. GTDB lineage: Bacteria > Bacteroidota > Ignavibacteria > Kapaibacteriales > UBA2268 > GWF2-33-9. The sequence continues at coordinate 28,249 of CALKJQ010000133.1, forward strand.
TCATCTTTTAAAGCGAATTCGGAAGGGAATAAATTATCGAGATAATCCAAGAAGTAAAATAGGTTCATTAATTATTAAATGCAATTTTCCAAAAATGCAAATTAAGAAAAATTCACTAATTAGGATTATAAATTTAATAACCAGTTCGAGATGCAGAAATTTAGTATTTACTTATTTATAGCCGCTTTCTACCAATACCAAGCTATAAACTGTTTTAAGTTGGTTGGAGTTATATTCTTGTAATTTCTTTTCTATCCTTGTTAAGCCCAAATTTGGAGTAAAACTAAAAATTTCGTGATTTATAGTTGCGTTCATTATGCAACCCATATTCCTCATTTTAAAAATGTAATAATTTGGTGAATAGTATTCAACCGTGTTTGGAGTTATTTCTTTATAATAATATTTTTTTTGTCCGGTGCACATCAAGTTGTAATAATCGAGTATGTAAAGGACATTACCTTTGTAATAAAACTCTATGAGAACCGAATCATTATAAATTGGTTTGGACGAAGAACTGAGTTTTAAAACCCATGTTGTATCCATTCTTTTTAGGCTGTATGTTTGAGTGTTCACCAATACTGAATCTATAATTTTTTGATACACCCAATAGTTTTTATTTTCTATCGAAAACAAAGGAGTGGTATTGTTATCTTCGATGTTTTGAGTATTCTCGCAAGAAAGAATACATAAAATAATACTAAAAGCTATTAAAATTTTGATTGTGTTTTTCATTTAATCGATGTGCAATTAATATAAATTAAAAAAAATGCCTCTAATCCAGAGGCATTAGAATAAAAAATTTTTATTTCAATTTAAAAA